>JAQUYU010000093.1 GCA_028691695.1 Sphaerochaetaceae bacterium | reverse complement strand
GCCCCATGCTCCTGGGATAGTTCCATCATCAATTGCAGTAAGCTTCGGATTTGCTATAAGCTGCCCGAGCTTTCCGGAGAACTCAGAGTTCCCATATGCAACCTGAGTCGCTTCCAGGCTGTGTCCCGTGGACTCATGGAATATCACACCGCCGAATCCGTTCTCGATTGCAACTGCATATGTTCCGCCCTTGCAGTAAGAGGCATGAAGGTTCACAACAGCCTGCCTTGCAGCTTCCTTGCCCGTCTGCTCAGGATCGATTTCTGAAGGGAAAAGCTCCATTCCACCCTGTCTTCCAGGTCCGTTGAATCCTGTCTGGTTCTCAGTTCCGGAGCTTGCTATGGCAGAAACCTTGAGCCTGGTATAAATCTGCCTGTCTCCTGTGAAAAGACCATCGCTGTTTGCAACTGTGAAAGTCCGATCAATGTCACTGAGAGATGAACTGACCTGAGAAATCGAACTGTCAAAGCTTCTAGCGCCATCGTCTGCCATCCTGATGACATCAATCTTAGCTTTGTTTGGAACAGAAGACGGAACGATTCTCACCGGCGTGATATTCCTTGGAATGCAGTCGCACAGAATCTGGGCAGAGGCGATCCTGGTTTCCGAAAATGCTCCAGCGACTCTTCTTGCCAGCGATAGAACCGCGCTGCGGGACAGATCTCCTGAGGATCCGTACACAGTGCGCTTGCCTTTGTAGATCCGAAGCCCGATTCCGCTTGAGTCCGCACCTTGGGCGCTATGAACCCTATGATCCAGGATCTGAATACCTTTTGAAAGGGTCCGTTCAATAAAAACTTCTGCGAAATCAGCACCTGTTGACATTGCAAGATCAAGCACTTCTCTGATCAGATTCCTGTCCACTGCGAAAGCCTCCGATTGAAGAATATAAAATGAAACCCCCTGCGGAGAATTCCGAAGGAGGTTCCTAGTCGGGCAGAGTGGATTTGAACCACCGACCCCTTGGTCCCGAACCAAGTGCGCTAGCCCCTGCGCTACTACCCGAGGCAATCTGACTATACTTTCATTTGAAGGAAAAAGTCAACAGATGCCAGTCAGAAAGAGGATTTGCAAAAACCCCTATTAAATAGGATTCAAAACAGCATTGAGATTGACATATCGCTGTAAGTAATGGTATTTTGTTCTTTGTGTCAATCACATTTTTTCAGTGCTTACAACAAGTTTCTGAATAGTTTTGAATAACAGAGGTTTTAAATGTCAGAGAACAAATCCGATGAGAAAGACAGCAAGCTCGTACCAGTCAAGCCGGAAGACAAGAAGGTGAAGGCCCAGAAGAAAGACGACAAGTCGGACAAAACCGGCAAGAAGAAGGAGCCCATCAGCGCCAGCAAGATCTTTGCAATGATAATCATCGCGCTCATCACAATCGCTCTTATCGGAACAAGCGTCATCTACGTGATTCTTCCTCAGATGAACAAGAGCAACAAGCTCAGCTTCGGATCTTACAACGGCGAAGAGATCCTGTATGAACAGAACAGCACGCTTTACAATCAGTATTCCAGCCTTGCTCAGCAGTATCCGGATTCGGCCAGTTCATCTGACCTTTCCACCCAGTACCAGCTCTGGAACCAAGCCTACCAGAATTCAGTGATTCTCACCGCTGTCGCCCAGATAGCAAAGGAATCGGATGTCAGAGCTCCACAGGAACTTGTGGACAAGGCGATTCTTGAATCAGGCTACTACAACGATGACGACGGCAAATTCTCCGAGACAAAATACAACGAAACCACCAATGATGTGAAAACCAGCCTCAATCTTTCCTACAAGAGCCAGGTTCCGTTTGCAATCATCAGCGGCGATGAGGCCACAGTAGCCACACCGACAGCCGAGAAGGATTTCGTAGCATCGCTTGCAAGTGCAACACGCACGTTCGAGTACATTGCAATCGACTACAATGCAATTCCTGATTCAGTGGCCGCTGAGTATCTTGCAGCCGATCCTGCCAAATTCAACAGCATCACCATTTCGGACATCACAGCCACAAGCGAAGACAACATCAACAAAGCTTACGAAGCTCTTCAGAGCGGAACAGCCTGGAATGATGTGGTTTCACAGTATTCCGAAGATTCATACGCATCCTCCAACGGTTCCATCGGAGAGCTCTACTACTACACGCTCGAAGCTGCCTGCACGGCGGAGCAGCTTGATACCCTCTTCTCAACTGAAGTCGGTGCCTACACTGCTCCTATGGCAAGCTCTGGCGCTTACAGGATCTTCCGTGTCGATGCCGCTCCTGTTACAGCTGATATCTCATCAGCAACGACAAAGGCCAATGTGAAGTACTACATCGTCGAGAACGAGACAGAGATCGCCTCTCCCTATATCGAGGAGATGTCTGCAAAGGTCTATGAGCAGGCTCAGACTGATTTCGACGAAGCTGCCCTTTCCAACAGCCTTCAGACCGTCACGGTCAACGCCACTCCTGGCAACATCGGCGGAAGCTCATACATGGGAAGCTTCTCATACACAGATTCCTATGGACTGCTTTCCACGGCTGCTGCCGACGAGGCTGTAATGAAGACCCTCTACACCGAGGCTGTCGGCTACATCACAGAGCCCATCAAGTCCGGCAACAACTACATCGTTGTCAAGATCACAGGCGATACCCAGGATCTCAGCCAGGGACAGACTGTGAACCTGTTCTATTCATACTACGGCACACAGATGGCTCAGAATGATTTCTACAGCAACATCCTCAACAGTGACAAGCATACCAACAACTTCTTCACTCAGTTCCTGAACATCTTCGGCGGCAGCCTGGCAACCACAGGTACTGCTTCAACCACCACGGAAGCAGCTTCCAACTGATAGCTTTTCTGAATGATCCAAGCCGTTGCCCTCAAAGGCAGCGGCTTTTTTCATACCTTCTTCAGCCTGAAATCCCATGATTTCTCATAATCAGGTAAAATGCGAAAGTTTTTTCATGCTTTTTCCCTAATCAGGGAAAAACGTTCAGCAATATCTTAATAACTCCGCTTTATTGGTCAGTTCTACAAAAAAGAGGAGGAACTATATGGAAATGGAAGAGACACTTCGCTGCCCGAACCCAAAATGCATGCTCCACGATGCCGAGGACATCGAGTTTCTGCACTGGTACTCGCCCCACGGAAGCTATATCTCAAGACATCACGGGCTTGTCAGACGTTACAGATGCAAAGCCTGCGGAACTACTTTCAGCAAGAGAACAGGAACAGACTCATTCAGGCTTCAGCGTGATGACATTGACCCTCACAAGGTCTTTTCTCAGTGGTGCCTTGGCCGAAGCATTCGAGACATCGCCAGAAGCTACAGATGCAGTCCATCCATGATCAGGACACGGATCAGGAAATTCGAGGAAACTGAAGACGAGAAGCGTCACCAGCGATTGAACACGTCTTCAGCAAATCCTGGGAATGCATCCAAGTGGATAACTTTCTCCTGATTCAGCACTGCATCGCCGGTGAAATAGCCGAACACCTGATGCTGGACGCTCTTGATCAGAAGCAGGTCAGTCTTGGAATGACGGTCAACGGCTGGCTCGAATGTCATCTCGAAGCGCTTGTCCGAGCTGGTCATATGCCATGGATCTTCATAGCCAGAACCTGGAATCCCAAAATCGACCTGGTCGAGCTTGTATGCTTTCCCATCGTAGAAGATCACATTCTCCGATGCAGGGGTTCTGTCGCTGAACCCATATCCGATGTTGAACCCGAATGGAACACCATCAACCAGACCGCTTGCGCTTCCCCAGTACCAGCGGTTCTGGTAAGTCCAGCGTCCCCTTCCCCAGTCCAGCACACCCCAGACGTCACCGTCTTCAAGGGTAATTTCATTGTCTCCAAGCCTTACTGTGCCTGAAGCCGGCATGCAGTTGACTTTCTCGTTGAGATAGAAGGCTTTCCTGTTCTTCGGCCAAGAGGTGGCAATGTTCATTGTCTCCATCCCAGGATCCTGAGTCAGAGTCACATTGCCATCTATTCCGACTGAACCGTCTGGCAGAACCAGTCCTGGTGCGCCGAAAACAAGATGCCGGATGTTTCCTCTCTTGATGAAGGCCAGGCGCAGCTTCTCGCTTGAAAGAGTCACCTGATTGTCTTCAGTGCTCGTCGGAGCGAATCCTGTGTGAAGCAGCGTGAACAGCTTCATGTCATCGGTCTGCGCGAACTTTTTTCGCTTGTAATCAATGAATGCAATTGCAAACAGCGCACCGTATCCGAGGTCGCTCAGTGTAAGTGCTATGGTCCACTTGCCCTTGAATGAAGTGAAGGCATAGTAATCCCATTCCTTGATCCTGAGCTTTCCGGCATGGATCATCGATCTGTCATACTGCCAGACCGGCTTTCTTGCCCATCCTTCCTCTGTTATATGCCCTCTGCTGTCCAGCAGCGGCTGCCTTGCTGTTACTTCGTGCTGCATAGCTGACTCCTGCGATGAATTATAGCACAGGAAATGGATTGCGAATGAAAAAAACAGAAAACATACCTGTGATATGGATTAACTTTTCAAAAGCTGTTATTCTAACTGCCGTTTACATGGAGAATTAGATGTTAGAAGAATTCAGGCAGCTGGGGCTGTCAGAGGAGAGCCTTGAAGCTCTTCAGGCAAAAGGTTTCGAGCAGCCTACAGAGATACAGAAGCAATGCATACCGCTGCTGCTCAAGGACAAGATGGATGTAATAGGACAGGCGCAGACAGGTACAGGCAAGACCGCCGCATTCGCCCTTCCAATAATTGAGATGCTGGACAAGGGCGACAGGGCTGTCCAGGCACTGATCCTTACTCCGACTCGCGAGCTGTGCATACAGGAATGCACTGAAATCAATTCGCTTGCCGGAACCAGGAACATCGAAGTTGCACCGATCTATGGCGGCGCATCGATGGAAGCCCAGCTCAGGCAGCTGAAGCATGGTGTGAATATTGTCGTAGGGACTCCGGGCCGGATCCTCGATCATCTCCAGCGAGGGACTCTTGATATAAGCCATATCAAGTGCTTCGTTCTTGATGAAGCAGACGAAATGCTGGACATGGGCTTCATAGAGGACATCGAGACGATTCTCGAAGCAGCTCCTCAGGAGAAGAGAATGCTCTGCTTCTCGGCAACGATGCCAGAGCCTATTCTCAAGCTTGCCGCACGCTTCATGCCGAACTACAAGCTTGTCCGCACCCAGACCGAGGACATGACCAGCTCCCTTACCGAGCAGGTCTTCTACGAAACACGCGAGTGCGACAAGCTCGAAGTGCTGATGAGAGTAATTGAGATCACAAAGGATTTCTATGGCCTTGTGTTCTGCCGGACAAAGATCCAGTGCGATGAAGTCGGCGCAAGGCTGATCGAGCGCGGCTACAATGCTGAGGTCCTTCACGGAGACCTTTCGCAGAAGCAAAGAGAGCTCATCATCCGCAAGATGCGCGGTCACTACATAAGCATCCTCGTCGCTACTGATGTTGCGGCAAGAGGAATCGACCTTCCCGATCTCACGCATGTCATCAACTACTCTCTTCCGCAAGATCCTGAAACCTACATTCACCGAGTCGGCCGCACTGGCCGTGCAGGTCAGAAGGGCACTGCGATAACGTTCGTCAACTCATCTGAATTCCGCAAGTTCGCTTTCATCAAGAAGGTGGCAAAGAGCGAGATCGCAAAGGCTCAGGTTCCAACGATAGAGCAGATCGAAGAAGCAAAGCAGCAGAGAATCGAAGCCACCATAGCGTCGGTCATCGCTCCAGCAGCAGAAGCTTCTGCTGAAATCGATCCGAAGTTCACCGCAATGGCCGAGAAGATTTCAGAAGGCCATGATTCTACCAGGGTTATTGCCGCCCTTCTTTCACTTTCATTCCAGCGAGAGCTTGACACCAGCAGGTTCAAGTCGATTCTCGACCTTTACCGAGGCAAGAGAGGCGAAGGCGAATCATCCGGACGCAGACGCGAAGAGCGAGAGAATTCCGCTCAGTATGCCGGTATTGACGACCAGGGATTCACCCGTCTGTTCATCGCCCGCGGAGAGAATGATGGAATCAGCAAGCGTGATCTTGTCGAGTTCCTCATTTCCAAGACCGGTGCTTCGAACGACGATATCCGGCAGGTCGAGGTCCATGATGATTTCTCATTCGTCACTGCTCCCGCCCAGATTGCAGAAACAATCCTTACCCATATGGGAGGAAGCACAAAGGGCGGAAAGCCTATCGTAACGCGGGCGCGAGAATTCAGCTCCAGGGATAGGGGTCATGATCGTCCGCCGCGTTCTCCTCGCAAGCGCCGCTCCAACTCAGAGCATTTCGAAAACATCGAGAACAAAATCGGAGAGGAAGAAATCGACTTCCTGCGCTACGCAGAGGAGAGCGACCGAAAGATGCGACGCATCAGCACAAAGCCCAAATCAAAAAAGAAGAAAAAGAACTGATTCCTCACCAAGGATTACCCCCATCTGAAGTTTTGACTGAATGGTACTGACTCAGTTTTTACGACTGAGGGGTACCGAGAGGCTTGGACCACAATGGATAGGCATCGAAATATGCTTCCAGATTTGAATAAAAAGAAGTCAGTAGAAGACTCAAAAGAAATTCTTTATCACTTCCGTGATTTGTTTCCATTTCTTCATAGACATCCCTTATTGCCGATGCTGCACCATGTCTTTCCATGCGCA
>JAQUYU010000092.1 GCA_028691695.1 Sphaerochaetaceae bacterium | reverse complement strand
GGCATAGTCACGACATTGATCTTCGTATTCATCAACGCATGGAACGAGTACACGATTTCCACTGTTCTGATTTCAACAGCCAGCAAGAAGCCTATCACCGTTGGAATCACTCAGTTCAGCTCGTTCAACATGATCGAGTGGCAGTATCTGTTTGCATCTTCTCTGATTGCAACGATTCCTGTCATAATCCTCTTCATGCTGATTGAAAAGCATCTTGTTTCCGGTCTTACTTCCGGAGGAGTGAAGGGCTAGCATCCAAAGATTGATTTCGAGAGAAAAAGCAATAGCAAACTGGAGCCGTTTCTGGTATTACCTGATTCGGCTCCTTCTTTTCTGGCCAAACCCGCATGCTTCGCCAGAGTTGGAAAACTGATTTTGAACTGCTGATATTCGGGCTGGGCGGATTTGAACCGCCGACCCCTAGTCCCCCAGACTAGTACGCTAAACCCCTGCGCTACAACCCGTGGCATTGATGCCGAAAGAAACATACCATGAGCTGAAGAAACTGTCAACTTGTTGCTTCTTCCATGTGTGGTGCTTTAGTCCGGATATGATTTGCATTGAGCCAGGAAATGGTTTCTTGTTTTCCAATTCATCATCAAATCGACGACCTGCCACTCCTACGCATCCTGCAACTTCTGGACAGCTTCTGCCTGATCTAACGATTCTAAACAGATTCTAACGCAGATGCTCAATCTGAATAATTCGGGAAGTTTTCACTCTTTCCAGCGGGAATATTTCCCTAAATAAGGAAGATCAATTTTTCCAAACCGTTCGCACCGTATACACCGTTTACACAGTTGCTTCATCCCTGCAGGCTGCTTGCAAAGAATGTGCCGTAAAATATGACTTTGTCACATTGCGGCATCTGGTTATTATGATAGAATGAAGAAAATGCAGGAGAAGACATGGGAACTGATTTGGATTTTGTGATTTTTGGCTTTGGCGGTGATTTGTCCAGACGAAAGCTGATTCCTGCCCTGTATGAGCTTTATGTTTCAGGGATCGTGAATGAGAATGCTCAGATAACCGCTTTAGGAAGGAAAGATTATTCTTCTGATGATTTTGCTGAATTGATAGAAGAGGCAATAAGAGAAGGCAAAGGCAATCCTCCCCTGGAATTCATCAAGCCGTTTTCTGCTTTGTTCACCTATCATAAAATGGATATAAGCAGCAAGGATGACTATCAGGGATTGAGAGAGCTTCTTGACAGGAGCAAGGCATCGAAGGTCATCTACTACTATGCCATTTCTCCTTCCCTGTATACTGAAGTATCTGAAAACCTATTCAGCGCCGGCCTTTCTGAAGAGAAAGAGGGGCAGAAGGTGATTGCAATCATCGAAAAGCCTTTTGGCCATGACTGGGCGAGCAGCATTGCCCTCAATAATGATCTGCATAAGTTCTTCAAAGAATCCCAGCTGTATAGAATAGACCATTATCTTGGCAAGGAAACCGTTCAGAATATCCTTGTAACCCGTTTTTCAAACAGCATTTTCGAACCTCTGTGGAACCGCAATTACATCGACTACGTTGAGATATCCGCCTATGAATCGCTTTCTGTCGGAAACCGCATTGGGTATTACGACAATGCTGGCGCACTTCGCGATATGGTTCAGAATCACTTGCTGCAGGTGCTTGCAATCATTGCTATGGAGCCTCCTGTAAGTGCAAGTGCCGATTGCTTGCGAAATGAGATGGTGAAGGTCTTTCAATCCCTGCGGCCTTTTTCCGATGGGGACGTGAAGAGGGATGTCGTGCGGGCTCAATATGCCTCGACCTCTCTGGGGCCGGGGTATCTAGAGGAAAAAGGAGTAAGGCCTCTTTCAAAGACTGAAACCTATGTGGCTATCAAGTGCTACATCGATTCTTGGCGCTGGTCTGGTGTCCCTTTCTACATCAAGACCGGAAAGGCTTTGAAATCTTCAAGCAGTGAGGTTGTAATCCATTTCAAGGATAACCCTCACAAGATTTTCAGCGAAAATGAAAACCTCAGTTCGGAGCCGAATCAGCTGATCATCCGCATTCAGCCTGATGAGGGAATGGTATTGAGGATTGGCATGAAAATTCCTGGTCCTGGATTCAATATCAGACAGACTGAACTGGATTTTCACTATTCTGACAGCAAGGACTTGAGGATCTCGGATTCGTATGTGCGGCTTATTTCCGATGCGATTCACGGTGATCCCACTTTGTACCAGCGAAGCGATGCCATTGAGCTTACCTGGAAGTACGTGGACCCAATACTCAAGGCATGGAAGGAAGATGACAGCATTCCTCTCTATTCTTACAAGCGAGGCAGCTGGGGGCCTGAGAATGCTGAGCTTCTGCTCTCTGGCAAGGAGAATTCCTGGCGCATTCCTTGCAGTCGCATGGATAGTCAGGGATTCTGTTCCCTATAGGTTGAGTCATGGATCGTGTGAAAGTATTTGAAAACGAGATGGAATGCTTTGATTTCATAATCTCTTTCATTCTCAGGCAAGGGGGCAGGGATTTCTATCTTGCTCTCTCTGGCGGGAACAGTCCCAAGGGACTATTCTCGATGATGAAAGAGAAAATGAATGAAAATGACTTGCGGAATCTGAAGATCTACTGGGTGGATGAACGAATGGTGGACGAATCCAGCGAGGATAGCAATTATGGGGTTTTCAAAAGGACGATGGGGGATAAGCTTGTTTCTCAGAACATATTCCCGATTGAATACTTCAATGATTCCAGCAAATCGGTTGAGAGGTATATTGAAAAACTTGATCTTGTTCCTCAGATGAATGGCTATCCTTTCTTTGATCTGGTGATTCTCGGAATTGGAGCGGACGGTCATACAGCATCCTTGTTTCCCTCCAGTCTCGATTTGCTTCGAAGCACCGACTATGCAGTTTCCACAATCAATGATCAGACGAAGCAGGAAAGAGTTTCCCTTTCAATGAATGTGATAAATAATGCTAAGCTCAGATTCTTTCTTGTTCCAGGAGCCAATAAGCAAAGGATCATCAAGGAGGTCCTTTCTGGAAACAAAAAGCTCCCTGCTTCATATGTAAGGAAAGATGGAACCTTCTTTCTTACTGACAATGCAATCATCCTGCCGCAAGAAGATTGATGACTGATTTCTGATTGATATGATGAGAGTTTTTTTGGGCTTGAAGTCGATGATGAATCGTCTATTGTGTATTTTTGTAGAGGGAAAGTTTAAAAATACCGTCATTTGCTTGCAAAGAGCTAAAAATTAAGTTATTCTATCCATGAATTGAACCTCATGTATATTTGAGATGTGGAAGGAAGAGAAAGGTAGATTATGGCAAAAAGAGTTTTTACGGTATTTGTACTGGCTGTGCTCGTTATGACCAGCGCTTTTGCTTTCCAGTTTTCACCGCTAGAACAGACCTTTTCCCCAACAGGCGCAGACAGCACCAAGAGCTATACAATCGTCAACGATTCTGATGATTCGATTGCTGTCCTAATCAGCGCATTGGTCAGGGATCAGTCAGAGGCAGGCGAGGAGATCAATGCGGATGCATCACGTTATTTCTCGATTGTGCCGAACAAGGTAATTGTCCAGCCTAGAGGAACTCAGATTGTCAGAGTCCAGTACCGCGGGCCATCCACAGTCACCAGCGAGCTTTCGTTCAGGCTCAGAGCAGAGCAGGTGCAGTATTCACAGGGAAGACAGGAAACGAACCAGAACATGTTCAATTTCCTTTATATCTATACAACAAGTCTTTATGTATCACCAAGCAAGACGGTCGCAAGGCTGGACGTCACCAAGATAAGTCCGGTTCTTTCGGCGGAGGGTGAGCAGCAGATGCAGGTAACGCTGGTCAATTCCGGCAATGTGCACCAGATACTCATCGGAGCAGAAGTTACAGTAGCAGACGCACAGGGGAATAGAGTTGTGCTGTCAGGAAGCGATGCGCTGCCTGGCATCGATGGAGCAAATCTGCTCGCAAAGAAGAAACTTGTAAGAACAATCCCCTGGCCTGAAGGGCTGGAATTCCCAGCTGATCTAAGCGGTCAGTATCAGGGGACCATTTCTTACAGTAATTGACTTTGCCTTGACAGGAGCCGGAGAACCGGCTCCTTTGGTGTATTGTGGCTATGGATTACAGGGAAAGAAGAAAGTCCAGAAGATATGCTATTCTCTATGTGCTGATTACACTTATAATCATTGGCGGTGCCATATGGCTTCTGCTTCCGCGCTTTCAGGCGGATGCCCAGGCCAGGCGTGCTGCTGCACAGACAAGCCAGATAACTTCAAGCGGAGATGAGACGTCATCCGTGACCGCAGAGACTTCCATCGAAGTTCCGCAGGAGATCCAGCAGCCACAGCAGCCGGTTCAGCCTGAAGTCGCTGCACCTGCCGAACCAGAGATCAAGGAAGCAGGTGAGCCGGTTGCTCCTGAGGAGCCTGAGCCTGTTGTCGTGCCCGCGCCTGAACCAGTTGTCGAACCGGAACCGGAACCTGAGACGGTTGTCGAACCGGAACCTGAGATAACTGAAGTAGTTCAGACCGAACAGGCTGCTGAGCAGTCGGTCATAAGGATTCCAGGACCTCCGACTGTGATTCAGTCCTACATTGAAGAGGCATTCGACTGGAGTTCCGATGCGACTTCAGATGATTTCTTCTCCGACTTCTTCGTAAGCGGAAGCGACATGGTCTATGAAGATGGAATCCAGAACCCTTATCTTTACATTAATGATGAATACTACGGATCGATCGAAGTCGACATGCGTTCGAACGCCCCGTACATAAGTTCCAAGGTGCTCGGAACTATGCTCCTTTCAATGCTTGAGAAGAGCTTCTACGATACATTGTTCTCTTCCGGCGAAGATTATCTGAGCCTTGACTACCTTACTCAGATGGGCGTCGTCAATTCATTCGATGCAAACTCGTTTGCCATTTATCTCTCATTCACTGCTGCACAGATGCCTGAATCGAGCATTTCTCTTTCGGCCGGCAATGTCACGCTCAACAGAGTGGACAGCATAGAAGGAGTGGAGGACATCGAGCCTGCAGGATTCAGCCTGGCGGCCAACCTCTCGGCTTATGGCTACCTCAGGTACAACAAGGATCGGATCACCGGCAAGATGGCTCAGCTTTCGATGTCAGGCATGATGTCTTTCGCTGATCTTGCAACGGATTTCTCGCTTTCGGCTGGCAACACCGGCGTGAGCTTCGGAAGCTTCCAGAGCTACTTCGATTTCATCGATGACAATATCAGGCTTACATTGGGCACCGTCCCTGTTCATTCGGCTCTTGAATCGAGCAATCCGCTTGGATTCTCGATTGAGAAGAACTATGCATATGGAACAGGAACCCGGCTGGGAAACCAGTTCCAGCAGCAGATAGTCATAGAAGAGCCTTGCACTGTCGTTGTGTTCATGAACGGAGTCGAGACATTCAGACGTAAGATGAAGGTCGGACAGTACAAGCTCAGGGATTTCGCCTTTGTTCAGGGATCCAACCAGATTGAAATCTGGCAGGTGCCTGATAGCGTTGATTCAAGCAGCCTTGACTATTACAATCCTGATCCATCCATTACGATCACTTACTTCGACATGGGATTTGATACATCGCTGCTTGCCCGCGGAGAGAATCTATGGAAGTTCACATACAGCTTCCCGAGCGTCAAAGACAGCGGTACTCTGCCAGGATTCCACTACATCGACTTCAACGGAGATAGGATGGTGGCCAAGTTCTCAGATTTCTCTGCTTCATGGGAACAGGGACTGGGCATCACCCATACGTTCACGCTGTACAATGTAACTGCATTGTCCGGAATGCGCTATGAAAATGGAAGTTATTCACTCCGGTTGCTTGATTCGGTCAACCTGATCAAGGCGTTCAACTACGGAACCCTTACATTCAACGGTCAGGTCCAGTTCCTCAACATACCGATGGGAGCAGCATTCGACTGGGGCAGCAATTTCAACTACAGCATGAGCATTTCAAACAAGTTCAATTCTGCGGCGCTTGCACCGATTGCACTGTCCATCGCCTACGATTCCGACAGCGAGAGGCTGTCGCTTTCCACTGGATACAGCAAAGGATTCTCAGTGTTCAGGGCAGCAGTGTCCGGAACGTTCGGATACCAGTTCGATGTGCAGAAGTTCACATGGAGCGCAGCGCTTTCGCTTTCTGCATCGTTCAAGCAGGGGCTTGCCCTGTCGGCTGGAATCAACACATCCAGCTCGATCATAACAGAAGACATACCGTTCAACGTATCGGTAGGGCTCTCGATGTCTCTCGGATCAAGCGGAAGCGTCAGTGCGAAGAGCAATCTTGACACAATCGATGCTGGGCTTTCATTCAGGCCGTTCGGATCCAAGAAATCAAGCATTCAGGTCAATGCCAGCGGAATCGACGTTGCCGACCTGCTTGACCATACTCTTGCTATGTCCTATTCGTACTCGGGAAGCCTCGTCGGGCTGTCGCTCAGGCAGCAGTTCACAAGCAGATATACCAACTACACGACTACGATGTCTCTCAACACTGCTATTGCATTTGCCGACGGACATTTCGGAATGGCGCGCAATATCTCAGGAAGCTATCTGATGGTCCATCCGACAGGGCTGATGAAGAAGTCTGACATCTCAATCGGAAAGGCCACCGCTGCTTCTTCAACGCAGTATCCTAAGATATTCGGAAATGTGCTCTATTCAGGCCTCTCGCTTTATCAGCACAACGGAATCGTAGTGTTCGGAAGCGACAGTTCCATGTTCGGAACCGGCGGCACCTTCCTCATCGGAATAACACCGAGGCCGAGGCAGGGCTTTGTGAAGACCATAACGA
>JAQUYU010000091.1 GCA_028691695.1 Sphaerochaetaceae bacterium | reverse complement strand
CACTATCAATATCAAGCGATGAGTCCATCAATGAAAGGGTATGCTTTACAATCGTCAGCCCAAGTCCATTTCCCGGAACTGAATCAGTAAACCTTGAATGTTCCTGCTCAAACGGAATGCCCGCTTTGGCGAGGAACTTCCGGCTCATGCCGCAACCATGGTCTGTGATAGTGCAATTCAGAACGAAGCGTCCAAACTCATGAGGTGAATCTTCGATCTTCCAAGTAACGACGGAACCTGGATCAGAAAACCGGATTGCATTTGAAAGAAGGTTTTCATATACCGCCCTGATCTTCATTTGATCTGCAAGGACCCATTGGAAACGAAGACCTGAAAAATCCACCTTGAGCTCAATCCTCTTACGCTCGGCGACCCCTTGCATCTGCCTCTTCAACGAATCCAGCATTGCAAATCTATCAAAATACTGTTCAGTAAGTTTTGTTTCGCCTTTTGAAATCCGGTTCATTTCCATGAGATTGTCCACAAGCGAAAGCATGTTGCGACCTGATTCATTAATCCTGGAGAAGTACGTCCGACTCTTCTTATTCGCATCTGATTCAAGTCCGAGATCCGAAAGCCCAATTATCGCAGCAAGCGGAGTTCTCAGGCTATGGCTCAATCCGGAAGGCAGCATTTTCTGCGATTCGCATTCATTCGAACACCTGCAATACCTAAGCATCAAGCAACGATCAGCAAGGCGGATCTGATGCATCAATTCCGAGGAATCTTCAAAGCAAGGACCTTTCCCCAGCAAGCAGTCACAGCAAGCGCATGGAGAGTGCAATCCAAATATAACTTCATAACAGGGAAGAGATTGCCCCCCCTGCACGATTTCTTTGCCATGTCCATCTAAAGCAAAAAGTACACTCCTGCTTTCGGGATCGAACAGACATAGAGAATTTTCTTCTTTGGTATCTGATTGCATAGCAAGCTCCAAGACAGGCACAGTATAACCCGTGTTTTTTCAGGCTTCAACAAAAAAACAAAATCATTTCACAATTATTCGGATGTTTCGGAAGATGGACCTTCAATCAAAGCTTCCCCTGCTTTTTCCTCCGAAAGCGTCTTCTCAAGCAATTCCGGATGAGTAAGATACTTCCTGATGCTCTGAAATGCACTGGCAAAATAGCTGCCGGAGCAGATTCTTTCATCCATCACCACACCAAGCGGAATGCAGCGTGAGAATACAATCTGCCCATGAACCCTCTTTGGGACCTCTCTCGGATTGCCCATCGTTATGAACACGCTGGTAGTTCCGAACTCGTAGCAGTGATGATAGATATGGTTTGTCTTTATGCTTGCAAGATTTGATACAGTCAGACTTGTATGAAAGGGGCTTGCATCGATGACTTTCCTAGGAAGAATCCCAAACTTGTCCAGTAATTTGAACATGCCGACTCCGAAATTGGCAAGACCAGGAACCTTCAGCAGATTCTTGATCAGATCATCGGTGGAGTTTGCATTCTTGATTTCGCGATTGGAAATGATGTAATCATCAATCTTGCCTTGAACCATGAAGATAGTATCCTCATAGTCAAAGCGAATCTTGCTCATCGTTCCCTGATCATCCTTGCCTCCGGTCTTGAGAACAACCATGGCAACATCGAAGAAGTTGCGGTCATAGATCTTCTTGTTTGCGATGAACCTGTTCAGAAGCGGGAAAAAAGCAGCAGTGCGAAGATAGGCGGCGATGATCAAGCCAAGATGGCTCACATACTTGCCCTCCGCACGCTTGGCTTCCATGTACTTCTTCAGCGGCTCCAACGGAATATCCAGCGTGATCATGTTCATTGCATCGTAGCGTTTATTCATAACGTACGGAACAATCGTATACATCGGATCTGCATCTTTAACTTTCTTGCCATCTGATCTCATACAAAATCCCCTATTTCTGTTTGATTTTATATTAAACCCACTTCTTTGTACAGATTTTAAGAAAGATATGGAATGCAATAAGTTAGAAATACAGACCGCTTCAATTCAAGCAGCAGGCAAGAGCATTGAGAATCAGCCCAATGCAGAGAACAAAACAATTCCCTGCATTGGAAAACTATTGATTATTTGCTTACCGTGAAACAATTACACGCTTGCTGATGTCTTCTGGATCCTTAGGCTCAGGTTCTTCCAGAATATTGCCAAACGGCATCTGTGAAATAAGCTTCCAGCTCTTCGGCACACCGAACAGTTTGGCAACAGCCTCATCAATCACTGGATTGTAATGCTGAACAGTCGCCCCGATTCCCAGTTCGCGAAGCCCGCTCCAGACTGTGAACTGAAGCATCCCGCTTGCCTGCAATGCCCAAAGCGGGAAATTGTCAGCATAACCCGGAAACTGCTTCTGCATCCCAGTCACTGTATCGGTATCATAGAAGAAAAGCACTGTTCCCGCACCGGCTTTGAAGCCATCCAGCTTCTCATGCTTGACCTTCCCTCCAAATGCATCATAAATTGCATCCCAAAGCAGATCCTGCTTCTTTCCAAGCGCAAGCACAACCCTGGAGCTCTTCATATTGAAGGCATCAGGAACCAGCTCTGTGTATTCTTCGATTTTCTTCACGACCTGTGATTCCGGCACCGGCAGATCACTCCCGATTGCATAATAACTGCGTCTCTGCTTCAATATCTCTGAAAGATTCATGTTTTTCTCCTTGAAGGACATCCTTCAAAGTTAAATATAACTAATTCTAATCAGCTTGCAAACTGGACTCAGTCAGCAGCGTAACAATGTCACACAAAAGCCTTAACAAGTATATAAATGCCAAGGCTGATGTAGACCGCTGGGATTATGGCACGCCTGTAACGCACCAGAAAGCGCTTCAGTACGGGGAGGTCTGATATTTTACTGGCCAAACAGCACCACACGGCCACCATAAGCACAAAAACAACGGCAACGATGATCATCTCAGCAGTTTCGAACCCTGCAAACAGCGGCACATAGACACCTATGTTATCGGCTCCGTTTGACAAAGTCATAAGCGCAGTATTGATCAGCAGTCCCTTGGAATGAGTCGTACTCCCATCTTCGGAATCTTCCTTGCTGAAGATGTGCCATATGCCCAAGGCTATAGGAATCAGACCTAGAAACCCAATTGCCTTGGAAGAAAAAGACTTCACAAGCAGAGATCCAAGCCACCCCATCAAAAACAGAATGCCGATTCCGATGTATTTGCCTGCAACAACAGAACGCTTGGCTGCCTTTCCATCCGCCTGCGCAAACAGAACCACATCGACGAAAAGATCATCAATGTTGGTTCCAGCAAAAGCTGCAATCGAAGTCAGGATTGTCTCAAGCATTCATCACCTCACAGGTTCTCTTCGCCCCACTTTGCGATTTCCAATCCCCAGGTTCTCAGATCCTTCAGCGTTCCTGGTAATCTGCGGAGCCTTCTCCCCTTTGTTCAATCGCATTATGGTCAGCGCAAAAGGATTCTATTCAAAAGACAGCTGCATCCAATGCGGCTGCCCGCTGGGGAACATCAAGCTTGAAAACGGCCGTCCTGTCTGGGGCAAGAACTGCATGCATTGCATGGCATGGTCCTCCGAAAGCAATTGAGTTCTGGAAGAGGACCCAGAACAGGAACCGTTATTACCTTGATATCTGATTTCAGTTCTTAGCAGTATTCCTTAGAGAAACCAGAAGCAGGATCAGCCCTGTTCCGGCTAGAACGTGCCCAATTCCTGCAATTCCGGATATCGCAGCAGTTGCTCCAGCCGAAAGCGGGACTCCGAGAACCTGCATGATTCCACGAACCAGCATCATCACTGCTGTTAGTGGGACACCGATATTGTAGATGCACATGAAAATGCGGAATGTTTTCTGCCCCTGCAGATCATTATGAGCAGAGAACAGCGCGACAAGCAGGTACACAACCATTCCCAGCATAAACAGGTGGGCATGAACTTTTCCAAGCGTTGTAACACCACTAAATCCATTGTATTTAGTGAACTCTCGGTAGAATACTCCTCCGACCATTGCGGCTATCGCATAACCAAGCGAATAATTAAGATACTTCTTCATTTTCCAAGCTCCTTCTTCATAGCATTATATCCGATAAGCACTGTCCAGACATAGGCGCAGGTCTTCGGAATCATCAGCATTCCCACAAGAGGAACAGCATCAGCGAACAGCACGACAGGAATGTAGAACCCGAAGCTCAGCACTATTGTCAGCCACATATATCTGAAGCTGCTGTCTCCTTTTTCCTTTGCACTTCTGTAAAACAGCACAACAATCAGCAATCCAAGCAATGCAAACGGGATATTCCTGTAAATACCCCATGAAAGCGGTGCATCTGAACTGGTCCAGGCATTCTGCGGCATCATGCAGAGCAGCACTCGTATTCCTGAAAGAATCCATACAGCAGCTGTCACTTCTTTTTTGCCAGTCACCTGATAGCGAGAGCGCCACACGTAGTAAAGCAGCACATAGAAAGCTGTCATCGTGATCGATGTGATCAGCTTTCCTATTCCAAGAGCAGCAGTATAGCTTTCAAGGCCTGTCGTGCACAGAGCCAGAGCTCTTGGCACCAAATGGAAAGCATCGCCGCATCCAAGGGTAACTGCCATGATTCCGAACAGCAGATACTGCTTCACAGATCCACCCTTGCGAATCATCCTGATTCCAAGAGTTATGACTGTAGTCAGATAGACAACATCAAACAATGTTTCAAAAATAGCTTGCATTTCTAATTTTTCTTCCTTATTGATAGAAACTCTCTCAAAGAGGTTTCATTTGATTCTAATAGATTGACCGCTTCAACATCTCAATCAGCACGCTGCAGTCTCCTGCGTTCTGCATCAGCAGCATCATGATGTTCCCTAGAACGAAACCAACCAACGCCTGTTCCGAAAATCCCTGTCCAAAAGCATCCTTTCGAACTGAAGCATCATTATGCAGCACATTAAGCATCCCCATCCTCATATGAGATAGATAATGCTCCATCATGTCCCTAGCCTTGTTCTTTCCTTCGCTTGCAAGGCTCAGGGAATGAGCAGTCAGAAACTGGGGATATTCCTTGGCGCTTCTCTTGACGCTTTCGAATATCCCTTGAACATATTCAGGAAACGGAAGACCAGTGCCGCTGCACTGATCCATGTGGAATATATCCTGCCAGACGCTTTCTATGACTGCAATCACAAGGTCGTCCTTGTTCGGGAAGTAGTTATACAGCGAGCCAAGCGCAACATTGCAGGCTTTGGCAACCGAACGCATATTCACAGCCTTAAGTCCCTGCTCGGATACGATGTCACGGCATTGCTTCAATATCTCCTGCTTCGATGTAACGGCATAGTTCATTGCTTCTGTTCTCCTCAACTTGAACATTGTTCATGTTACTGAAAAGCACACATCAAAGTCAATATCTTTTTGCAATTGAACGCCATGAATCGCAAAAAAAGGACTGCTCTCCATGGCAAATGCAAGGAAAGCAGTCAATAACATTATTATGGTTATTACTTCTTCTTCACTGGAATCCAGATTTCAGAATGATATGACTCATCCAAAGTCCCCTTAGGATACTTTGCAGGGTCATCATACATCTCGATGCAGTACCCAGCGGCAAATTCATATTCCTTGAGCGCAGGAAGCCATTCGGAGAAAATCTTCTCGTTGACATTCTGAAGCGCCTTGGGCATCGGGCCATCGCATGAGAATACAGCCCAAGTGAAAGCCGGAATCGTCCTAGTCACCAATCCTTTTGGAATATCAATCACTGGATTGTAGATATCGGCGATTAGGTACTCGAAGCTGTCATGTCCCATCCTCTCGTCAATATTGATCCCGAACATTCCGCTGACATGCTTTCCAAATCCATTCGCATAATGCTCTTTCCAGAAATCAGGGATTTCCTTCTTGCAATTCTCGTAATCAAACCTTCGTGATGCCCCAAGCACCGTGAAGCTTTCCTTCCTGACAATCTTGTAATTCATAAGATAACCGCCTTTCAATGAGATTTCGATTTGCAGCGGCGCAAAAGTCCTGATCATCCGATCGCCCTTCTGCACCATCGAAGGAGACATTCCGTGGAAGCGAGTGAATGCTTTGGCGAAACTGTCGGGGGACTCATAGCCATACTTCAATGCAACATCGATGACCTTTTCACCGTTCGTAGCCAGATCAGCTCCAGCCAGTGACAGTCTTCGATTTCTCAGATACTCCATTGCTGTATATCCGCATAGCATGCTGAATCCTTTTTGAAAATAGAAGGAAGACATATTCACATGATCTGCGACATCATCTGCAGTGATATCATCTGTGACATGCTCCTCCATATATTCAATTCCGTTTCGTATAGCATCAGTCCATTCCACTAATGTTACCTCCCGCTGCAAAAACAGCCTATCACATCAGAGAAAAGTCATCCCGACTTTATCTGTCATGTTTTGTCCGGTCTCGAATAATCCTGCGAATGCTACTTTTTCCTAGGCTCTGGCAGCTCGTCATAACATGATTCAATCAGCTGCTTCAGAAACTCCTTGTCTTCAATATTGTCAACAAGAAGCATAGGCTTGGCTCCTTCGTAAGGAATATCAACAGTAGCCTCTGGCATCATTTGTCTTGCAGATTCAGAATCTTTCAGAAGAAATCGATCATCATATATTCCACCTATCACTTTGCCTTGGAAGTAAAGGATATACTCGCCCATCATCGGTCGATAAGAAATCCCATCAAGGTTTGAAAGCTGATCAATGATGAAATCCAGGTAATCTTTGTCTGAAGCCATGGCGTTAGAGGTTTACAAACAGCATGATTGCAAATACACAGACTCCGACTGCCGAAATAACCAGAGGTTTCTT
>JAQUYU010000090.1:2562-6854 GCA_028691695.1 Sphaerochaetaceae bacterium | reverse complement strand
TTCACAGCCTTGATTGTAACAGTTGAGTGGTTTTCCTACAAGAGCAGAATTGGGCAAATAAAAAGCCGCCGCGAAAAAAACGCAGCGGCCTTTGGTTTCAGAATGCTGGTTTAGAGCAGTCCGACGACTATCTTCAGAAGGAAGAGTGCAGCAACGACCCATGTCATTGGTCCGATGTCCTTGACCTTCTTGGAGCAGAGCTTGATGATCACATATGAAAGGATGCCGAGCATGATTCCATTGGAGATCGAGTATGTGCAGACCATGAACAGTATGCAGAGGAATGCAGGAACTGCTTCGGTATAATCGTTCCATTCGATGTCCTTGACCGGTGTCATCATCATTACTCCGACGATGATCAGTGCTGGAGCTGTCGCCTGGCTTGGGATGCTTCCGAACAGCGGCTCGAGGAACAGTGAGAGGAGGAACAGAACTGCAACTATGAGAGCTGAGAATCCAGTTCTTCCGCCTTCTGCGACGCCGGCTGAAGATTCGACGAATGTTGTGACTGTTGAGGTTCCGAGGATGGCTCCGACGGTTGTTCCGACTGCATCAGCGAAAAGTGCTTCCTTGCAGTTTGGAATCGATCCGTCTTCCTGGATCATGTCCGCCTTTGTGGCGCATCCGATCAGTGTTCCGACTGTATCGAACATATCGACGAAGAGGAAGGTGAACATGACGATGATGAAATCAACAAGGTGTCCGCCGATCTCGCCGAATGCGAACGGGAAGAAATATGGTGCTGATGGGAGATAGGTGCCGCCTGCGTACTTGGTCACGCCAAACGGTATTCCGATGATTGTTGTTGCAATGATGCCGAGAAGCAGAGCTCCCTTCACCTTGTAGGCAAGCAGAACCGATGTGAGGAGCAGGCCAATGATTGCAAGCAGGCTTCCGCCTTCGCCGAATGTGCACCACTTCGGGTTGAGATCCACCAGTGTTGCTCCGCCGATGACGATGCCAGCGTTCTGCAGTCCGATGAATGCAATGAACATGCCGATTCCAACGCCGATTGCTTTCTTCAGGTTAGCGGGAATGCTGTTTACGATTGCTTCGCGGATGTTGCAGGCAGTGAGCACGAGGAAGATGATTCCTTCTATGAAAACAGCTGTGAGAGCGAACTTCCAGTCGTATCCCATTGCTCCGCATACGGTGTATGCGAGGAATGCGTTGAGTCCCATTCCCGGTGCAAGTGCGAACGGAAGATTTGCTACCAGAGACATTACGAGCGTAGCAATTGCCGATGAGATTGCTGTCGCTGCAAATACCTTACTGAAATCCATTCCGGCAACCGATAGGATGCCTGGGTTTACTGCAAGGATGTAAGCCATGGTCAGGAATGTTGTTACTCCTGCCATAATCTCGGTCTTCACGTCAGACTTTCTTTCAGAAATGTGAAAGAATTTGTCTAAGCCGGAAGTCCCCACTTTTGTGTTTTTCAAATTTTCAGCCATTTGAAACTCCTTTCTAGATATATGGAAATTATACATTAGGTTTTGGAATCTGTACAGCCTGATTTGTTTCATTTTGTTGCACAAATGGTTCATTACCCATTATCAGGAGGTTTTTTGGACAATCCTGCAGCATTGGCTCACTCTGTATTCAGTGCTTGCTATCTCTTGATCTGTTCCTCAAAATGCGGGGCAAGATTGCTGGAACCATTCAATTTCTGAACAATTTGTTTTATTTTGTTGCATTTTTCTTTGTCCGCTTTGCTGTTTGAGTGTTATAATAATAATTGTATGAACATTCGGGAGGCATATTGCATGGATAGAAAGCAGGAACTAAAGCACCTGATTGCTGTTGCAGCTGGGAGAGAAGCTGCGGATCTGAAGATAGAGAACTGCAGGATCGTTGATGTATTTGACAGAAACGTGTTTGAAGGCGATGTGCTTGTGGCTGGATCCGCCATTGCAGGATTCGGTGGAATAGGTTTTCCTAAGGCATGCAAGACCATTGATGCTGGAGGTGCGTACCTTGTTCCTGGGCTTATCAACGGACATGTGCATATCGAAAGCTCGCACTGCTGCCCTGAGGAATTTGCAAGGCTTGTCGTTCCATGCGGAACTACCACCGTGATAGCAGACCCTCATGAGATCTGCAATGTATGCGGAGTGGATGGACTGGATTATATGCTTGAGGCATCGAAGAACATACCGCTTGATGTGTTCTTCATGTTCCCATCGTGCGTTCCTGCAACAGGATTCGAGCATGCAGGCGCAGTGCTGAAGGCCGATGCTGTGAGAAGCAGGATAGGCAACCCGAGGGTGCTTGGGCTAGGTGAGCTGATGAATGCTCCTGGAGTAATCTTCGCTGATGATGAAGTCCTGGACAAAGTAGCAGCCTGCGATGAGGCGGGAAAGCATATTGATGGACACAGCCCCGGGACGATGGGAACTGACCTTGATGCATACTGCGATCCGCTGATCATGAGCGATCATGAATGCGCTACTGTAGAGGAGATGCAGGCAAAGATCAGGCGAGGAATGTATGTCATGCTCCGTGAGGGATCGGCATGCAAGAACCTCTTGACGCTTCTGAGCGGAGTGACCCAGAAAAACCTGGACAGATGCCTGTTCTGCACGGATGACAGACAGCCGAAGAGCATAATCGAAGAAGGGGATATCGATAATAACGTGAGACTTGCTATCAAGGCTGGAATGGACCCCCTTGATGCAATCAGGATTGCCACTCTCAATGGGGCCCTGTGCCACAGGCTGTACGACAGAGGGGCAATAGCTCCCGGATACAAGGCGGACTTCCTGCTCATTGATGATCTGGCCGGATTCCGGCCGAAGATGGTGTTCAAGGACGGAGTGCTTCAGGCAAAAGATGGAGAGTACCTGTTCGAAGGAAAGCCAGTCGAGCCGCGCAACGTTTCTGGACGGATGCTTGTAGCACCGCTTTCGCTTGATTCGTTTGCACTGAAGCTCGGGTCTGACAGGATTCGGGCGATTGACATAATCCCAGGCGGAGTCGTTACCGGAGAGTACATCACAGATGTGAAGCGTGATGGGAATGGAATGTGGATTCACGACCCGGATGCGGATCTGCTGGAGATCTCCGTGATTGAAAGACACCATAAGACAGGTCTGATGCACAGCTGCCTGATTCATGGCTACAAGATGAAGCACGGTGCTGTCGGGACTACTATTGCCCACGATTCGCATAACCTGATAGTCATCGGCGACAACAGGTCTGACATGCTCGCAGTTTCCGAATACCTGATCAAGGTCGGAGGCGGGGTAGCCATGGTGAAGGATGGGAAAGTGCTGGACTGCCTTCCTCTTCCAATAGCTGGTCTTATGACTTCTGAGTCTGGGCTTGAGGTGGACCGCAAGCTTACCGAGATGCATGAGACAGCAATAAAGACGCTTGGAGTCAATCCAGAGCTTGATCCTTTCATGACGCTTAGCTTCATGGCTCTTCCAGTGATTCCCAAGCTGAAGATCACTGATTCCGGGCTGTTCGACTATGAGAAATTCAGCTTCGTGCCTGAAGAAGCATGTGATAATCAGAAGTGATTGATGAGAGTTTTTCTTTGTTTTGTGTTAGATAGTCTTCTGCTTTGTGTAGAATCATGTTTTAGTTGCAAAATCGGCTGATTTCCTTGCCGATTCAGCTTGGATGTGAATATATTCTAATAACTATTGCCAGCTTTTGCGCGAAGCTGGCTGATTTGGAGGAATAGCAGATGGGAAGAAAGCTTGATATCAGTCCGGTAAATGAGATCAAATCGCTGTCAAACATGCTCAATCGGAAACTGAATGATGTTCTCGCTGCGGCAGGAGGAGAGAACCTCAACTCGTTCCAGCTTTGGATCATCTGCTATATCGACTACTGCCAGGCTCTTGGCCAGCAAGTGTTCCAGAAAGACATAGAACAGTATTTTGATATAAGGCGTCCAACCGCAAGCAAGCTTCTTGATATGCTCGAGGAGCAGGGTTTCCTTGACAGGGAGACTGATGATGAGGACAGGCGTCGCAAGAAGCTGATTCTGACAGAGAAATCCAAGGCTTATCTGGCTGGAAGAAGCCAGTATATTGATGAATTCGGCAGACAGTTCCTCTATGGGATAAGCCATAGACAGCTTGCTTCATTCATGAAAACTCTTGGAGAGATGAAGCAGAACCTTGAACGTATCAAAAGCAGCAAGGCCAAGGTCAGATAGATTCCTTTGGCTTCAGCGCCTTGCAGCACAAGAAGAACACGGTGAATATCACAGAAGATACTGCCCATGAAATAGGGTAGCAAAGCGCTATCTTGATATTTGTGGGATTGTTAAGGGCAAA
>JAQUYU010000090.1:0-2462 GCA_028691695.1 Sphaerochaetaceae bacterium | reverse complement strand
TCCTCTGGAGTGTCAAGCATGCGAAGAAGTGCCGGTGCAAAGATGATTCCGGCTATCGTTAGCACAGCTCCGAGGATTGCAGAGAAGCACAGGGCAGTCTCGGTTCCCCTCTTGGAACGCTGCCTGTCTCCCGATCCGAATGCCTGGGCTATCACTATGCAGCCGCCTGAAGTGAATCCTGCGAAGAACAAGGTGATTACATTGATGATCGATGAGGCCGAGCCGCCTACTGCTGCAAGAGCGTTCTTGCCTATGAAGCGCCCGAGGATTATCGCATCGGTCATGGTGTAGAACTGCTGGAATATGAAGCCAAGTGCTACCGGAATGAAGAAGCGGACCATGCTGGAGGTGATGGGCCCTTCAAGAAGTGAAAGCTGCTTTGTCTCTTTGGCCGAAATCACTGGGCCTCTCCTTTTCTTATGAATACGGTGCTTGTGATGGCGAAGATCAGAAAGCCTGCAACCGATGAGAATGACATGATCTTCATCATCTGCAGTACGCCGATGCTGTCGGAGAGGAGTCCTGCAATGTAGTTACCCGCCAGCCCTGCAATGCCAGTGGTGACTGCTGTGTATAATGTCAGGCCGAGGTATTGGACATTGGCCGGAAGAATCTTCTTCATGTAGAGAATGATAGCCCCGATGTACAGCCCGCTTGCTATCGGTTCAGTGAGAAACGACAGTGTGACCATTACAGGCGTCTGGGCAAAACCCATGATCACCGACCGCAGTGCGATTCCGGCAAAGCTAACAAGCATCAGGATTATCGGCTTGACGGACTTGCCTATGCGATCGATGCAGAGCAGAGCCGGAAGCTGGAGAATCCCCATGATAAGGAAGGAAAGACCGGTGTACAGGTCGCCTGCTCCCAGAACCTCGAACTTCCTGGTCAGGTAGTTCTGCATCGGAGTGTTGCTCATCTCGACCAGAAGGTAGCACACCAGCACAGCTATGTACTGCCTGTTGCCAAGAATCGTTGTTAATGCCTTGCCAGTAGAAAGGGCCTGAGAGTTGGATTTGCTTCTGATAACGCTGGATGGCTCTGGAATCATCAGGACAATCAGCGCATCAAGAATGCTGAAGAATATGAAGCATGGAATGATGATGCCATGTCCGAAAAGATCGATTGCATAGCCGAACAGCACGGCGCTTACTGCGTAGAATACAGCGCCGAACGAGCGGGTAAAGCCGTATGAGAAATGCGGGTCGTCCCAGCAGATGCTGAAGCTCCACAGGTCTATGATGTTGAACAGGGAGCGGAACGAGCCGAAGATGACGAATACGAGGATGCAGGTGGCTATCCTGCTTTCAATGAGGAATTCCAGTGCCCCAGCGCTTGCCGAGGAGAGCAGGAAGCACAGGAGGATCAGGTGCTTGACCGACTTTATCCTGTCGGAGAGGTTTCCAAGGATCGGCTGGATTGTAAGCGTGGCAAGGGCGGAGACGGCAAGCACAATGCCGCTCTCATAATCACTGTAACCTGAGGAGGCCAGGAGCCTGACCAGGTAGCTGACGAATACGCAGGAGGCTATCCAGTAGAACCCCTGGACAAGTCCTATGCGGATATTGTTCTTGGAAAAGACTGTGTTTGATTTCATAAGTCGCGGCTAGATTGCGCCGATGACCTCTTTCATGTAGCTTGAGAAGTCCGATTCGATCCTGCTTGCGGTTTCTTCGACTTCACCGCCGCCGACAGGGCCTTTCTTGACTCCGGCAGCCATGTTTGTAATCACGGCGAAGGCGAGTACCGGAAGCTTGCAATGAGCGGCAGTGAGGGTTTCGGTCACTGTCGACATTCCGATTGCATCGGCTCCGAGGATCCTGGCTGCTCGAATTTCAGCAGGAGATTCAAACTGAGGACCAGGGAAGAACATGTAGACGCCTTCCTGGATCCGAAGCGGGGAATCTGCTGCGCATGAGCGGGCAATCTCCCTCAGATTGGATGAGTACATGTCGCTTACGTCGAAGAATCTGCCTCCGAACTCTGGAACGTTCGGGCCGCGCATCGGGCTTCCAAGATAGAGCTTGATGTGGTCTGAGATCATCATCACGTCTCCAGGCCTGTAGCCGGTGTTCACAGCTCCTGCGGCATTGGTCAGGACAAGCTTCTGGATGCCAAGCAGCTTGAGCACACGTACAGGAATGGAAAGCTGCTCCATGCTGTAGCCTTCATAGAAATGGAAACGGCCGGACATGCATACTACTTTCCTGCCTGAGATTGTTCCAAGAATCAGCTTTCCAGCATGATCAGGGGCAGTGGAGACAAGGAAGTTCGGTATATCTTTGTATGGAATCTCGACCGGATTCTCAATCTGCCTGGCAAACGGGCCGAGCCCTGTTCCCAGGATTATTCCGATTTCTGGCTTGATATCGGTTCTGGATCTGATGTACTCTGCGCTTTTTGCATAGTAATCGTAATTGTACGGCATTGGGTTCTCCTTCAGATGGCTTTGCTCAAGAGAG
>JAQUYU010000089.1 GCA_028691695.1 Sphaerochaetaceae bacterium | reverse complement strand
AAGAAAGAAAGAAAGGAGGGAAAGATGAAACTGCATGAAAGCACTCAAATGGAATTCAAAGACATAGAAACAGGAAAGCTTCCTGACAGCATACCCAAGACTCTTGTAGCATTTCTCAACACCGAAGGCGGAGATTTGATGATTGGCATGGACGACAAAGGCAATGCCAGCGGATTGGAAGACCCAGATGATGTCTCAAAGCGTCTTTCCAGCATTATCAGCAACCTGATTCTTCCGGATGCGGCAGTCTTCATCCACCAGAAGACAGTTCAGATCAATCAGAAGAATGTAATCAAGGTCACAGTGGAAACAGGTACGGAAAGACCGTATTACCTTGCACGTACTGGACTCAAGCCAGGCGGAGTCTTCATCAGGCAAGGAAGCACCTGCCTGCCAGTCAGTGAGGCCTCGATCCGGACGATGATCATGGACACAGCCGGGAAGTCATTTGAAGAAGCCAGAAGCTGGAACCAGGAACTGAGCTTCAAGACACTGGAAAAGGAAATGGGAGAACTTTCCAGCGCCAATATGAAGAACCTCAGGATCATCGGGGAGGACGGATTGTTTTCGAACCTGGGGCTGCTTCTTTCCGACCAGTGCCCGTTCTCGATAAAGACAGCGCTTTTCCAAGGATGCGATGGCTCGATATTCAGAGACAGGTGCGAATTCTCAGGCTCAGTCCTGAAGCAGCTTGAGCAGGCTTACAGCTATCTTTGCGGCACAAACAGAACGGCAGCGAGGTTCACAGGCCTCAGGCGCAGCGATACTCAGGATTATCCGGATCAGGCGATCCGCGAAGCGCTTCTGAATTGCATTGTTCACAGAGATTACATGTTTTCAGGAAGCACCATCATCAATATCTATCAGGATAGAATCGAGTTCATCACTCTTGGCGGCCTGGTATCAGGAATCTCCATGGAAGCCATCAAATCCGGTATCTCGCAGTCGCGCAATCCAAATCTTTGCAGTGCATTCTACCGGATGAAGCTCGTGGAAAGCTACGGTACAGGAATAAGGAAGATCTTCGATCTGTACAAAGGCACGCCTGCACAGCCCCAGTTCAAGGCCGTGCAAGGAGCATTCGTCTGCACCATTTTCAACAGGAATGAAGCGCTTGCAGGAAAAGTGCAGGAAAGCACCCCGGAATATTCATATAAGGGAGATGAACTTGACAGGATAATGAACCTCGCAGCGGTGAAAGGCTCTGTAACCCGCAGGGAAATCGAAGAAGCAATCGGGCTGAAGACGACCAAGGCATTCAGGCTTGTCAAGATGCTATGCGCATCAGGACGCCTCGTTCAGAAGCAGGAAGGCAGGTTCACCCGTTATTTTCCAGCATTGTGATCAGCCGGAAAAGGGATGCGTTCCAGTACACTGAAACCTCATTCGTGCTGTAAGAAGCAAGCTCGTCGGCATAGCACATGCAGGGCTCAAGTCCTTTGAAATTCTCCAAGGCATACGGATCCTGAAGATGTTGATCAGGTCCTCCAACCATCATTCCAGGCATGGGCTTGCCCATGGCCTCCGATGGCCTGTGATGCGGATGCAACGGGCTTTTTTCTCCAAAACCCGTGATAAAGGACATCTTCTGAGCATTGTTTCCGAGAATATAGTCAAGCTGCTTCTTCGCATATTCACGGTATTTTTCTTTCCCTGAGATCCTGAAAGCCTCCATCAGCAGACAGCCGTTATCGGTGACTTCCATATTGCTGCCCCATCTGTAAGTTGAAAGAGCCGCCTTGAAAGGATTGAGTTCTGCAATGCAGACAAGCTCATCGGCACGTGAAAGGATATCCGCTTTGGCATTCCATTTGAGGTCAGGCCGCTTTCTGGAGTGAATCAAGCAGAGCAGCCCGTAGATGCCCATGCAGTCCCAGTCTCCCTGTGATGCGAAATCCATGTCATACAGAGAGCGTGCCTTCTTCATGAAATAAGGATTTGAAGTGGCGCAGTACAAAGCGCAAGAAGCAAAGAAGCGTTCATCCTTATCACAGGAATCAGAGTATTCGCCTGTCACCATGCCTTCAGGGTTGAAAAAGGGGATGATCGAGGGATTGGCAATAAGAAAAACATAGGCCATCATTGCAGGGACCAGATACCGCTTCTCATGAAATATCGAGGCGGCAAAAGCCATCACGCCGGCGAAATCAGCAGTTGCCGCAGTTGATACAGGACTTGCAATCAGCTCTTCCGTCTCCTGATCCGGCATGACGAAACCGGGGAAATCACGGCATGTGAGCTTGTGATAGACACCGCCATCGGAGTTCTGCATCTTGAGCATCCAATCCAGCTCCCATCGGGCTTCATCCAAGGCATCGGCACGTCCGGAAAGGAGAAGATCCATCACAGCCTTTGCACCTGGAACCACGTAGCGCCCGTAATCGCCGGCATCATGCCAGCCACCGGTGCAGTCCTTCAGATAGCCATCTGTGCCCCAGATCAGAGCCCGGCCTGCATGACAGGCTGGATGAGGAAAGTCACCTGTGAGCTGCGTGCCACAGCGCTGGGCTGTGATCATTTTCAGCACTGCATCGGAAAGGTCGCTGTCCATTGCACTAGCCCTTGACGCTTCCGAGTGTGAGATTCTCGAGAATGAACCGCGAGAGAAACAGGTAGACGACAATCAGAGGAATGATGGCAACGAAGATCATGATGTAGATCTTGGCGAGATCGAACTTCATGTAGTCGGCGCTTCGGAGTTCTGCAATGAGGATCGGAATCGTCTTCTTGTTCTTGGAATTGATGACAAGAACCGGAATGAAGTAATTGTTCCATGAAGAGACGAACGAGAAGATTCCCTGAACGGCCAGAGCAGGCTTTATCACTGGAAGCACTATCCTGTTGAATGTCATGAACTCGTTGGAACCGTCCACGCGGGCTGCTTCCACCATCTCCTTCGGCACAACGCTGTCCATGTACTGCTTCATGTAGAAGAACACGGACGGAGCTGCAATCGAAGGGAGGATCAGAGGCCAGTAGGTGTTCATCATATGCATCTTGTCCACAAGACGCAGGAAGCCGAGAGCTGATACCTGAGTCGGAACCATCAGGATGAACATGATGAACGAGAATGCGAAATTCCGCAATTTGAAGTCATACATGAATATCCCGAAGGCGGTCATGGCAGAAAAATACGTTGTGAGAATCGCAGTGAGTGCTGCAATGAACACGCTGTTCCTCAGTCCATTGAGAAGAGGGATGTTCGTATCGGTGAGCACGTTCTTCAGATTCTGGAAGAAGTGGCTGCCCGGAACAAGGTAGAATTTTGAAAGCAGCTCTGAATGAAGCCTTGTGGAATTGATGATCAGGATCACAAATGGGAACAGGCAGAAGACGGCAATCAGAACAAGGAACACATATACCAAGGCCCTCATCAGATTCAGCTTGATGCTGTCTCCAGTAGGCCCTACTGTCTTTCTTATCTTCCTGAGATTTGCATTTGAGTTCATCTGCGGCCTCCTTTCTTGCCATAGCCGCGCATCGTGAACTTATACACGATGATGCTTGGAATCAGCGTAATGAAGAAGATAAAGACTGAAACCGCTCCACCTAGGCCATAGTTCTTGGAGAAAAGATGATTGTTCAGATACATGATAAGAGTAGTCGAGGTCCTGTCCGGACGCCCTTCTGCGTTCGTAAGGATCTGAGGCACATCGAACATCTGAATCCCTCCGATAAGCGAAGTGACCAGAACATATGCCATGATCGGGGCAATAAGAGGAATGGTGACTTTCCAGAAGATCTGCCAGGTGCTGGCTCCATCAATACGAGATGCCTCGAACAGGCTGGAATCGATTCCCATGATCCCCGCCATGAGCAGTATCGTGGTGTTGCCGAACCACATCATCGTGTTCATAGTCGCAATAAGTCCACGCGTAGTTCCAGTGTAGGCGAAATAGCGGATCGGTTCATCTATCCAGCCGAACTGAAGCATCATGTTGTTCACCGGCCCACCATCGGAGAACAGTGCGAAGAACAGCATCGAGAATGCCGATGCCATGATCAGGTTAGGCATGTACATCACAGTCTTGAAGAACTGCTTTCCCTTCAAGTTGAGCCGTGAGCTTGTGAAGATCAGAGAAAGGATCACTGCGAAAAGCATCTGAGGTATGAAACCCATGATCCATAGTATGAACGTGTTTGCCGTGTACTTGGGCAGGTTCCCGCCTGTAAGGACGGTCTTGTAGTTCTCAAGTCCTACAAAGTTCGGCCCTATCTGCTTGAGCCCTACTCTGTAGGTCTCGAAGAAGCTGTTGTAGAAAGTCGAAATCAGCGGGATAAGCTGGAATACGATGTAGATTACGAAAAATGGTGCAATGAAGAAATAGCCCCATTTTGCATAACTTACAGATTTTCTTCTTATCAGATTGCCTTGTTTCATTTCATTTCTCCCGAAGCATTTGAAAATCCGCCGGACCGAATAATCCGGCGGAATGTCTTGAACTCAGATTGTTTACTTCGAGAGGTTAGGATACTTCTCGATGATCGACGTATAGAAGTTGGCGTAAGCCTGATCCTTGGTGACGATTCCATTGAAGTAGTCAGCGAAAGCTGCCTGGATCTTCTCTGTCATGCCCTGATCATATGCGGAGATGTTGTCTCTGCTGATGCTCTTGGCACTGTCAAGAAGGATTGCAATATGGTTCTGTCCGCCGAGGAATGCGTTGGAAAGGTCGCTGTTGGCAAGCTCTTCCATAGCCTTCTCGTTGTTGGTGAAGTCGCCGAAGTCCTGAGCAATCGCCTTGAGCGTTGCAGAATCGCATGTAAGCTTCTCCATGACAGCCTTGACGAGCTCGATGTTGTCGCTCCCCTTGGCTCCGCAGATCCAGGTGCCGCCCCATGAGAATCCCTGAGGTCCCATGACCAGTCCCCAGTCTCCGTAGCTTCCGTTTCCAACAGCAGCAGGTGCATTTGCATCAGCAAGCGTGGCTGGAGCAAGGCAGAAATCCTGGAACCAGCTTGGTCCGAAGTAGCCGAATACCTTGCCGCCGATCGCTGCGCCGGCGAAGGACTCGGTCGACCAGAGGTTGGCCTTGTTGTTGTATCCCTTGTCGGTATATGTCTTGGTCTGGTCAATCCACTTCTCGATGCTCGGATCAATCACGATCTTGTCATTAGCATCGACCCATGAACCTTCCATGTTGTCGGAGAATACTCTGAAGTCATCATCGAATCCTGAAAGCATGAAGTAGCCCTTGGCCTTCGCCTCGGCAGCGACAGCGTCGAACTTGTCCCACGAATCAAGAGCAGCGCCTACTACGGCCGGATCATCAGAACCAAGAACAGCCTTGGCAATAGATCTGCGGTAGATGAAAGCGCCCGGGCAAGCCTGCCAGGAAACTCCGCGGAGCACTCCGGTGGAATCGGTCATGATATCCTTTGTATACTTGTACTGGCCAGCAATGTCGGCTTCGGTGAGGCCGATGTCATTGACAACTGCAAGTGTATAAGGAGAATCGACATACTTGAGAGCATAGTCGGCTTCGACAAGGAACATGTCGACTTTTTCATCAGCCGGCTTCGAATCCTGTGAAAGCAGGGCTTCATCAAGCTTGTCCTGATAATTCATTCCCTGGTTTGGGGTGACGACCCAGTTCACTGTCACGCCTTCCGGAACCAGTCCTGCTTCCTGGAAGTACTTTTCGAATCTTACCTGGAACTCGTTGTTCCAGCAGTAGATGTTGAACACCTTGCCCTGCGCTGCGGGAGCAGCTTCTGCAGCGCCCTGTGCAAATGCGAATGATACGCAAAGTGCAAGAACGGTCAATACCAATGCAAACTTTTTCATGTTTTCCTCCAAACAATAGTGTGTTTCTATAAGGAAAGCGCCTTCACGCTTTCTCCCTCTATCAGATGGCCTTTGACAGACACCGTTTCCGGAATGTATGTCTTCGGGTTCTCGATATTCTCAATGAGCTTCGCAGCTGCCGTCTTCCCGATCTCCTCAGCATTCTGCTCGAATGTCGTGAGCCTCGGACGCAGCACCTTGGAAAGCAGGATTCCATCATAGCCTGCGACGCTTATATCCCCAGGAACATTGAGGCCATGCTTTTCAATCTCATTCATCCCACCGATGTATGAAAAATCGTCTGGGTAGATGATGCATGTAGGCTTCTCAGCCAACCCCAGCAACTCCCGCGTAGCGAGCCCGCTGCTCTTTGGATCATGGTAAAGCGCCTGACGGATGAAGCCATCCGGAATCGATATTCCGTGCATCGCGCATGTCTTGATGAAGCTTGCAAGTCGCTTCTGTGTAACAGTCGTGTCCTCGCCATGTATGAATGCGATTCTTCTGTGTCCCTGAGCAATTATGTACTCTGTCAGCTCTTCCATTCCGCTTACATTGTCCGATACAACGGCGGTCCTGCTGTCGAACACATAGTCAAGAACCACCAATGGGATTGCTGAGTCAACAAGCTCGAGGACCTGAGGATCCTTGAAATCTGCCGATGCAATGATCACTCCATCGAAGCGGCGGTAGCGGGCATGCCCGGCGTAGCTCATCGTGTTGCGCCCGATGCTGTTGCTGATGAACGTGATGTCGTAGCCGCGTGACTCTGCTTCGACCTTGAGGCTGTCCAGGATTCCTGAGAAGTACTCATGCCTGAGTCCTGTTCCGGTCTTGTCCACGAAGAGGACCCCGATGCTGTGGGATCGATTTGTCTTGAGGGCTCTGGCGCTTGCGTTGGGAAGATAACCCAGCTCCGACGCAACTTTGCGGATCCGTCTGGAGGTTTCTTCGCCCACATCGCTCTGTCCATTAAGAGCCTTGCTCACTGTGGCAACCGAGACCTTGCAGCTTTCCGAAATATCCTTGAGCGTTACCAAATTGTCCTCCAAAAATTAACTTAATCGTTTTCGTAATTTTTATTATACCCC
>JAQUYU010000088.1 GCA_028691695.1 Sphaerochaetaceae bacterium | reverse complement strand
AGCTTGTTGCAATTCTGACTGTCGTATGGCTTTCGTCAGGTTCCTCCCAGAAGCTCATTCCGATTTCTTTCGATAGCCGTTCATAGACGCTGTTTTCCAGCTTGATGAAGATCTGGTTGGTAGGGCTATCGATTGCCTGTTCATATCCGAAATCATCCAGCGCTTTTCTTATTCTTTCCGCCTTGGACACCGCTGCCGTTCCGATTGACTCATACAGCCCGTCTGAAAACAGCACATCGAACTGCAGGCTCGCAGCCCAGGTCTTTGCCAGAAGTGCTCCGTGCTGCTTCATGATGGTGAAGAAGTGATCCAGCTTTCCTTTCTGGCCAATCACCGCTTCTCCGTACAGTGTTCCGGCCTTGGTTCCTCCGATGTAGAATACATCACAGAGCTTCGCGATATCAGGAAGACTCAGATCGTTCTTCGGTGAACCAAGAGCATACAGAAGCCTTGCTCCATCCATATACAAAGGCAAGCCAGCCTTGCGGCAGACTGCACTTATGTCCTGCAGTTCGGCTTTGCTGTAAAGCGTGCCGTATTCAGTCGGCTGCGAGATATAGACCAGCCCGCTGTGAACCATATGATCCCTGTTGCCATCAGAAGCTTCCTTCTGAAGGTATTTCGCAAGTTCAAAGGCCCTGATCTTTCCATCTTCAGATGGAATGTTCAGTACCTTGTGCCCGCCGTATTCGATTGCACCAGCTTCATGAACGGAAATATGGCCTGATGCAGCGGCGATGACTCCCTGCCAGCTTTCAAGCATTGCTGAAATCACTGTGGCATTGGTCTGAGTGCCTCCCGCAAGGAAGAATACATCAGAGTCTGGTGCATTGCAGGCTTTGCATATATGTGCAGCTGCTTCTGAAGTGATGGAATCCAAACCGTAACCTGGGTGCTTTTTCAGATTCTCACTGGATAGCTTTTTAAGAATCTCCGGATGCATCCCTTCAAGATAATCACATGAGAAATCAAGCATTGCAGCATCCTCCTGTTTGAAATGCATTCTGTCATTTTTTCCAATACTGTTCAACTGCGGACTCATTTTTTGTTTTTTTGTGCACAGATGAATAAAATGATGTTATTATACCATCTTAAGGGGTAAATAATGAAACAGAAAAAATGGCTCATCGTAGGAATCCTTTGCATATTCGCCGCTTCCGTTGCCTTCGGAGCAACTTCAAGCAACCAGCAGAAAATCTATCGTATTGACTGCAAGGAATATGAACAGCTTTCTGTGCTGTACAGGCTTGCAGGTCTTGCCATGCCGTCCTCTTCAGGACCTTGGAGCAACAGTGAGCTATGCCTTATGGCGGGCAGAATAGACAGGAATTCTCTTTCGTCTGAAGCTGTCAGCATGCTTGATGCGCTCAAGGCTTCACTTCAAGCGGATAACGCAGAGCGTCCTTCGTTCGATGCAGGAATGACTGCCGGACTTCAGGTCTATGCCCATTCCAATACTGATTACTTCACCACTAGAGAGAAATGGATCAGCAGTTTCTCAGATCAGCTTCCTGTGCTGGCATTTGATTTCCAGAGCTGGCTTGGTGACGGACTCTACCTCTGGACAAGGCTTCCAGTCCAGCTGAACGGCATTCTTTATGGTTCTGAATTCGGAAGCACCAAAATCATTTCCAATATTCCGCTTGTGCCGCCTTCAACGATGAAGGACATTGATTTCAACTTCCCGTACCGCTCATTCATAAGCATGGGAGGAGACTGGTGGAACGTTGAAGTCGGCCGCGACCGCCTGAGCTGGGGTCTCGGCGAGACAGGGAATCTGATCATCGGCGACCATGTAGAGTACCATAACATGGCTCGTGCCGCTGCTTACTCGAACAACTTCAAGTATACATTCCTTGCAAGCTTCTTCCCTCATCCGCAGAACTACTATCATTATGAGACGGAGGATCCGAGCAAGAATGGCTACTACGAGCATGGTTCTTCAAACAACGGACAGAGCAGCTACCTCAATGGAATCAGCATGTTCCTAGGTCATAGGTTCGAGTGGAGGCTTTTCTCGGGGAAGCTTGGACTTGCAGTCACCGAAGGCATCATGTACATGTCAAAGGACAACAAGCTTGATCTGATTTCGCTCAATCCAGCGATGTTCTGGCACAACAACTATACAAGAAGCCTCACCAACTCAATCCTTGGATTCGAACTCGACTGGGCTGTGTGCAATGGCCTTAACCTTTACGGCTCGATGGTGGTCGATGAATCACCGCTGCCTGGCGAGGCAGTACCTGGCAAGTCCTCAGAAGCTGCCGAACCGAACGGACTGGGGTTCATTGCAGGTGCAAGATACTCGGCTGTAACCGGATCCGGATACTGGACGCTTGGCCTCGAAGGAGCATACACAACGCCTTATCTATACCTCAGAGACGGCGACAGCCAGAGCGGTGAAGACGACCGAGAACAGACCAAGGGGCGCTATGGAATCAACTACGTCATAGCTGTCCGAGAGATGAGCCAGACAGGCGGAACCCAGAACTTCAAGCAGGAATTCCTGGGATACCAGTATGGATGTGATGCAATCGTGGGAAACCTGAATTGCAGCTTCGCTTCCAATGCGGACTGGAACCTGGAAGGCAATCTGTTCTACATGGCTCATGGAACCCATGATGAGAATACAATCTGGACACGTGTGAATACCACATACCAGAATGTCACGACTCCTACTACAAGCCACCAGACAGGAAACCAGGCTGATGATGATGTATCAGACCGCAACAGCGTCTGCCATACATTTGTAGCAGGCATAAATGGAAGCATGGATATAATCCCAGGTCTCAATGCCTTTGCCCAGGCGGACTACATAATGATTGTCCATCCGGGCAATGTAAGCACTGCAGCGACTCAGTCTGATATCCAGCTCACAGTCGGCGTCAGCTATGAAGTCTTCTGATGAAGAAGCCTGCTGTCATTGTCTTTGTCATAATTGCAGCCTGCTTATCTCTGTTTGCATCGGGTCCGAAGATCATCAATCTTGACGATCCGATCTATGGCATGATGGACAGGCTGTACCTCAGCTGTGGTCTTGCTGCCCCTTCCGGAGCGAGGCCGTGGTCTCAAGGCCATGCCAGAATCATTCTTTCTCGCATCGAAGAGAGTTCTCTGGACGATGTCCAGAAGACTCTTTTTCGAAACCTTGAACACAAGCTCGAAGCCGACAATGCTCAGTCGTTTGTTTCCGCAGGTCTTACTGTCTCTCCAGAGATGTACTATCATTCCAACGGAGAAGACTTCAATCTTGAAAACGACTGGGTAAACGGCTTCACTCAAAGGTCTCCGTTTGCCACAGCAAAGCTCGAACTTGGAATTGCCGATGCCATTTATCTGTACTGCGATCTGAGCTATGGCTGGGGTAATGTCACATACAAGGATGCGGTAAAGCCTCTGAATGAGATGACTGACAATTGGATTGGTGCGGGTGCCCTGATTCCAGTCTCTGATGGAGATTCTCTGACAGTTTCTTCCTCTTATGTCTATTCCAAGGACTTTCTGATGAATTTTCCCGAAATAGCTATGATTGAAATCAACGTTCCGCGTCGTGCAGTGCTGAGCACCGGCGGCAATGTCTGGAATCTGAGTTTTTCAAGAGACAGGATCAGCTGGGGCAGTTCTTCAATCGGAAACTTCATACTCGATGACCATGTTCCGTATCAGGAATACATCAGGTTCAATGGCTTCTCTGACAAACTTACGATGGATTTTGTCTGCATGTTCATGGATACGGATACCAATACGGGAAATTCCTCGACTTTTTCCGGAAAGAATCAGTACTATCTTCTTCATCGCTTCGGGTTCCGGATCCTTCCAGCTCTGAGTCTTGCTGTCTCCGAAAACGTAATGTACAGGCCTGATACTGCTGAGCTTAGGTTCTTCAATCCTGCATATATCTACCATCAGATCAACAACTCTGAAGTATTCAATGCCATTGCAAGCATTGAGCTTGATGCGGCTCTTGCAAAAGGAGTACGGGTCTATGCGCAGTTCTGCCTTGACCAGGCTCAGGCTCCAACTGAATCAGGATATCAGCCGGATGCTTGGGGTATTCTTGGAGGAGTGACTATTCAGAGAACTGCTGGAGCGGGATTGCTTTCTTTCAACGCTGAATATGAATATGCGACTCCATGCCTGTACAGGCGCGGCAAAGTGGATTTTCTGATGTTCCAGAAATGGAACACCAATGTAACATACCAGCGACCTCTTGTTCTTGGATACATTGGTTTTCCATATGGCGGCGACAATCAGGTTTTTCAGATTTCTGCCGATTTCAGCACCCCTGCTGGCTTTGAATCTTCGCTCTATGTCAGAGGAATCCGCAAGGGAACAATTGATTTCTATGCTCCCGTCAACGAGGAAGCGAACAATGATGCTCAGCCAAGCATTAAAGGATCCACGCCTTACGGAGACAGGTTCTTCGATACCCTGATCCTTGGGACAAAGCAGTCCAAGACATTTGAGAATTTTCTGAATTTTGCAGTACTGTCCGTCTATGCAAAGGCGGATTGCATCTGGACGAGGACTGTGGTGAAGGAGCCCAAGCATGTATTGGAAAGCGCATTCGACTTCCAGCTTTCGCTCGGATCCTCAATTTTAATCTGAGTTTTTTCTTCTATATCGGACCGAAATAGGGTAAGCTGAATTCATGTCGCAGTCCATATGTGAAATCCGAGCAGAACTTGAATCACTCTCCGATCCCGTATATAAGGAGTTTTCTTCATCACTTGTGCCAGGCGGTCAGGATATGCTAGGCGTTCGTATTCCGGATCTGAGAAGAATCGCAAAGCGCATTGCCGCTTGCAATCCTTTAGAATACCTTGATCAGGGTCCTGAGACTTGCTTCGAGGAGATTCTGATCAAAGGTCTTATTCTTGGATACATGAAGCAGGATCTTAAGGTTGTCATGGATCAGATCAGTCGGTTCGTCCCTAAGATATCCAGCTGGTCGGTATGCGACAGTACATGCAGCACTTTGAAAATTGCCAAGAAGAATCAGAGTGCATTCTGGGACTTTCTGATACCTTATCTTGATTCAGACAGAACCTATGAGGTTCGTTTCGCTGTTGTGATGCTGATGGACTATTTCATTGATTCTGAGCATATCGATCTGCTGCTTATGGCTTTTCAGGCTATCGGTCAGGGGGATTATTACGTGAAAATGGCCGTCGCCTGGGCTTTGTCTATGTGCTATGCGAAGTTTCCAGAGAAGACTCTTGCATTCTTGAGTGACTGCACCTTGGAGTATGATACCTTTTTGAAGACCGTCCAGAAGATCTGTGAATCGCACAGGGTGGATGAAGAGGGCAAGGCAGCGGTGCGCTCATTGAAGATGAAAAGAAAAGTGATTGACAAACTAGTTAGTCTTGTATAACTTTATGTCAATGGAGGGAACATGGATTTTGCAACGATCGCAGTGCTCATTGCCGTCATAGCTTCATTGTTTCTTGCAATCCGGAAGATTCGCAGAAAGAAGAAGTGCGGAACCTGCCTCAGCTGCCAAGGTTGTCCGATGGCAGGAAAATGCAATAAGAACAAGCACTAGAGACTGGAAGGAGAAACTTCCTGAAGTTTGTTCTTCCCGCTGTTCTTGGAGACATACAGAGCACGGTCCATAACCTGAATCAGATGCTGGTCATCGTCCGTGATCACTGCTGTGCAGTACGAACCGCTCAGGGTGCAGCCGATGGTGCTTGCTCCAAGGCTTTCTTTCCAACCGTCTGGAGGGGATGGGACGATCACTAGGAATTCATCTCCGCCATAGCGGTAGCAGCAGTCCTTTCCGAATGTGTCGGAAAGAAGCTTTGATGTTTGTTTGAGAATATTGTCGCCCTGGGTATGTCCGAGGTTGTCATTTGCTGCCTTGAAATCATCGATGTCGAGCATCAGAATGAACGATTTGGCTCCGAGAAGCTTTGCTTTTGTATCACGCTCAAGAGCGTTGCGGTTGAGCAATCCTGTGAGGTTGTCATGGTAGGAAAGATACTCAAGCGAATGTGTGGCTTCCTGCTCTTTAGTGTAATGAGAGTATTTGATGTAAGATCCGAACAATGCCGCAAAGCTGAAGTTGACTATATTGAAGATGAAGGCCAGCCCTGTGTCTGGATTGACTATCAGCAGGACGGCTACAAGCGATGCAGTTGCAACTGGAAAATAGATTATTGCCGTGCTGAATGTGATGAACATCAGAGCGGAGACTCCAAGAAGAATCGCCAGGAATACCGTTATGTGCCCGCCTCCGGTGTAGTCGAGGAACGTTATGAACAGTCCCCAGGCTGTCATGTATGCAAGGTATGCGACCTGTGATCCAAAGACCAGTTTCATGCTGCACTTCGAGTCTTTGCGGTTGATTGAGAAAACGAACAGGCTTACGATAATTGTCAGAACATAGCTTATCAGGTTGGGAAGGTAGCGCTCGATTCTTGAGAAATGACTGATCAGTACAAATGCCGTGAACACGATTTCAGCGCATATCATGAACAGGGAAACCAATGCGACTGTAGGCATATTGGCGCTGGTCAGTTCATACTGGTTCAATTGCAAGTTCTGTTCATTCTTCATCAGAATCAATCCTCCCTCATTATGAAATTATTATGACGGAAACCATGACGTTAATCAAATGAAAACCTGCAAAAATGAAATCTTTCTTTCTTGTAAATCATGAATGTCAATTAAGTGGACACTTCACTTTACAAAAACCCCAAATGAGAGTTTTGCATTCCTGGCACAGCAGTCATTTGGTTGAATGGCATTTGATGGTTTATTGTGCCTTGAGATGGAGCAAGAAAAAACTGATTTGTCCGCATGAAGGATTACTTTTTTTCCTGATATGGGTTAGTATCAACTCAATATGAATGACGATATCCTGATTCTTTCTGATATCTGCAAGAGCTACAATGATGTTCCGGTTCTGAAGCATCTTGATCTTGCTGTGAGAAGAGGCGAGTTTCTTACGATTCTCGGTTCTTCCGGGTGCGGAAAGACGACTACTCTTAGAATCATTTCTGGCCTTGATTCTCCTGACAGCGGGAAGATTGAGCTCAATGGCGTTCTGGTCAATGACAAGGAACCTAATGAACGTGATGTGAATACTGTCTTTCAAAGCTATGCGCTTTTCCCACATATGGATGTCGAGAGGAACATAGGCTATCCATTGAAGATTGAAAAAGTCGCACGTGCGGAGA
>JAQUYU010000006.1 GCA_028691695.1 Sphaerochaetaceae bacterium | reverse complement strand
TGAACGGTTTGGAAACGGATTTAAACCTTTGGATTCCTGATTCTGTATATCTGGTGGGCCGTCGTTGTCGCCGAAGGATTAACAACGATCATAATTCTGGCCTGTGAGGTTCTCAGAAAACGACGATCGCCGGCTCTTTCATGAGAAAAGCATGGACTTGAGGCTTGCACCGTATTCGCGGAGCTTCTGCATCACAGCCTTGCCTTCAGGAGTGACCTCATTGCTTGCAAGCCTCTCTGCCACCTTGCGCTCATAGAACTGAAGGTCGCACTGGATTTCTCCAGGAGGACAGAGAAGACGGCTGGAGCAGAACGACTTCCACTTGCGCATGTTGTCGGGATCCAAGGTCTCGGGGTAGTTCCGGCACACGTGGCGCCAGAGCATCTCGGGGCAACGCTTGTCGGTGAAGCTGAGATTCAGCCGGAGCCTCTGTGAGGGAGCTGTGGCGAGGATTGTGCCGAAGCTGGCTCGGTCGCTGTCAGGGAAGAAGCGGTCATAGAGCTGGAAATCAATGTCATCGATCTGATCGAACTTGGCCTTCTCCTCCTGCTCCCGGATCCGCACTGTCAACTCGGGGTGCTTTCTCAGCTCTTCGTAACGTGACATGCATGCGGCTCTGCTGATCCCAAGACGAGCTTCAAGCTCAGGCGTCAGGATCTTCAGCGGGGAAAGGGCAGGACACTTGTTCATCGCTACCCTGATGATTCCGGGGGTCTGTAGAATGCTGTCAGGATCGGCGGTCAGAAGCCGGTTGATGTCCTGCTTCAGGTCGAAGCAGATGATATTGTTCGGTGAACTGACGGATGGGGTGATCGGAGCGATGAGGCTGGTGCAGCCTGAAGGCGAAGTGAATGCAGCGCATGTGAGCAGGCTCGGCTCGGCGAATGGCATCCCTATCATGTTCTTCACTTCGCTCTTGAGCCGGAGCTTGAAGAAGTACGAGAACAGCCGTGGAATCCGGGACTTGATCAGGCGTGCCATTGCGATGGTCGCCCTTACATCGACCATGGCATCGTGGGCTCCAGTCTGGTCTATCCCGTTTGCAGCAGTAAGCTCGGTGAGCTTGAATACAGGGTTTCCGTTTTGAGGATTCTTTGGAGGCCAGCTGATGTTCTCAGGCCTCAGGTCATGGGCGGCCCTCACAAGGTCGAGTATGTCCCATCTTGTGTTCATGTTCTTCCACTCTCTTTCGTACGGGTCGAAGAAATTCCGGTACAGTGCATTCCTGATGAACTCATCGTCGAAGCGGATGGAGTTGAAGCCGCAGACGCATGTGTTCGGGACTGAGAATTCCCTGTTGACCTTTTCGATGAACTCGGCCTCAGGAAGTCCTTTCTGAATCGTCTCCTGAGGAGTTATGGAAGTGATGAGGCATGCCAGAGGGTCTGGAAGATAATCCATCGAAGGCTTGCAGTAAAGGACCACAGGGTCTCCAACGGGGTTGAGGTTCATGTCGGTTCGCTGGCCTGCGAACTGGGCGATCCTGTCATAAGAGGGATTGAGGCCGAAAGTCTCGAGATCATACCAGAAAAAAGTCGGATTAGCTGTCATGATTCAACTGTACCAAAAAAACAGTTGAAAAGAAAGCATAAACGACATTAGAATGAGTTATGAAAACAAACCGCTTCTTTGCTGTGGCCATTATCGTTATGCTCTTTGCCTTGCCCGTTCAGTCAGCATCGCTTTCCCACGACCAGGTTGTTGACTGCCTATGGGTCCTGGTGGACTCCGTCACAGGAGTTGCCGCTGGCCAGACTTCTGACCCGCCTGTTGGAATAGCCCAGGCGAAGTATGAAGGATTGGCCGGGAAGCTTCCAAAGAGCATCAGGTATTCGTCGGCGGATGTCTATGACATAGTCCAGTCGCTCAAGCCTGCCTCAGGGGGAATCGCAAGCTATCTCTCCAAGTTCATGTCCAATCCCAAGAAGGTCAAGCAGGACAACCCTGTTGCCATTGCATGCTACTACTCGCTTGCTGCCAGGGGCTTCGTGAAAGGCCAGTACGTGCTGGACGGCACAATCTCATTCGAGTATGAAGATGATTCGGTTTCAATCTCAAGCCTGCTGTCTGATGTCATAAAAGGCAGAATCAACGGCGTTTTCGGCACTGCAGTTGCAGATGTGACCATCAATGGCACTGCTTTCGGACGCAGTGTGCGGCTTCGCGGAGAGTTCGAGGCGCTTATGCCGGACGAGCGGACAGTTGAAATTTCTTATCAAAAGGGTTTTAGTATTGACAACACGCAATATGGAAGCGGAAGCATCAGCTTCAGCGTTGATGCATCTGCGCTGGGAGGAATATGAAATCTTCTGAGTTTCTAAAGAAATGGAGCTTGACTCCTGATTCGTTCGACATGGAGGATGTCTGCAACCGCTTTTTCGAAGAGATGGGGAAAGGGCTTTACACTGCAGACAGCGGGTCTTCGCTTCCGATGATTCCAACATTCTGCTCGGACAAGGCTGCCCCGGTTTCCGGGCACAGCGTTATCGTGCTTGATGCTGGCGGAACCAACTTCCGAACATGCCTCGTGACTTTCGATGATGATCTGAATCCAGTGATCACTGATTTCAAGAAGACTTCGATGCCTGGCTCGGACCGTCAGGTTTCTGCCGCCGAGTTCTTCAAGATATTGGCAGATGAGACTGAGCGGCTTCTCAACCGAAGCTCAAGGATCGGATTCTGCTTCTCCTATGCCGCCCAGATCACTCCTGAGCTGGATGGAATCCCTCTTGTGTTCTCCAAGGAGATCAAGGCTCCTGAGGTAATAGGAAAGAGGCTCGGGCATGAGCTTATATCCGAGTTTGCCAGAAGAGGCCATGACGTGAGGGCGTTGAAGGTTGGAGTTCTCAACGACACAGTGGCGACACTGCTTGCTGGAAAGGCTGCTCCGACAGGAAAGCAGTATTCAGGCTACATCGGGTACATCCTGGGAACAGGAACCAACACTGCATACGTTGAGAAGACGTCAATGATCCATAAGCTTCCTTCTTCAAAGGGACTTGCTCCTGACATGATAGTCAACATGGAAAGCGGCAACTTCAGCATTGATGTCAGCCCGATAGACATAGAGTTCCGCAAAGGGACTAAGGATCCTGACAAGTACCAGTTCGAGAAGATGATCAGCGGCGCATACCTAGGGCCGCTGGCAACCCACGTCATAGGCAAGGCTGTTGAAGAAGGCGTGTTCTCAAGCCAGTTCGCTGAGAGATTCGCCAGGCTTCCGGTTCTGACCACAACGCAGATGAGCAATTTCCTGGAGATGCCTCAGAACATGGGGTATGTCCTTCCTGCGGCCATCAACGGCAATGAGAAAGATGCCAGAGAGCTTTACTGCATCCTGGACAGCTTCATTGCACGCTCAGCAAAGCTCACTGCATGCAACCTCGCCGCTGCGATAATCAAGTCCGGGCATGGAATGGACCCATGCCATCCAGTGTGCATCAATGCCGATGGAACGACGCTGTACAAGACGCTCAACCTCAAGAGGTATGCGGACTTCTATCTTCATCAGTTCCTTACGCAGAAGCTTGGGATCTACTTCGATTTCGTCAACATCAAGGATTCGCCGGTAATCGGAGCAGCGATAGCTGCCTTAGGCCTGTAAGTCTGATTGCTCGATCAGCTTCCTCTCGAATGAGAGGAGGCGGTCATGCATCTGCTGATGGTCTCCCTTCAAATCCACAAGCAGCCTGAGAAGCGGCTCTGTTCCGCTTGGCCTCAGCCAGACGAATCCAAGTGCTTGCTTGTCCTGCCCGTAGAGCACGTACTTGAGCCCTCCGCGGCAGTTTCCTGTGCGGCCATCAGGTCCTGAGATGTTCAGGCAAGAGGTTCCTTCAAGCTGGAATTCCTCCCATGAGCAGATCCCCATGCGGCGAAGCTCGCTGCTGCCTTCCCATAGCTTCTCGAACCTCGTCTTGAATGCGCAGAAGTCCTCTGAGCGGACTTTGATTCCAGCAAGAGGGGAGAATGCATCGGTTGTGGTGTACACGGGAAGAGAGCGGACAAGCTCTCCGATCGTGCATGATTCCTTTCCCATCCATGCAAAGACTTCGTCACGATTGGACAGGAATTTCAGAAGCGACAGGATTGTGTTCAGCGGGTCGCGTACCTTCGACGGATATACAATCGAGCCTCCGTTTGAGCCTTCGCCGCAGATTGGAACGGTGAAGCCTTTTCCCCTGAGCTCGGAAGCCAGGCTCACGGCATTTGCCTCGCCGACTTCGCTTCTGAAGCACTTTGCTCCGAATCGCTGGGCTATATCGTCGATTCTCATTGAGGTCGGGCCGTTGACAGCAACAGCCAGGTTCCCTTGGGCTGCCGAAAGCTGGCAGAGGACGGCAAGTGCGAAAACGGTCTGTGCCGGAAGGATCTTGGCAGTCTGATCGTCGTCAATGAACACGAGATTCCCGCGGTCGCCGTCGTTGTCCGGCATGTAGCCGAGGATGAAGCACGGATCGTCCCGGTGCTTCTGCTCAAGAAGCTTGCGGCACCACTGGAGGTTCTCGCGCTCGGGAACTATTGCATGGACGATTTCGCCAGGGTGGGCGTTGATCTCGGCATGGCGGATTCCGAGCTCATCAAAGAGATTCCTGTCTATGCTGAGAGCACGGGCGCTTCCGTTGAAATCGATAGCCACTCCGAGCCTGTCTGCTTCTCTCAGCCCAGCCTCGAACCGGGGAACTGCTTCCTTGGACCCTGCCATCGTCAGCAGAACGAAGTCCTTGTAATCCTCAATGGCCTGCTGTTTTCCTCCAATCATTGGTTCTGGGCCATTGATTGCTTTCTGGACAACCTTCAGCTCTTCGCCATTGCTTGTCAATGACATGAAGGCATCGATGATGGGCTGAACTGCTTCCTTCGAGAATACCCCGCCGTCAGAGCCGAACTTGAAGCCGTTATGCCCGATGGGATTATGGCTTGCCGAGATGTAGAAGAAGCAGTCGAATTCTGGATTCCTTGATTCAGCCATGATTTCAGGTGCGGCAGAGATCCCGAGAAAGCGAGTCCTGATCCCAAGCTCGTTGAATACATTCACCGCCGCTCTTGCCAGTGCTTTTCCTGTCGGTCTGGTGTCAGTGCCCACCAGAACGCAGCTGCTGGGCTTGACGATCCTTGAAACCGCTAGCGCCGCACATCCGGAGAGCAATGCGTCGGCTTCGGAGATGCATGGGTCTGCAGATTCAGGGCCGCCTGTGGAGAATACCTTTCTCCAGCCGCTTGCCGATATGATCATGGGCTCCATCGCCTTGCCAAGTTCCTGAACAAGATCGCTTCTTTCCATTGAATCCTTCCTTTATTGTAATTATCCGTCATTTTGACTAAAATATCCACATGAAACGTCCATTGGCCGATGCAATAAAGAAACCGCCCCTTTGCCTTGCAGTGCATGATATCTGCACTTATGCGAAAAGCTCGCTCACCGTTGTCATTCCAGTGATGGAAGAGCTTGGCGTCGAAGTCTGCCCGCTTCCAGCGGCAGTCCTTTCGTCTCAGATTGACGGCTTCGATGATTACTACCAGCACGATCTGCTGGAAAGCACAAGGCGAATCGCCTCATGCCTGAAAGCGGAGCAGCTCAAGTTCGACTGCCTGTATTCTGGCTTCCTCTCGACCCCTCAGCTTGCCTATTCAGTGAAGAACCTCAAGTCTCTTGCCAGGACCGATGCCTTGATTGCAGTCGATCCCGTTCTGGGGGATTACGGCAAGCTTTACAGCAGCTTCGATGACGAGATGATCGAAGCGGTGAGCCTTCTTGTGCAGGATGCCGATGTCATCAAGCCAAACTGGACCGAGGGCTGCCTGCTTTCCAAGACGCCATATGAAGAGACACCGGATGACAGCACTGTGGAGAATGTTCTGTGCAAGCTTCATGAGCTTGCCCCTCAGGCGGACATTGCCATGACAGGAGTCTGCTTTTCCGACAAGCGCAGGGAGCTTTGCAACATCGCATGCCTTTCGCATGATGACGGCCAGCTGTGGGTGTATTCGCATCCAAAGGAACCGGAGAGCCTTCCCGGAAGCGGTGATTTCTTCTGCTCTGTTATGGTTTCATCAATCCTTCACGGAGACAGCTTCAAGTCAGCTGTCGAGACTGCCGGCAAGGAAACCAGGCGCTGCATTGAGCTTACTTCCAAGGCGGGTTTCGAGCGCCGTCACGGGATCTGCACTTCGCTATGGATGAAGTCGCGCTAGACTTCTCCAAGCATGAAATCCCCGACGAGCTTCCATACGCTTCCGTCCCGCACGATTTCAAGCTTCCTTTCAGGGAAGTAGCTGGTCAGCCTTTCTCTTAGAAACGATACCCCAGTTTCTTCGATTTCCCTGCGTTTCTCAGCTGGAATCGATTCTAGAGACCTTATTTCCATGTCAATGATGTAGCCTCTGCCATATTTCGATCCATACCCAAGTGTGAACATCGTTCCAGTGGAGAACAGTCCGTCATAGCTCGGATTTGCCGCTCTGCCACGCATCGGTCTGTTAGGATGGATGGTGAATTCAGTTCCGTACATGTCTTCCAGATAGTTGTCGAGGTCAGAGCACATGATTGCCATGGTCTCTTCAAGGGCCGCCTGCTTTGGATGCATCTGCGTTACCTCTTGACCCAGCTTCTGAGTCTCTGGATGAACGAAAGCCGTTTCTGTATGGGCTCCATCGATGGCTCAGGTTCGTTGCGTGAAGGATCCTTGACTGCAATCAAGCGGTCGGCGAAAGCTTCAAGAGCTGGCCTGAACTGCTTAAGAAGATCATTTCCGGACTGCTGAAGCCGAAGCAGCGTCTCTTCGCTTGTGTCATCCATGTCTATCTTGTCTTTCAGTTCCTTGTATATTCTCACGTAGTCAGCATCGGGAAGGCATTCCATCATCTCGTCGGCAGTCTGCTGCTGAGCCGATGCATATACCTTGTACACCGAAGTCCAGCTCGAGATCCCGTATGTCGCCATGGACTGGTACCTGTAGATTGCTCCGCATGTGCTGACCGACAGGATATGGATCCTGCGGCACTTGGGCCAGAGCGTGCGGGCATACCTGTAGGCATAAAGGCTGGGGTTGTTCGCAATGACCCCGCCGTCGACTATAAGCTGGTTGCCGAGCTGGAATGGCGGGAAATAAGTAGGTGCGGCTGAAGTTGCCCTGCTGACTTCCCAGGAATAAAGCGTCCGGTTCTCGGTGCTTGCCATTGGAAACGGAAGCCCCGAAGTGGCATTGTAGCCCATCACAAGCGTCGGGATCACGCAGCTTGAGAACATAGTGCTTCCATACCAGAGCTGAAGCAGGCTTTCGAACTTCCGCGGCGAATACTTGTCAGAGACTGCATTGAGAATCGATGGAACGGCCTCGGAGAAAATATCATTGCCGTAAAGAAGATAGATATTCGAAAGCTGATCTGCGCTTGCAAGAGCCGGTCCCTGCTCAGCAGTCCGTCCCAGCATCGAAGGGCAGGTGAGCGCAGTTGCAATCAGACCGCCGGTTGAAGTGCCGGCGACCATGTCGAAGGCTTCCGGAATGGTTCTTTCGAATCCTTTCTCCTTGAGTATCTGGATAAACCCTGATACCACCGCCGTAGAGATGAGTCCTCTCATTCCGCCCCCATCGAGGGACAGGATGAAGACGTCCTTCTTCTCGCTTGCCGGAAGGGCAAGCTCATCCTTTGGCTCGATTTGTTCAATTGAAGGTGTTTTCGGATTTCTCATAATCAAGGATTATGGTATATTACCCTGTAAAGGTCAACGAAATGGAAGAACTGGAAAAGCTGTATGAATCATGCGAACTGTGCCCGAACCGCTGCAAGGTGAACCGCACCCGAGGCGAGCTCGGAGCTTGCCTGTCAACCGATAGGATGCGTCTTTCATGGGCAGGCCTTCATAGAGGAGAAGAGCCTCCGGTATCCGGAAAGAAAGGCTCTGGGATGCTGTTCTTCAATGGATGCACTCTTCATTGCCGTTATTGCCAGAACTATCAGATTTCCTGCTCTGGAATTGATTCTCCGGGCATCGAAGTGGACGCACCGACGCTTGCGCGCCTGATGAGCGATCTTCAGGATCAAGGTGCTGCCAGCATCAATCTCGTCACATCTTCGCACTTCCTTCCATCGGTGATCCCAGCCCTCGTCCAGGCAAGAAGGGACGGCCTGAAGCTCCCGATCGTCTATAATACCTCTGGCTATGAGAATCCAGAGGTCCTGAAGATCATCGATCCATACATTGACCTCTATATGATTGATGTTAAGACCCTTAGCCCATCGGTGGCCTCTGAGTTCTGCGGCAAGGCGGATTATGCGCGGGCAATAGTGCCTGTGATGGAATTCCTGAAGTCACGCTATCCGAGGACATTCCTGCGAAAGGGGCGGCTTTACGGCGTCCTTGTGCGTCATCTTGTATTCCCTGGAACGCTGGATGCCACATTTGATTTCCTTGACTGGTATGCAGCTCTGTACAAGGACATGAGCTACCTGTCTCTGATGGTGCAGTTCGTTCCCCCGCATGGGGAGAAAGGCCTTGCGCCTATGACACGTGCCGAATATGATGCACTGATGCAGCGCCTTGACGATCTGGACATCGAGAACGGCTTCTATCAGGAGTTCGGTGAGCAGGCTGGCTTTGAGAAGGATACGATGTGGATTCCTGATTTCAACCGTGATCAGCCGTTCGCTCCGGGATTCGCCGATCCGCTTGAATCATTTCTGGAGCTCAAGAGAAAAGCCTGACAATTGCCGCATCGCTGTACAATTCAGATGGCGGCCTCATCCTGAAGATATACGAGTGCCTTGAGCAGCAGGCAGCTTGTCTCACTGCGCTGACAGCATCTCTATCTCCCTGCGATACCCATCAAGGTCATTCGGGGTCTCAAGGCAGAAAGGCAGCCCTGAAAGCTCCGGGGTGCGTGCTATCCGCCTCAGGGCTTCAAGCCCTATGCTGCCTTCCCCGATCTTCTGGTGCCTGTCCTTGTGAGAGCCAAGGCCGTTCATGCTGTCGTTGAGGTGCACTGCCTTGAGATTCCCGATTCCAATGATCCTGTCAAACTCCGATAGCACTCCATTCCAGTTGTCACGGATGTCATATCCTGCATCGAATATGTGGCATGTGTCCATGCAGACACCGATCTTGTCCTTCAATTCAACGCCATCAATTATGGCTTGTAGCTCCTCGAACCGGCTTCCGACCTCCGTTCCCTTTCCAGCCATTGTCTCAAGAAGGACGGTTGTGGACTGAGCTTGCGTGATGATGGAGTTCAGAAGCTTGGTGATCTCTTCGATTCCCTTCTCGATTCCCTGCCCGGTATGGCTGCCAGGGTGGAAGTTGTACAGCTGAAAAGGAGTGAATTCCATCCGCTGCAGGTCATCCTTCATCGTATCAAGGGCAAACTGACGGGTGCGCTCATCAATTGAGCAGGGATTGAGCGTATAGGGAGCATGGGCTATGATCCTGGCAAACCGATGCTCTTTCATGAAATCCATAAGAGCCTGCGCATCATCCGGATCAATCTGGCGGGCACGGCTGCCACGTGGATTGCGGGTGAAGAACTGGAAAGTATCCGCCCCTATCGATAATGCGGTCTGTCCCATCGCAAGGAATCCATCGGAAGTTGAGAGATGGCAGCCTATGTGCATATGACCTTCACTGAGCTGGCTTCCAGCTTCTTTCTGTCACTGTCTGATATGCTGTCAGTGATGAAGCAGTCGATCTCCTTCCATGAAGCCACCTGGTAGAGTGATGTGCGGTTGCTCTTGGAGCAGTCGGCGACTACGCAGACCTTGCGGCTTGCATCGATCATCAGGCGCTTGGTGATCTTCTCGTTTAGGTTCGGGCAGGAAATGCCTCTTGAGCTGTCGAATGAAGTGCACCCCATGAACAGGATGTCGGCATTGATCGAGCGGAGCATCTCAGAAGAGAAGTCGCCTACTGCTGCAAGGACGCTGCGCCTGAACGATCCGCCGATTACCATCAGCTCGATGCCCTCATCCGAGGCAAGCTCAGAGACTGCTGGAAGGCTGTTGGTCAGTACAGTGATCTTCTTGCGGTGAAGCAGAGAAGCCAGTATTGCCATTGTGCTTCCGCTGTCGATTATCACGGTGTCACCGTCATGAACCATTGCGGCGGCTTCGTTTGCAAGAGCTGTCTTGATGTCTCTGTTTTCGTTGATGGTGCTTGAGAAGAACCTTGAATTGGCCGTATCCTCCGGAAGGACGGCACCTCCGTGCGTCCGCACCAGCTGACCCCTCTTGGAAAGAGTGTCAAGGTCGCTTCGGATCGTGACCTCTGAAACATTGAAGTCGCGGGCCATCTCAGAGACGGCAAGGACCTTCTTTGCAGAAAGAGCGGCCAGGATTTCCTGCTGCCTTCCGAATGTGTTCCAGTTTCCCATCTGCTGACTCCTTTTTAGCTCACGTACTGAGCTTTGCCCGAATCGGCATAGCTGTCAATCACCTTGCATATGGCAATCCTTGCTTCATCCACCATGTCCTGGCTCGAACCAGTGACCTCCCAGCGTGCGATGTTGTCTTCGCTGCGGCTTATTCTCTGAACCACCTGATACCAGCTGCCTGAAAGATCGGTGTCTTCAGTTATGATCTCAGGAATTCCGCTCCGCATCAGAACCGAATCCAGGCTGCGTCCGTCCGCTGTCTTTTCGAAGATCGCAAGGCCGCGGCTGCTGAACTCGGCCTTGACATCGGCAAGCGCATGCTCCATGTCTGCTTTCTCATTGAAATGGACCGGCCATTCCCTTGCGCGGAAAGTATGGTCTTGCTGTGACTTTGCAAGGCTGTAGGCCTCAGGGTTCTCAGAGAACGAGCGCGATGTGAGAAGGGAGAAGAACAGGGTGTTCTCGGCTGCGGCGAAGCCTTTCGAGAAATCATTGATGTCGTATGGGAAGTTCATGTAGTAATGGGCGCTTTCCTCGCACGCTGCAATGCAGCCTTCCTTCTGCCTCTCGCGAAGAGCTTCCTTGATGAACGAATGTCCGTTTCGGATGATCTGAACGTCCGCTGCGGCAGCCTGAAGAGACAGGGCAAGGGGATTCACCTTCACGTCGGAATAGACGGAGCATCGTGGGAAAAGAGGCCTGAACAGCTTGGTCAGCCTCGGAAGGATGATCGAGAAGTTGAATGACGGTGCAAGCTGTTCCCCGCGTCCTGTTATGAAGTCCATCCGGTCTCCGTCTCCATCGAAGGCAAGTCCGAAGTCGAAGCTTCCGTTCTTTATCGCGTCCCATGCAGGCTTTATCGAGCTTATCACAATCGGATTAGGGTCGCCTGACGGGAACCTGCCGTCAGGGATGAGATTCCTTGGAAGAACAGAGGCTCCTGCAAACTGCAGGGCTTCGGTGATCTCGGTGCCAGCTGCTCCCGAAAGGAAATCGAGGCATAGCGAAAGAGACTTGAGCGAGTCCTTCTTCACTCCTGCCAGAGAAAGGGAGTAGTCGATGAAGCTGTCAAGATAGCGGGCGATGATGATCCTGCCATGAGAAGCGGCATGAGATGGCTTCCTGCCTTCCTTGTAAAGCTGTCTGATGTCTTCGATTCCGTTTCCAAGCGAAAGTGGAATCATCGGCGGTATAACTATCTTGAGGCCGACATACGAGCCTGGATTGTGGCTGGCGGTGAACATGATCCCAGCAGAGCCTGGGTTCTGCATGCATGAATAGTAGAACTGGCATGTCGAGATCTGAAGCGGGTTCAGAATCACATCGATGCCGTATGATGTGAAGATATCGGCAGCCATCTGCATGAGATGCGGAACCCCAAGGCGTGCATCTCGGCCTAGAACTACCGAGGAGCATCTGGGCTTGGCCAGAAAATAGAAGGCAAGAGCTTCCATCAGGCGGCTTGCGTTCTGGTCCGGCAGAAGCTCATCGCGTGTACGGATATCGAAGGCCTTGAACATTCCAAGGTCAAGTTCCTGAGTTTTCATATTTCAATCTCCTTGAATAAAACGGGGATTCCGGTGTTCCTGAAGACAGAACGTGCATCTGATAGTATCCTGGCACGAAGCTCCGGGCTCTGTGGCAGATGAACGAGAAGCAGCTCAAGCGCTCCTGCTTCCTTTGCTGCGAGTCCTGCTTCTCTCCCGCTGCTGTGGTCCGGCTTGCCCCCGATTCCTGCTTCGTGGACCATAAGGCTGCATGATCTGGCTGCGTCAGGAATCGGAGTGCTGCTGTTGCAGTCGGCAAAGCAGGCGATGCGGCTGCTGCCATCATCGAATACGAATCCAGTGGCAGGCACAAGATGGTTCACAGGGAACGGTGTGATTCGAAGATCCTTTATTTCAAAGCTCGAATCCGTGCATTCATTCAGCTCAATCGGGAACATTGCCTTCTTCTGCCTGAGGCCGAAAACGTCGATGATCTCGGATGCCTTTGCAAGAGTCTCTCGGTTCGAATGGATTGCAAGCGTCCTGGAACGCCCGCTGAGCCATAGATTGTGGATCAGAGACGGCAAGGCATAGATGTGGTCGATGTGCGAGTGGGTGAGAAGCAGGGCATCTATGAGCTCTGGGTTCAGAGCGGAGTGTGCAAGGTTCTCAAGCGGCGATCCGCTGGAGTCGACAAGCACCAGAGACTGGCCGGTGTGCACTGCGAATGAAGTGTTGCCCCCAGAGCTGCCTTGGATTCCACCGCTGTTTCCGAAGAAGACAATCTTCATTTTGATGCCTTCTTCCTGCTGCGTATGATTGGGAATACGACAGAAAACACTGCGAATGCTATGAACACGATGCAGATCGGCTTTGTGAAGAATGTCATGTAATTGCCACCGGCAAGCTTCACGGCCCGTCGGAAGTTCTCTTCGAACATGCTTCCGAGAATGAGCCCGAGCACCAGAGGCGAGAATGGGTATCCGTTCTTCTTGCAGAAGTAGCCGAGGATTCCCATTGCAAGGGCTACGCCCATGTTGAAGATTCCGACGCTTGTCGCCTGGCCGGCAATTGCATATGCTCCGATGAAGCTGAGCATCAGTACCAGAGGCATGAGGATCTTCTCAGGAACCTTGAGTATCTTCGGATAAAGCCTTACTCCGGCCAGCTGGAATACTGCCATGAACAGATTGGCAATGAACATTGTGATGAAGATTGCATACACAAGGCTCATGTTCTGGGAAAAAAGCTGGAATCCAGGATTCACTCCCTTTACCATCAGGGCACCGATGAGGACCGCTGTTGCGCTGTCGCCCGGGATTCCAAGTGAAAGAGCAGGAATCAATGCGCCGCCTGTGACTGCATTGTTTGCCACTTCCGGGGCGAACACGCCCTCAAGGCATCCGGTTCCTAATTCCTCAAGCTTTCCATTGGAAGCATTTGTTATGGTTCTGGCCGTATCGTGGGCCATGAATACTGCAATTGAAGCGCCTGTTCCTGGAATCGCCCCTATGATGGTGCCGATTCCGAGGCTGGCGAGGATGATCTTCCACATCGAGCAGACCTTTCTGAACGACGGGAATATGTGATCGATCTTCACATCAGGGATCTCTGCCGCAGGCTTGGTCAGATGCTCGGCCGAAAGCAGCACCTGCGAGATTCCATAGAGTCCGATGAGGCTGCTTGTCAGATCGAGCCCCTTTGTAAGCGGGGTGTGGCCGAGAATGCTTGCAAACGGTATGCGCAGTGCACCGCTGAATGAGTCAGTGCCGATCAGGGAAAGAGCCATTCCAAGAGCGCCCATGAACAGTCCCTTGAGAACGGACTTGCCCGAAACCGAGGCTATGATTACAAGACCCACAAGGGCAAGAGTGGTCTTTTCTGCCGGTCCGAAGGCAAGAGTTGCCTTGGCAATGAGAGGGGAGAAGAAGACGAGGCAGAGCAGTGACCCGATTCCTCCGATGAATGAAGCCACCACGGCTCCGCCGAGCGCCTGCCCGGCTTTTCCCTTCTTCGTCATCTTCAATCCATCTTCAACGGTGGCTATCGCATTCGGGTTGCCGGGAATTCCCAGCAGGATTGCCGGAATGGATGCGCCTGAGACGGCTCCGCAGTAGACTGCAAGCAGCAGGCCCATGCCTGTCGCAGTTGGAAGATGAAAGCTTATAGGCATCACTAGTGCGATGCCCATTGTGGCGGTCAGTCCTGGAAGGGCGCCAAGGATGATTCCAAGCACCGATCCTATTGCCATCCACAGAATGGTCTGAATGTTTGCTACCTGGCTCAGGCCCTGCATGAAGAAGTCCATATCCACCTCCTACCAGCCGATGAGGCCTGAAACAAGATTGACAAGGAACAGCTGCTTGAAGATCAGATAAAGCGCTTGGGTGGAAATCAATGAAATCATTCCAGCCGAGAAAGCCGAGTTGACCTTGTCAGACGAACTTGCCTTAGGCAAAGCCTTCCTTGCTATGAAGACCGCTATGAAGACAAGAGCAGCGGCGGCGATTGCTGTCACTGCAAGAATCGCTCCTGACGATGCGAAGAATCCGGAAAGAGATCCGTTTCTTGAGGCTATCGTCATGGAGCGGGTGATGGTTCTGCCTACGGTGTACACCGCCAGAAGGACTGCTTCTGAAATCAGCATCCCGAAGAAGAAGGGTTTGATGCAGTCCTTCCCGAGACCGAGATTCAGGTTTATGAATACAAGAATATACAGCGCCAGGCTAGTGGAAAGCAGGAAGCCCAGGAACCTGGAAAGCGCTGCATACAGTATCGAAATAATCAGGACGCTTAGAAAAAGCCGTCTGTCAACCGGATCCATCTTCTTCTCTGCTGTTTGTGTCTTCTTGTCAGTAAGGAAGATATAGAATGAAGAGGCGAGCATGAAGATTCCAAGGATCAGCGGGATGATCATCCCGCCTGGGTCTCCTCCTATCTCGTCCCCGAGCATTCGGCTGTCTCCTAGCGCCACTATATAGATTATATAGAGGGTTGAGAGAATGGTAAAAGAAAATGGCACTGCTTTCCGGTTTCTGAACATGGCTTTATCCTAATTGCCGAACTTGTACAGCCCTGCTTCCTTGAGAATCGGGGTGTAAGAATCGATCAGAGTCTGGTCATATTCGGCATAGTCCTTGGTCTTGAGGAAGTAAGGGATAAGTCCCTTGGTCTTCATGTAAGTCTGGAACCTTTCTGTGTTGAATGCCTTCTCGGACATGTCGGCAAGCCAGTCTATGGCCTTCTGAGGAGTTCCCTTCTTGACGGAAAGTGATCTGAAGCTGCCTCCAGGAACCGTGAAGTCAAACCCAGCTTCCTTGAGGGTAGGGACATCTGCAAGCTGAGCAAGGATGCTTCTTGCAGGGGTCAGGATCACGAGCGGCTTCAGGCCGTCGATGTTGTTGATGCATTCGCTCTGAGAGAAGATTCCAGCATCGCAGTGACCGCCGAGGACGGCAGGGATGAGCTCCGCTCCGCCGTTGAAAGCGGTGACATTGAATGACTTGTCGCAGTTGAGGTTGATTCCGATCGATGCTACTCCTGTAGCTCCGGTCTGGCCGGCGTTCCCGAGAACTATCTTGCCAGGATTCGCCTTGGCTGCCGCAACAAGCTCTTCGAATGAGTTGTAAGGGCTGTCCTTCTGGACGCAGATCACGAACGGATCCCAGTTGAGAGCCGCAACGTAATCAAGCTCTGTGAATCCTGCGGTAGTGCCCTGAAGAGTGGCGCTTACCGTATGGGTTCCGGATCCGAGAAGGGTGTATCCATCCGCTTCTCCGTTGAGAAGTTCGTTCGTTCCGGTGGCACTGCTGCCGCCTGGGATATTGGTGATGATGAAGTCTGCCCCAGATACCTCCTTGAGGCATTCGGCGAACTCCCTGAATATCAGGTCAGTTCCGCCTCCGGCAGAGAATCCTACGACGATTGTGAAGCTTTTTTCAGGATCAGGGAACTGTGTTTCCTGAGCTGCCTGAGCGAAAAGCGCAGGTGCGAGAACCAGCAGGATTGCAGCAATTGCAATGATTTTTTTCATAGTAACCTCCCTAAGGTTTAATCATTGATTTCATGATAGCTTTGCTTTTGCAAAAACGCAAGTGAAAGAATTCAGAAGTTGCATAACTTTCGAAAACCTTGCGAAATATTTCTTTTATCTTGTGTTTCGAGAGGATATGGGATAATATCTGGATGAGGTTCGAATGAGAAAAAACAATTCACTTGACAGTTCATCTGCAGTCCTTGTCACAGGGGCTGCGGGATTCATAGGGTTTCACCTGAGCATGAGGCTCATGGAGCTTGGTGTCCATGTTGCGGGCATAGACAATGAGAACAGCTACTACGATGTATCCCTCAAGCAGAGCAGAATAGCCATTCTGAAGAAGAACGGGCTTTTCTCCTACATGAAGGCGGACATCTCCGATCCTGATGCGGTAGAGAAGGCCTTCGTGCAGTTCAAGCCGGATGCAGTCGTGAACCTTGCCGCCCAGGCCGGTGTCCGCTACAGCATAGACAATCCTCAGGCTTACATCAAAAGCAACATTGAGGGCTTCTTCAATATTCTTGAAGCCTGCCGCCATCATCCGGTGAAGCATCTGGTCTATGCCTCATCCTCTTCAGTATATGGGGCAAACAAGAAGGTGCCTTTCTCCACATCCGACAGCGTGGACCATCCTGTCAGCCTGTATGCGGCTACCAAGAAATCCAATGAACTGATGGCTTACACGTACAGCCATCTGTACTCGATTCCAGCAACAGGCCTGCGGTTTTTCACAGTGTACGGGCCATGGGGCCGGCCTGACATGGCTTACTTCTCGTTCACGAAGAAGATCCTTGCTGGAGAGCCTATCAAGGTATTCAATTACGGAAACATGAAACGCGACTTCACGTTCGTTTCCGATATAGTCCATGGAATAGTGGACATCATTCCCAATCCTCCGGAACCTGACGAGACCGGCGCCTTGTACAAGGTTTACAACATCGGGAACAGCAGGCCGGAGAACCTGATGGACTTCATCCATACGCTTGAAGACTGCCTTGGGCGCAAGGCTCAGATTGAGCTTCTTCCGATGCAGATGGGAGACGTCCCCGCAACCTATGCGGACGTGTCTGATCTTGAGCGTGATTTCGGCTTCCATCCCTCAACTGCAATAGCAGAGGGGCTTTCGAAGTTCGCCACATGGTATTTTGATTACTACGGAGACAAGAGATGAAATGCGTTGTCCTTGCCGCCGGATATGCAACCAGGCTCTACCCGCTTACGAAGAATTTCCCGAAGCCGCTTCTGAAAGTCGGTTCCAAGACCGTCCTGGACTGGATCGTGGAAGATGCTGCCGCCACTTGCCCGATCGATGGCATTTATATCGTCTCCAACCATAGATTCGCCCATTTCTTCGAAGACTGGAAAGCAGGATCCAGGATTCAGTGTCCGATTTCCGTTATCGACGATGGAACCGAGACGAACGAAACCCGCCTCGGTGCAGTGATGGACATCAAGAAAGCAATTGACGACGGTCACATCGACGATGATCTGATGGTGGTGGCCGGAGACAACGTGCTTGAGTTCTCCCTGGGCCTGTTCTCCCGGTATTTCGCCAGCAAGAAGACCACATGCATCATGCGCTATGAGTTTTCTCCGCTGAAAGGCCCATGCAAGTACGGAGTATGCTCATGCACTGATGACGATCTGGTGCTGGAGATGAAGGAGAAGCCTGACAGCCCGAGAAGCCATTGGGCGGTTCCCCCGTTCTATATCTACCGCCGCGAGGATCTTGGACTGATCTCGGAGGCGATAGCGGGCGGATGCCCTGTGGATGCCCCTGGCTCGTTCATCGAATGGCTGTGCGCCAAAGTGAGCGTTCATGCATTCCGCATGCCTGGCAAGCGTTACGATATCGGGAACATTCAGAGCTACGAGCAAGTCCAGAACGACTATAAAGGCATCCTTATTCATTGAAATTACTGGTTTTTCTGGCCAAACACTTGATCTTCGGCCATCGTCGGCTATTTCTTGAAGTATTCAGGAAAGGCTTTCTGATAGTCTGAAGTCTCGGTCTCGATCTTGGAGATATGCTTGCGGTCCAGGGCTATGACAGCATCCGGATTGCCGGTCCTGATTGCATCAAGCAGCCCCTGATGCTGGACAAGTATGTTCTGAAGGATGTCATCGAACAGATAGCTGACCATCCGGATCCTATGGTAGTTGCCGCTGCTGTTCTTCATCGATTCGAAAACCTGGATATGATTGCATTTCTTGAAGAAGAGGCTGTGCATGCTGTCGTCAAGCTCAAGGAACTTTCCTGTGTTGCGGCAGGAATATGCGGCTTTCTGATCATCGAGCAGCCGCTCCCACTCGGATGCAAGCTCATCTCCGAAGCCGTTCTTGCCTGCATTCTCGATTGCGCCAAGTTCAAGGTAGAGCCTGGAAAAGCGCTCGTCGCGCACCTTTTCAAGGTCGATGAGCGAGACGAAGGTCCCGCTCTGGGGCTTGATCTCCACCAGTCCTTCGCTCTCAAGAGCCTTGAGGGCATCCCTTATAGGGGAGATGCTCACCCTGTACAGAGGCTTGAGCGCAGAGAAGCTCAGAGGCGAGCCCGGCTTGAGGCTCAAGCTGAGGATCTTCTTTTTCAGGTCGCTGTAAACTTTATCTGTAAGCATAGGGAAAGTATAACCCGTAATATCGATAATGTAAATAACAAATATCAGTCAATCTTCAAGCAATTTCGGAATATGAAAATATTTGTTGCAACTGATATATTAGTGTGGTATACTATGCAAAACGATATCCGGAGGTATCTATGAAGCTAGATCTGCAGAGCATGTGCGATCCTTCACTGCGTGAAGAATGGGAAAAGGCCGGCTATAAGCTGCCGGAGTTTGACATAATGAAGATGAGGAAGAACACAGCACGCGCCTGCCGCTGGGTTCACTTCGGGTCGGGGAACATCTTCAGAGCATTCCTCGGAGCCAAGATGCAGGACCTGCTTGATCAGGGCCTGGCAGATACAGGCATCGTGGTCGGGGAAGGCTTCGACTGGGAGATGATCGACGAAGGCTACACTAAGTTCGACAACCTGTCCATCGATGTGACTCTCAAGGGCGATGGAACCGTGGAGAAGCGGATAATCGCAAGCATCGCAGAATCACACAAGTGCAGCACTCAGCTGTGTTCGGAATGGAAACGCATGTGCGAGATCTTCTCCAACCCTGCGCTCCAGATGGTGAGCTTCACGATTACCGAGAAAGGCTATGACATCACGCCGGCCTACGTACAGAAGGACATCCCGCTCGGGCCAGAGAAATGCACCACGATCTGCTGCATGGTTGCAGCGCTCCTTCTGAGGCGCTTCGAAGCCGGTGCATTCCCGATTGCCGTCGTGAGCATGGACAACTGCTCAAGAAACGGCGAGAAGCTTCAGAATGCAATAGTGAGCATCGTATCCCAGTGGCATTCGCTTGGATTTGTCTCCGATGCATTCGTCTCGTACATTAATGATTCTTCCAAGGTGAGCTTCCCTTGGACAATGATCGACAAGATCACTCCGAGGCCCGACCCGTCAGTCTGCGAGATGCTGCAGAAGGACGGATTCCATGACGCTTCAGTAGTGGTGACATCAAAGCGCTCATACGTATCTTCGTTCGTCAACACCGAGGAGTGCGAATACCTTGTGGTTGAGGACAGCTTCCCGAACGGGCGGCTCCCGCTGGAGAAGGCCGGGGTGTACTTCACTGACCGCCAGACCGTGACCAAGGTCGAGCGGATGAAGGTATGCACATGCCTCAACCCGCTTCATACTGCGATGAGCATCATGGGCTGCCTGCTGGGATTCACCAAGATATCCGATGAGATGAAGGATCCTGACATAGTGAGCTACATCAAGACCCTCGGCTACAAGGAAGGGCTTCCTGTAGTTACCGATCCCGGAATCCTGTCACCTAAGTCATTCATCGACGACGTTGTGAACAAGAGGCTTCCGAATCCGTTCATGCCGGACACTCCTCAGAGAATTGCAACCGACACGAGCCAGAAGCTTGCCATCCGCTTCGGAGAGACGGTAAAGGCCTATGAGGCCGATCCTAAGCTTGATGAAGCCAGCCTGAAATGCATCCCGCTCGCTCTTGCCTCCTGGATCAGATATCTTCTTGGAATCGATGACAGCGGAAAGGCATTCGAGCCAAGCCCCGATCCTCTTCTCTCTTCAGCCCGTGCTGACATGGCAGGGATCTCATTCGGAAAGAAGCTTGAGAAAGGCCAGCTTGACAAGATTCTGGCCAGGAATGACATCTGGGGCTACGATCTTGGATCATCGAAGCTCAGGAATTCTGTGATCGATGATTTCGAACAGATGAACAAGGGAATAGGAGCTGTCAGAGCGACGCTCAGAAAGACAATAGGAGAATGAATCATGCTTAATCTTAAGAAGAACTGCAGATATGATCTGGTATGTCCGACCAGCATGGGAGTGAGAATCACCCCTGTCGGCAGGATGCCGGTGCACACAAGCTCTATGTTCGAGATGCAGGCAACCAGCGCCGAGAGCAACGTCCTCAACGTTTCATCGTCGCTTGGACTGCACACGAAGGTTCTTACAGCTTTCGTCAAGGACAGCCCGATAGCCGCCTTCATCAAGGCCGAGCTTCGCTTCAGGAACATCGAGTTCGAAGGACCGGATGTTCCTCAGGGAGGCGCCTGGGGATACCGCCATCAGTTCAACATAGCCGACAGCGGATTCGGCGGAAGAGGGCCTCGTGTATGGAATGACCGCAGCGGCGAAGTCGGGCGGAGCCTCAAGGCTTCTGACTTCGACCTTCACCGGATCTTCGACGAAGAAGGGGTCAGAATCCTTCATCTTTCAGGTCTTGTGGCTGCACTTAGCCATGAAACAACCGAGTTCTGCCTTGCAGTGGCAAGAGCTGCAAAGGCTTCTGGGACACTGATTTCGTTTGATCTTAACTACCGCGCCTCTTTCTGGAAAGGAAGAGAAGCAGAGCTTCGAAAGGCTTTCACCGAGATCGCTTCGATCTCTGATATCCTTATCGGAAACGAAGAGGACTACCAGCTTGCACTTGGGCTTGAAGGGCCTGAGGCCGGCGGCAAGGACCTTGAGAAGAAGATGGAGCAGTTCAAGGGGATGATCGGAGAGGCACGCAGGATGTTCCCGGATGCCAAGGTGTTCGCGACGACGCTTCGCGAAGTGGTCAGCGCGAACGAGCACAACTGGGGCGCGCTGCTTCTTTCCGGCGAGAACTGGTACATTGAGAATCCACGCCCGATCCAGATAATGGACCGCATCGGCGGCGGAGACGGGTTCGTGGGAGGACTGCTCTATGCAATCCTTTCAGGCAAGAATGAAGAGGACTGGATCAAGATGGGATGGGCGACAGGAGCCCTTGCCACAACGGTCACGACGGATTACTGTACCCCTGCGGACGAAGAGCAGATCTGGTCTGTCTATCAGGGAAATGCAAGGGTCAAGAGGTAAAAGATATGGACAAGAAAGCTGATATCGGGCTTATCGGGCTCGCCGTCATGGGCGAGAACATCGTAATGAACATGGAATCCAAGGGATTCACTGTTGCTGTATACAACCGGACTGTAAGCAAGGTCGATGACTTCGTCGCCGGCCGTGCAAAGGGCCTGAACATCATAGGCGCTCATTCGATTGCAGGTCTTGTGGCTGCTCTCAAGCGCCCAAGAAAGGTGATGATGCTGATCAAGGCAGGTGAACCTGTCGATGACATGATCGAGCAGCTGATCCCTGTGCTTGAGCCAGGCGATGTTATAATCGATGGCGGCAACAGCCACTACACTGACACGATCAGACGCTGCTCATATGTAGAGAGCAAAGGCCTTCTGTTCATAGGAACAGGGGTCTCCGGCGGAGAAGAGGGAGCCTTGAAAGGCCCTTCGATGATGCCTGGCGGGTCTCCTGCTGCTTGGCCTCTGGTGAAGCCAATCTTCCAGAGCATCTGCGCCAAGGTCGAGGATGGTACTCCATGCTGCGACTGGGTCGGAAGCAATGGTGCAGGTCACTTCGTCAAGATGGTTCACAACGGAATCGAGTATGGAGACATGCAGCTGATCTGCGAAGCCTACCAGCTGATGCGCGACATGCTTCACATGTCAGACGATCAGATGCATGAGGTGTTTGCCAAGTGGAACAGGACAGAGCTTGACAGCTACCTCATTGAGATCACTGCTGATATTCTTTCAAAGAAGGATGCCGACGGCTCTCCTCTTGTGGAGAAGATCCTTGACACCGCCGGGCAGAAGGGCACTGGCAAGTGGACTGGAATCGCCGCTCTTGACGAAGGCATTCCTCTGACTCTGATCGTGGAGGCTGTGTTCGCACGCTGCCTGTCTGCAATGAAGTCCGAGAGAATCGATGCCGCAAAAGCTTACAACAAGACCGGAATCCCTTTCGAAGGGGACAAGCAGGCTATGATAGAGGATATCCGCAAGGCTCTTCTTGCTTCAAAGCTCATCTCCTATGCACAGGGATACCTGCTGATGCAGAGCGCGGCCAAGACTTATGGCTGGGATCTGAAGTTCGGCTCGATCGCCCTCATGTGGAGAGGCGGATGCATCATCCGCTCTACATTCCTTGGAAAGATCAAGGAAGCCTTCGACCGCAATTCTGCTCTGCCGAATCTGCTTCTTGATCCTTACTTCAAGAACATGATTGAAGGACTTGTCCCGTCATGGAGAAGAGTCGTATCCAGCGCAGTGCTCTCAGGCATTCCTGCCCCGACTTTCTCTTCGGCTCTCAACTACTTCGACGGATACACGACTGAACGTCTTCCTGCGAACCTTCTTCAGGCGCAGCGAGATTACTTCGGCGCTCATACCTATGAAAGAGTTGACGGCAAGCGCGGTGAGTTCTTCCATACCAACTGGACCGGCGAGGGCGGCGCAACTGCTGCCACGACCTATACGGTCTGAGGAGAACAGATGCTTGAAAACAATGAAATCAAGGTGAAGGTCAAAGCCGCTCTTTGCGCACGTAGCCCGAAGAACATCCTGATGGTTGTCCCGGACTACACACGCTTCTTCTCCAATGCCGGGCTTATTGCCAACATCTCTTACCACTGGTGCAAGGACCACGGTGTCAGATGCAGCATCCTTGAGGCTCTTGGCACCCATGTGCCGATGACCGATGATGAGATTTCCTCGATGTACGGGGATATTCCCCACAGCATCTTCCATACCCATGACTGGCGCCATGATGTCGTGAAGATCGGAGAGGTTCCTGCTTCGTTCGTATCGTCTGTCACTGAAGGCCTCTGGACCGATGGGGTCGCTGTTGAAATAAACAGGATGGTCGAAGATCAGGATTTTGACCTGATCCTTTCCATAGGACAGGTCGTGCCCCATGAAGTGATCGGGATGGCGAACCACTCGAAGAACCTTTTCGTCGGGGTGGGCGGAAGCGACATGATAAACCAGAGCCACATGATAGGCGCTGTGTACGGCATGGAGCGGATGATGGGGCGTGACCACACCCCTGTGCGCAGGATATTCGACTATGCGGCCGAGCATTTCCTCGCAGACCGCCATGTCCTGTACATGCTCACCGTCACAACAGCGCCAGGCGGCGTGATCCAGACCCATGGCCTGTTCATCGGCGAAGGACGCAAGCCCCTTGAAGATGCCGTTGCGCTTGCCCAGGAGAAGAACATCGATTTCGTCGAGCATGGAATCCGCAAGTGCGTTGTCTACCTCGATCCAAAGGAATTCCACAGCACGTGGCTTGGGAACAAGGCTGTCTACCGGACACGCATGGCGATGGCGGACGGCGGGCAGCTGATCGTCCTTGCACCAGGTGTCCATAAGTTCGGAGAGGACCCTCAGAACGATGCGCTGATCCGCAAGTACGGCTATCGCGGACGCCTTCATACTCTAGAGCTTCTGAAGACCAATCAGGACCTGAAGGACAACATGAGCGTTGCCGCCCATCTGATCCATGGATCCAGCGACGGACGCTTCTCTATCACCTATGCAGTCAAGGACATTGCACAGGAGGAGATCCGCAGCGTCGGCTTCGAGAGTGCTTCCTACGATGAGATGTCTCGAATCTACGATCCTAAGACTCTGAAGCTTGGCTTCAACAAGGTCGATGGTGAGGATGTCTTCTTCATCCCGAATCCTGCTCTGGGGCTCTGGATCAACCGCGAGAAGTTCAATCAGACGAAATAGGAGACCTGTATGAAAAAGTTCATGGATGAGGATTTTCTTCTCAATTCGCCTTCTGCTGTGAGGCTTTACCACGAATATGCGGCCAGCATGCCGATATTCGACTATCATTGCCATCTTTCTCCGAAGCAGATTTCAGAGAACTGGCGTGAGCCTGACATCACTCAGGCATGGCTTGCCGGCGACCATTACAAGTGGAGGATGATACGCGCAAACGGAATGGATGAGCGTGATGGCAACTCGTTTGAGAAGTTTCTCAACTGGAGCGACACCATTGCGCATAGCATCGGCAACCCGCTGTACCACTGGACTCATCTTGAACTTCAGCGCTACTTCGGAATCACCGAGCCGCTTTGTCCTGCATCGGCAAGAAGGATCTACGATGAATGCAACCGCGCTCTGCGAGATGATCCTGATCTGAATGTCTTCGGCATCTTCCGCAAGTTCAATGTCTATGCTGTAGGCACAACTGATGACCCGGTGGATTCGCTTGAGTTCCACAGGGCGGTGAAGGGGAAGACCCCTGCGAAGGTTATTCCTTCATTCCGCCCTGACAAGGCGATTAACATCGATTCACCGGCGTTTGCCGGCTACATCGATAAGCTTTCGGAAGTTTCAGGCGTCTCGATTTCAAGAGCATCCGATGTGATCGATGCCCTTTCCCTGCGGCTTGATCATTTCGTTGCAAACGGATGCCTTGCCACCGACATGGCCCTGTGCTACCCTCCGTTCGAGACGGCTTCTGAAGCTGAGATCGACAAGATCCTGAACAAGGCGCTTTCGGGAAAGCCTGTGAGCCCGCTGGAAGCTGAGCAGTACAGGACTTTCGTTGTCCTTGCCCTTGGACGCGAGTATGCAAAGCGCAATCTTGTGATGCAGATCCATCTTCAGGCCAGCAGGAACAACAACAGCCGCCAGTTCGCAGCCTTGGGTCCGGATTCGGGCTATGATGCCGTGTCCGATTTCCAGATTGCAGCAAAGCTTCAGAAGCTTCTTGACAATATGGAATCTGCCGATTCGCTGCCCAAGATGATACTTTACTCGGTGAATCCCAATGATTACTACGTTCTAGGGTCATTGATCGGCTGCTTTCAGAAGGATGTTCCTGGAAAGCTCCAGCTTGGATCGGGATGGTGGTTCTGTGACCATATCGATGGCATGACCGAGCAGCTCAGGACTCTCGGGGACCTTGGAATGCTATCTCGCTTCGTGGGAATGCTGACAGACAGCCGCTCTTTCCTTTCCTATCCACGGCATGAGTATTTCAGAAGGATCCTTTGCAACCTTCTCGGCACATGGATGGATAACGGCGAGATTCCCGGCGATTTTGGTCTTGTCGGAGGCATGGTTAAGGATATTTCTTTTGCCAATGCCCGATGCTTCTTCGAGAATTGAGCTCAACGATGTCCTATCTGCTTGATAACAGGCCTGATATGGCTTAGTATCAGGCAGAGAGGCTTCTATGTCAAAACCAAACCAGGTGCGCTCTGCACTGTTCGAGAAACCGGATTTCATCCCGATGACTTTCGTCATCAATGATTCATGCTGGAAAAGCTACGACCAGAATCAGCTTTGCGACCTTATCGAGTCCCATCCGTTCCTGTTTCCTGACTTCAAGCGTCCTGCGCTTCCGTATACTCCTGACTATGCTTTGGTTGCCAGGAAGGATGCACCTTACACTGATGATTTCGGCTGCGTCTGGCAGACGACCATCGATGGAATAACAGGCTGCGTCGTGAAGCATCCGCTTTCTGATCTTGATGTCCTGCCGTCATACCGCTGGCCGGATCCGGATAAGTGCATGGGAATCGGTCCGATTGACTGGAATTCAGAGAAGGTTCGCCTTGAGGGCCTGAGGAAAGAGGGCAAGTTCGCTCCTGCAGGGCTTAGGCATGGCCACACTTTCCTCCAGCTGTGCGATCTTCATGGATATGAGGATCTGCTTTGCGACATGGTTGATGAGGATGATCGCCTCTGGCCAATGATCGAAGGCCTTGAGAGCTTCAATCAGGCGATAGTTGATCATTATCTTGACATCGGGGTTGACCAGATGAGCTATGCTGAGGATCTTGGGATGCAGGTCGGGCCGATGATTTCCCCGGATCTTTTCAGGAAGTACATCAAGCCAAGCTATTCCCGCCTGATGAAGAAGGCCCGCGACAAGGGCGTTCTGATCCATATGCACAGCGACGGGGATATCCGCACCCTCGTTTCAGATCTCGTCGAAGGCGGGGTGCAGGTGATTAACCTGCAGGACAAGGTGAATGGGATTGATTGGATTGCAGATCATTTCGCTCACCGAACGTGCGTAGAGCTGGACATCGACCGCCAGGATACGACTTTGAACGGCACTCCTGCTCAGATAGATGAGATGATCGCCGATGACGTCAAGCGCCTTTCCTCTCCTGACGGAGGGCTCTGGATGATCTACGGCCTTTACCCTCAGATCCCGATAGAGAATGCAAGGGCTCTGATGGATGCAATGACCCGTTATGCTTTCTTCTGGAGCTGATTAAAAAAGCACCCTGGCGAGGCCTGGGTGCTTGTGCTGGCTGAAGCTCTTGTTATTTCACGTACGGTGCGATGAATGACTCGAGGACTCCCATCGGAGCTCCGCCGACTCTCTGGTTCACGACTTCTCCGTTCTGGAAGACCAGAAGGGAAGGGATGCTTGCAATACCGTATGTGGATGCCAGATCTGATGCTTCATCGACATTGACTTTGCCGACTTTGAGCTTTCCTGCGTATTTCTCGGCAATCTGCGCCACTGATGGAGCTACCATTCTGCAAGGCCCGCACCATGGTGCCCAGAAATCTACCAGCACAGGGCTCTTCGATTGAATCACTTCTTTTTCGAAATTATCAGATGTTAAAGTAATTTCACTCATTTTATAACCTCCAAGGGAAGGCCTTTCTCAACCTTCATGGCTAATATACACCAATCCCGATATGAAAGCCAGTAACTTTGTCACTGTATGCTACAGGTCTTTAAGGCAGGTTCCATCACTAGTCTTCCAATGCTGAGGACCGCTTATGCTTCCACCAAGCATTCTTTTGTTTAGGTTAAGCAAGGGTTCAGAACCAATAATTGCATTCTTGAATTGTTCAAATGCAAAAAAACCCACAGTACCTGAATCACAGGTAGTTTTTTTTCCAACAAGCCATTGAATTTGTGTTGAAAGAAAAACACTGCCAAAAAGTTTTTTCAATTATTTTCATTTTTTTGCCGTTTTTGCTCAGCAGAAATCAAATTTCGCCGCTATATAGGTTGAGAACGGAAGGCACAGCAGGTGCCCAGTTGCTGCGTTGCAGGTCCTGGGCACCGCATTTTCCTTTCAAGTTCTTAGGAAGTGCATATGAATAATTTGAATTCAGTGCTAGTAGAAGGCAATCTGACCCGCGATCCGGAAGAGTTCAAGCTGGCGGAAGGGACATCGATGACTCGATTCAGCATCGGGGTGAATCGTTATTTCATGAACCGCAGCAAGGAGTATGTGTCCGAAGCTTCGTTCTTCGTTATCATCACATGGGGCAAGACAGCCGAGAATTGCGCCAAGTACCTAAAGAAAGGCAGAGGCGTTCGGATTCTTGGCAGGCTTCGGCAGGAGCGCTGGACAACCAAGGAGAATGAATCCAAGGACCGCATAGTCATTGTTGCAGAGCATGTTGAGTTCCAGCCTGAAAAGAAGGATAAGGATGCCAGACCGGTAGAGCCAATGCCGGTTCCTCAGATCGATATCGATCCGTCCATTGAGATCGCCCCTCCGGCAGAAGTCGAGGAGAATATTGATTCTGCCCAGGAAGAGATTGCTGTTCCTGCCGGTGATCAGAGCGAGGCAGCACCGTTCTAGTTTTTTTCGAATGCATGCTCGGGGTCAAGCCTGAGCATGCAGTTTCAAAGGGGAGGTGATGATTTGAACAGAAAAGAAACGATTGAATCTGCATTCCTTGATCTTGATGTCACCGATGATCTGATGTTCTCCTATGTTATGAGCGATGAGGATATCTGCTTCAAGATGATACAGTGCCTTCTTCCGGAATTGAAGATCGACAGGATCAAGATTCGCAGCTATGCCAATGCAACGGTTCAGAAGTCATACGGAAGGCCGTTTGGCCGTCGTGGGGTGCGCTTTGATGTTTTCCTTGATGATGGCAATACTATTTTCGATGTTGAGATGCAAGCTGAAACCCAACCGTTCCTTCTGAAGAGGGCAAGGCTGTATCAGGCAAGCATGGATTCAAACCAGCTTGGGCGCGGAGAGCCTTTTGGAAACCTAAGGCAGAGCTACCTGATTTTCATATGCAAGTTCGATCCTTTCGGTAAGGGCTGCTTCAAATACAGTTTCAATTATTCATGTTCGGAATCTCCTGATGTCAAGTATGATGATGGCACAAATCAGGTGTTCTTCAATACAACTGGACAAAACGGAGATATTGGGGATAAACTGAAAGTGCTTCTGGAGTACATGAATGATGCCGGTCATTATCCGGAAGAGAAGAAAAGCGAACTGGTGAAAGAAATTGATCGTGCTGTATCAGATGCCAAGAAGGATGAGGAATTCAGGAGGGGTTACATGATACTGGAAGAGAAAATCAGATCCGTCGGCTATAAGAATAGAGTCGAGGGCAGAGTCGAGGGCAGAGCCGAGGGCAGAGTCGAGGGCAGAGCCGAGGGCAGAGCCGAAGGCAGAGCCGAGGGCAGAGCCGAAGGCCGGCAGGAAGAGCGCATGAGAATGGCTAAAGGTCTCCAGGGCTTGAATGTCCCGATTGAGAAGATCAGTGCACTCACCGGTCTTTCAGAGGATGTCATCAAGAAGCTGTGAGATATGTCTCTTCCAGATTGAGGGAAAAGAGAATTGCGTATACAATGGCTCCGGAGGCATATGCATGGAAAGCAGTCTTGTCGTGATTTCATTAGGTGGATCAATCATATCACCTGACGGTGTTGATATTGGGTTCCTGAGCAAGTTCTACAAAGCGATGAAGAGCTACCTTGAAGAAGACAGCGAACGGAAAGCTGTTCTCGTCTGCGGAGGAGGAGCGCCGGCAAGAGTATATCAGAATGCATACAGAGCCGTTGCCGAGGCAGCCGATGCAGACCATGCCGATTGGCTTGGCATCAAGGCGACTCACCTCAATGGAACTCTTGTGAGGGCTATTTTCGATTCGTTCTGCTCAGACCCGCTGGTAACTGATCCTACAGGAGACATCTCATTCGGGAAGCAGGTCCTGGTGGCTGCTGGATGGAAGCCTGGCTTTTCCACTGACACTGATGCCGTTTATCTGGCCAAGAGATTCGGTGGCAAGATCGTGATCAACCTTTCGAACATCAAGAAAGTGTACACCGACGACCCCAGGAAGAACCCCGAAGCAAAGCCGCTTGACAGCATTGACTGGGATTCGTTCTGCAAGATGGTGGGATCTGAATGGGTGCCGGGGAAAAGCACGCCTTTCGATCCGATTGCTTCGCCGATTGCAAGGGACGCCGGAATCAAAGTCATCTGCTCAGATGGCCGCAATGTCGAAAACACCATGAATATCCTCTATGGACGACCATTCGAGGGCACTGTTATAGGTTAGCCAGCCCTATTGCTTCTCTCCACAGCCTGATTCCAGGAATGCGGAAAGCTCCTTTATTGCTTCTGCTTCATCATCTCCTTGGGCCTTGAGCTCGATCTCTTCGCCCTGTGCAAATGCCATTGCAAGCATCTTCATGATTGACTTTGCATTGACTTCAATGTGATCTGATGTGCGGCAGATTGTGATTCGGCAGGAATGCTTCATGGCGATGGCAATGAAATCCGATGCCGGTCTTGCATGAAGCCCTGTCCTGTTCTTGATGGTGATTATTGCATTTGTCATGTCAGATACCTTCTTTCTTGAATATTCCTAAGATTTCCCGTTCTGAAGAACAGTTCAGGACGGATTCGGCAAGAGCTGTGAATTCGGATGCTTGATGGGTGCATATGAGCTTCTTGATCCTTGCCACGCATGTGGCGTTCATCGAAAGGCCGGTTACACCGAGGCCTGCAAGAACAGCCGCCCCTCGCACGTCGCCTGCCATCTCTCCGCAGACGCATATGTCCTTGCCCTGGCCATTGAACGCCTTGCATGAATTGTCGATGAGCCTGAACACGGCAGGATTGTACTGCTGATAGTATGGAGCCATTTCAGGATTCATCCTGTCTGAGGCAAGAGCATACTGGATGAGGTCATTCGTTCCGATTGAAGCGAAGTCGGCAATCTTGGCAAACTTGTCTGCAAGAATTGCAGCAGAAGGAATCTCAATCATAAGGCCGGTCTGGATGCTGCCGCTGAAAGGAATGCCCTCGCTCTTGAGCTCGTCCTTGCACTGTGAAAGAATGGAAACCGCAGCAGTGAAGTCTTCAATCGAGGCGACCATCGGGAACATTATCCTGAGCTGCCCATAGACTGAAGCGCGAAGAAGCGCCCTGAGCTGTGTCTTGAAAACCGCTGGATTCTTCAGGCAGAGGCGCAGAGCCCTTATTCCAAGGAACGGGTTGTCCTCTTTTGGAAGGTTCCAGTAGGCAAGGCTCTTGTCGCCGCCGATGTCCAGGGTCCGGATCGTGACAGGACGACCCTCGAAGCTCTGAAGGACTTTCCGATACTGCTCCATCTGAACTTCTTCCGATGGGAATGAATCCGACTTCATGTAGAGGAATTCCGAGCGTACCAGACCTGCACCATCGGTGAAAGCGGCTGCAGAAAGCACAGCATCGTCGGTGCTGCCGAGGTTGACAAGGATCTGAATGCGCTTGCCGTCGGATGTAGCTGCAGCTCGGTCAAGAAACAACTTTTCATCTGAGCGTGACTGGGCAAGATCAGCTGCCTTTGCCTTGATTGCTTCAGTCTCTTCCTCAGATGGATCAAGGATAACCGATCCGGACTGGGCGTCTACTGCTGCTGACTGCCCATCAGAGACAGAAGAAAGCAGGTCGTGGATTCCTGCGATTGCCGGGATTCCGTATGCTCTTGCAATTATTGCAGTATGGCTTGCCGCTCCGCCATTTTCGGTTAGGATGGCTGCTATGCTGTTCTTGTCTATTTTTGCAGTGTCTGATGGAAAAAGATCGGAAGCGGCGACGATGGTTGATGGCTCAAGATGCGAAAGGCTGGTCTCAGGCACGCAATCCGCGCAGCGCAGAAGCCTGGTCTGCAAGTCCTTCATGTCGTTCACCCGTTCTCTCAGAACTGGGTCGCCTGCGGAAGCAAGCTGTTTCTCGTAACGCTCGAATACCTCGCAGATTGCCCATCGGAAGCATTTGCCTGACTCAATTTCCTGATTCACCTCATCCTCTATGTCAGGGTCGGTGAGCATCATGATGTGGGCCTTGAATACCTTTGACAGATCGTCTGTGGAAAGCGCTGCGATGCGGTTTATTTCGAAAACGGCTTTCTCTCTGGCATCAAGAAACTGCTTCATTTCCGGCTTGATCCGGCTCTTGTCTATTGTTGTCTTTTCGAACTTGGGGCAGTAGGGGACGTACTTGAGAATCCTGCCAGCAGCGAAACCTGCAGAAACTGGATGACCTTGCAATTTCATTTATTTTCCCTCCGTGAAGCCGAAAGCTTTTTCTAGGTACTGTGCGACTCCATCGCTTTCTGGAGGCAGTATAAGCTCGTCCGCTGCTTCCTTTATATCATTAGAACCGGTTGAAGGTGAACAGAGATGACCTGCGACTCCTGAAAGCGACAGATCATTTCCACTATCTCCGAAGGCTATGACACGGCTGGATGGGATTCCGAGCTGGGCAATCAGAAGCTCAAGTGCCTTGCCTTGGCTCACTCCCTTTGGAGTTATTTCGATGTTTGACCCGGATACTACAGGCTCGATTCCTCTCTGCTGCTTCAGGATTGTCATCGCCATTGGGATTGCCGTTGCATCAAGAGGGGAGACCTCGAACTTCTCCACTCCCTGATACTGCCTTCTGAGAAAGCTTTCGCAGTCATGGATTCTCTGATGCTTTAAGAACATCTTCAAGGCCATCCATGAGAAGGACGAGGATTTCTCTCCATGCGGAAGCCTCAGCCAGCGGGTGATTATCTTTGAATCGAAGTATGGCTTGCCGTTGACGAAGCATCCGCAAAGGTGCGGGATCGAAGCGACGCTGTCAAGCGCCTGGCAGACTGCTTGCTGCGAAAGGGAATTCTGAGCCTGGATCCCGAGCGATGAATCAAGCGTCACTGATCCATTGGAGCAGATGAACCATGAGAACAAGCCATGGCTTTTTACCGGCTGTCCTAGCATCCCGAGGCATCTGCCTGTGCAGACGGCTAGGATGCAGCCCGCATCACGGGCTGCTTTCAGCGCGGATACTGTTCTGGACGACAGCTTCCCCTTGTGCAGGAGAGTGCCGTCCAGATCGAATACAGCCATGTCATAGGGTCTAGTGCTCATTCTAGAGCTCAGCTCCGTTTGACTTGATGAGCTTCGAATACCATTCGAAAGAGTCCTTCGGAATGCGCTTGAATGTTCCCGTTCCGTCATCGTTGCGGTCCACATAGATGAACCCATAGCGCTTGGCCATCTCTCCAGTGCTTGCCGACACCAGGTCTATGCATCCCCAGGATGTGTATCCAAGGACTTCGACTCCATCATCGATAGCCTCTTTTATGGCCTTGATGTGGTTTTTCATGTAATCGATGCGGTATGGGTCATGAATATGGCCATCGGCTTCGATGATGTCCTGTGCTCCGAGTCCGTTTTCGACAATCATCATCGGAATCTCATAGCGCCCGTAGGCTTCATTTAGATACCATCTCAGACCTTCAGGGTCTATTCCCCAGCCCCACTGTGAGCGCTTGATGTACGGGTTGTTGATGCCCATTATCATGTTGCCGGCTTTTGCGGCAGCCTGGGCATCGCATGTCGTGCAGGCCGAGCTGTAGTAGCTGAATGAATAGAAATCAACAGTTCCCATCAGAAGGATCTCTTCATCGTCTTCGGAGATATCGAGATTGAGTCCCATCTTTGAGAATGCGTTGAGAGCGTACTGCGGATAGTATCCTCTGACCATCACGTCACCGCAAAGCCAGTTGCCCATCTTCATCATTTCCTGCGAGCGGATCATGTCATCGGGATTCGGGGTGAGCGGATACTGGGCCATGCCGGCTATCATGCATCCGACCATGCAGGAAGGATTGATTGCATGTGCAATTGCAACGGTCTTGGCCGATGCAATGAACTGATGGTGAAGAGCAAGGAACCGCTTTGCAGCTTTCTCCGGCGTCTCCTTCTGTGTGAAATCCATCTGAGGGCCGTCATGATCCGGGATGATTCCTCCTGCAATCAGGGCTCCGAACGGGGATGCGAGGATGTTGATTTCGTTGAATGTGAGCCAATATCGTACCTCGTCCTTGTACTCCTGCAGCACTGTAGTTGCATAACGGACAAAGAAATCTATAGCAGCGGGGTTTGTCCAGCCGCCATAGGCGCAAGCAAGGTGGTATGGCATCTCATAGTGAGATAGCGTCACCAAGGGCTCGATTCCATTTGCATGGCATTCGGCAAAGACCTTGTGATAGAAGTCAAGGCCTTCTCTGCATGGCTGCTTCTCGTCGCCGTTCGGGAATATCCTCGACCATGCGATGGAAAGGCGGAAAACCTTGAATCCCATCTTGCCGAAAAGTGCGATGTCCTCTTTGTAATGATGATAGAAGTCGATTGCTTCATGTGATGGATAGCTGAGTTCCGGCTTGATCTCATGGGTGAATTGCCTCGGAGAGGTACGTGAGCCCGATGTGATCATGTCAGCTACGCTTAGGCCTTTTCCACCTTCGCGGTAAGCTCCTTCGCACTGGTTGGCAGCTGTCGCGCCGCCCCAGAGAAATCCTTCTGGAAATGTTTTTTCAGTCATAAATTCTCCTGATGAAGCCCTCCGGAACGAGTCCGGAAGGCGTGTGAATAACTTGATTAATTCGCAGGTGCTGCCTCAACGGCTTCTGCTGCCTTTGCTGCTTCTTCTTTTGCCACGAGCTGCTTCTCATAGGCCTTGAAGAACGGATAGTAGATCACGAGCGATAGAATCAGGACGACGACTGGGATGAAGATATTCTGCCAGGCAAGCGAACCGAGGAACTCGCCGACTCCGATAGGCATCAGCGACATGATCAGTATGTATGAGGGCTTGAAGAAGCCGATTGCATATCCGATCCAGAGGACGAACACAGACACGAGCGGGGTCAGGATGAACGGTATGCCCATGATCGGGTTGTACATGATCGGGAACCCGAAGGTTATGGGCTCATTGACACCGAACAGGCCTGGAATAAGGCCAGCCTTGGAAACAGCTCGAAGCTGCTCTGACTTGCTTCGAAGTCCCCAGAACACCAGTCCGAGTGTGTTTCCAGTTCCGCCGCAGCATGCAAGGCCGCTGAACAGAAGCAGGCAAGGATAGAACTGAGCCTTGCCTCCGGCCGCGACGGCCTGGGCATTTGCAGTGAGTGCCTGCATCATTACAGCCATGGCTGCAACGACGATGACCATTGTCCCATGAATGCCGAACAGCCAGAGTATGCAGGCGAACAGAATTGCTATGCAGACTCCGACGACGGAATTGAAGCAGGCATTGAGAGGAATCGATAGAATGTATGTGATCAGGAGCGGCAATGACATCTGGCCTTTTGTAACTATGGACAGAATCGTGGAGATGCCGTAGAAGATGATGATGTTGAACAGGAACGGGATGATTGAGCTGAATGCTTCGGCCAGGAACGGCGGAACGCTGTCAGGCATCTTGATTACGATGTTCTTCTTCTCGCAGAAGTGTGTGATCTTCACAGAGAAGATCCCGATGATGATGGCAACGAAAAGCCCCTGGGCTCCGAGGTAGGATATGCTGATGCTGGAAACTGCCTGCAGAACTCCGTTCTCGTTTGCTGAAAGAGGCGAGCAGACCATCAGGAACACAAGCATTCCC
>JAQUYU010000087.1 GCA_028691695.1 Sphaerochaetaceae bacterium | reverse complement strand
GCTTTCTTGAGCGTGACATTCTGGAGCATATCGATCTGAGCAGAAGCATCCTCAGGCAGGATGGCCGAGCTGTCGAAAGCTTTCAATACGCTTGAAGGGAACTTGAACGGCGATGCAGTGGATAGCACGACGCACACAGTTCTGTCGCCTGAATGCATTTCATGGAGTTCAGCTGCCCTCCATGCTACAGCAGTATGCGGATCCAGCAGGTAGCCAGTCTCTCGGAATACCTGAGCGATTGTTTTCTCAGTCTGCCTTTCATCAACCCATTCTGATGCGAAGATCCCTCTGATCGGAGCCATCTGCGCTTCGGATATGGAGAATGCTCCGTTTTGCGAGAGGGAAGACATCTTCTGTGAAGTCAAGCCTGCATCGCATCCTAGAGCCCAGTAGATCAGTCTTTCAAGATTGCTTGATACAAGAATATCCATCGAAGGAGAGATAGAGACATGGAATTCTCTTCTTCGGTCATAGACCCCTGTCTGGAAGAAGTCATGCAGGACATTGTTCTGATTGGAAGCGCATATCAGAGTGCCTATCGGGAGCCCTGATTGCTTTGCCATGAAGCCTGCGAGGATATCACCGAAATTGCCAGTTGGAACTGAGAAATTCACAGGTTCGCCCATCTTGATCCGTCCCATCCTGACGAGCGACAGATAAGCATTGTAGTAGTATACAATCTGCGGCGCCAAGCGTCCGATATTGATGGAATTCGCACTTGAAAGCCCTGGCATGGCAGAGAATATCTTCTTCACTCCTGTCTGAGCATCGTCGAAGTTTCCGCGGATAGCGCATGCGATGGTGTTTGATGCTTCCATCGTAGTCATCTGAGCTTTCTGTATCGGGCTTATTCCCTTTTCAGGATAGAAAACAAGAGCTCTTGTTCCCTTCACATCTGCGAAGGCATGCATCGCAGACGAGCCTGTGTCGCCGCTTGTTGCAACAAGAATCACCAGATCCTTTTCCAGTTCTGTTTTTTTCGCAGCTAAGCTCATCAGCTGTGGAAGAATTGAAAGGGCAGCATCCTTGAATGCCGCAGTAGGCCCATGGAACAGTTCCAGGACATATCTGTTCCCTGCTTTTACAAGCGGCACGATTTCAGGAACATCGAACTTGCCTGCATATGCCTTGCTCACGCTTCTTTCTATTTCTTCCTGAGTGAACCCTGAGAGGTAGCTTGAGAGGATCTTGCTTCCAAGTCCCCGGTAATCAAGATTCTGAACCGACTGGGGCGGAATCAGAGGAAACTGTCTGAGGGTGTACAGTCCGCCGTCTGGAGCAATGCCTTTCAGAATGGCTTCTGCTGCATCCACTGGCTTTTCGTCACTGCGGGTACTGAAAAATAAATTCACAAAAAACTCCTGTCAACTTGCAATAAAATCCCGATTATGATAACGTGTCCTTCAAATAAAAACAAGTGTTCTTCTACAAAAGACACAAGAAAGAAGAGTTGAAATGAAAATCGGAATTCTAGGAATGGGAACCATTGGAAGCGGAGTCTATGAACTTGCAGGAAAGATAAAAGGGCTTGAAGTGAAGAAGGTCCTTGAAAAGCGTTTTGAAGCACCATACACCACAACCGACATAGAAGACATTGCCTCTGACCCTGAGATAAAGCTTGTGGTAGAAACGATGGGTGGTCTCCATCCAGCTTATGAATATGCTGTGAGGATGATAGAAAGCGGCAAGCACTATGTTACTGCGAACAAGCTTCTTGTAAGTGCCTATGGCCAGCAGCTTACTGCTCTTGCCAGATCCAAAGGAAAGGCTTTCCTGTACAGTGCCGCATGCGGTGGCGGAATTCCATTCCTCCGGAATCTTCAGCTTGCACGCGAGGGCGATTGCATCGAAGAAGCGGGTGGAATCCTGAATGGAACAACTAACTTCATCCTTGACTGCATGCAGTCCAAGGGCATGGACTATCACGCGGCTCTTGCAGAGGCTCAGGAAAGAGGCTATGCCGAGCGTGACAGCTCAAGCGACACCGATGGGCTTGATACGATGCGAAAGCTTGTCCTGGTATGCAGTGTCGGATTTGGACGGATTGTGGAGCCTTCGAAGATTCCTGTGTTCGGTATTACGTCAATTTCAAGCATTGACATAGAGCAGGCCAGATCAATGGGCCGCTGCATCCGTCTCTGCTGCACTGTCAAGGCAAAGGATGGTTCGCTCTGCGCCTATGTCGAACCTAGGTTCTGTCTGAAGGATTCTCCTGAGTCTTCTATAAGAAGCAATGTCAACTATGCATGGTACCGCGGCAAGAACTGTGGTGTCATTGGATTCAGCGGACAGGGCGCAGGACGGTATCCGACTGCTTCTAACATCATACGCGACATTCTCTCGGTGAATTCGCCCGGATGCCTTTACATGACAGATGAATCATGCTCATCAGTCGAACCTGACTGCACCGCTGAAAGCCATCGGTATTATGTGCGCATCAGCAAGGAGGCATCCTTCCCTGAAAGCCTGATTTCCAGAAGAAAAGAAAGCGGCTCGTTCAGCCTGATTGAGACGATTGCGATTTCTCTCAAGACAATCCACAGTCTTCTTGAAGGCATTGCCGGTGCTTTCGCTGCCGGAATAGAGGAGGATGCGTGATGCTCAAAGTTGCAAAATTCGGAGGATCATCTCTGGCCGATTCCCAGCAGTTTGCACAGGTCCGCAGAATAGTCCAGTCTGATCCTGACAGGATGTGCGTAGTTGTATCGGCTGCCGGAAAGCGAAGCAAGGGCGACAGCAAGATCACCGATCTTCTTTACCTGACCCAGGCTCACCGCAAGTATGGGGTTTCTTACGATGACATCTTTTCTCTCATCGAGCAGCGCTGTTATGATATCAGAACCGAGCTTGGGCTGAGCTTTGATCTTGAAAGCGAGTTTTCTCGCCTCAGGGCCGAGCTAAAGGGCGACATTGATGTCGACTACCTTGTGTCCCGTGGCGAATTCATCACAGCTCATCTGATGAGCGAGTATCTTGGATATTCTTTCGTTGATGCCGCCGATTGCATATTCTTCAATTATGATGGGAAAATCAACTATGAAAAGACATATCAGGCTATCGCTGATGCTGCTCTGAAGACTCCCAGATTTGTTCTTCCAGGTTTCTATGGAGCTCTTCCAAACGGCCGCATTCATACGATGCCCCGCGGCGGGAGCGACATAACCGGCTCGATTGCAGCCAATGCTCTTGATGCTGATATCTACGAGAACTGGACGGATGTGTCTGGAATTCTCATGGCCGATCCCAAGGTAGTCTCTAATCCTAAGCCTATTCCATTCATAACATATGATGAGCTGCGAGAGCTGTCATACATGGGTGCATCAGTGCTTCAGGAAGAGTCAATTCTTCCTGTGAAGGAGAAGAACATTCCACTGAACATCAGAAACACAAATCGTCCGGAAGACAAGGGAACAATGATCCTTGAGAGCATAGATGATGATTCAGGGAACCAGCACCTTCTCACTGGAATCGCCGGAAGAAAGAACTTCACAGTTCTTACCATCTACCAGAAGCATATCTCCACCGATACCAGAATCATCCGCAAGACGCTTGAGATGCTTCAGGCCTGCAATGTCGAAGTCCAGCATATAACTCTTGGAGTCGACAGCTTCAATGTTGTGGTTCCCACTTCGGAAGCGGGGGACAAGATTTATGACATAATCTCGGAAATCAAGACGGAATTGAATCCTGATGGAATAAAGATGGATGACAATATTGCCTTGATAGCATCAGTAGGACGGCGGATGGTGAGCGTTCCAGGAAGCTCGGCACGGCTGTTCGGAGCCCTTGGAGCCAACAAGATAAACATCAGGATGATAGCGCAGGGTTCTGAGGAAATAAGCATAATAGTCGGAGTTGATAACAAGGACTTTGAAAGGACAATCAGGACCCTTTACGATGGGTTCATGGATGGGGAGGCTGATTATGAGAAAGCTTAAAGCAGCGATTCTTGGATGCACGGGAGCAGTGGGGCAGCAGATGATCCGCGTTCTTGAGGAACGTGGTTTCCCGCTGGCAGAACTGAGGCTTCTTGCAAGCAGCCGCAGCGCAGGGAGCAAAGTGCTGTTCAATGGCAGCGAGATTACGATAGAAGAAACAACAGACCAGTCATTCAAAGGTCTGGATTTTGTTCTCGGAGCAGTGAGCAACCCGCTTGCAAAGGCTTATTCAAAGAGCATTGTGGACTCCGGTGCCGTGTTCATAGACAACTCTTCTGCTTTCAGGATGGAAGCAGATGTCCCTCTTGTCATTCCAGAGATCAATCCCGAAGATGCAAAGCTCAATCATGGGATAATTGCAAACCCTAACTGCTCGACGATTATTGCATTGATGGCTCTCTCTGGAATATGCCGTCTTTCACCGATACAGAGCATCGTAGCTTCCACGTATCAGGCGGTCTCAGGGGCTGGGAAGGAAGGAATGGAGGAACTGGAATCTCAGATTGACTGCTATTCCAGCGGCAAGAAGATCGAACCGAAGGTGTTTCCGGCTCAGATTCTTTCAAATGCAATACCTCAGATCGGATCAGAACTGGAGAATGGCTATACAACCGAAGAGATGAAGATGCAGAACGAGGGTCGCAAGATACTCCATCTTCCTGAAATGAAAGTCTGCTGCACCTGCGTCAGGGTTCCTGTGATGCGCTCTCATTCTATATCTGTCGAATTTGTCACGAGGGATCCAGTTTCGGTCGAACAGGCAAGAGCGGCGATAGCTTCGGCTCCAGGTTGCCGCATGGTCGACAGCATCGAAGGACGCAATTATCCGACTCCGCTTGACACGACAGACCAGGATCTGGTCTATGTGGGAAGGCTCAGACGCAATCTGATTGATCCAGAACGAGGACTTGCCCTATGGTGCTGTGGCGATCAGATCAGAAAAGGCGCGGCGACTAATGCAGTTCAGATTGCACAGCTGCTGTTCTGCTAGATTGAAAGCCTTGCAATCTGCTCTTTGAGCTCAGGTATCCGCTCTTTTGCGAACTGGGCTCCGACTTGCTTGATGATCTCGCCTGCAAGGTAAGATGCGATGTTCCCGCACTGATCGATATTGAGATCCAGGCACTGTCCATAGAGGAATCCTGCGGCATAGATGTCTCCGGCGCCAGTGGTGTCGGTTGCTGTCTGCGGTCCGGAAACGGCAATCGGATGGATTTCACGGCCGCAGGAGATGAAAGAGCCTCGCTTTCCGTTCTTCACAATCGCAATGTTGCAGAGCTTGCCCATGGACTTGCAGCATTCATAGGCATCGTAGTTGTCAAACAGGATCCGAGCCTCTTCGTTGTTTGCATAGACGATATCGCAGTCATCCTGTATGAGCTTGAAGAAGTCTTCTCTGTAGCGGCTCACAGCGAATGGGTCGGCGATATCAAAAGATACCTTCACATTTTCCTCGTGTGCAAGCCTCAGCGCTTTGCGGATTGCTGCTTTCTGGTTCTCGGTGTCCCACATGTAGCCTGTGAAATGGAAGAAACCCGCATTCTTCACAGACTGGTCCACGACATCTTCAGGTCGGTATTCGCGGTTTGCTCCAAGATACGTATTCATCGTCCTTTCGGAATCCTCAGTGACCAGGATGATCGAGGACCCTGTCGGCTCAGAGCAGATGCAAAGCTCGTCCTTGACTCTGTCTTCGATCAGGCGCTTCTTGTATATCTGGCCAAACTCATCATCTCCGACCTTGCCTCCCAGCGTGGTGGGCACTCCCAAGGCTGCAAGTGTGATGATTGTATTAGGGCATGACCCGCCGCATGAATATGATGCATTGCGTGTCTTGATGTATTCGGCAAGCTCAAGACGCTGGCTCTTCGAGATGAGCTGCATCGTGCCTTTGTGAATTCCAAGAGCAGAGAGATCTTCGCCTGTTATGCTTGTGATAGCATCTATCAGAGGGTTTCCGATTCCGTATACTGATTTGACCTTTTCCATGGTTCTAATACTAATCTGAATCTCGCGGTCATTCAACTTTATTCGATGCTTTGCTTGCAAATTCAACTTTTCGATTGTACGATAAGGCATGAGTTCCTTTATTATCACAGGCAAATGCCCGATTGAGGGCAGATTGAGCATCAGCGGCAACAAGAATGCGGCTCTTGCCTGTCTGTATGCAACTCTTCTGACTGATTCCAAGGTTGTTCTTAGGAATATTCCTGAAATAGAGGATGTGAAAGTCACTTTGAAGATTCTGTCGAGCATAGGGCGTAAAGTCACGAAGCTTGGAAAAGGCTGCTATCAGTTTGAAGGAAATAATCTCGTCAATGATGTCCCAAAGGATCTTGCTGGGCTTGTGAGAGGTTCCATTCTTCTTGCAGGAGCCTTCGTTGCCCGGAAATCTGACCTCAGGCTTCCGCCTCCTGGCGGGGATGTGATAGGGCTTCGCCGCCTTGATGCTCATTTCTCCGCATTGATGCAGCTAGGTGCAAAATGCACAGTAGATGACGAGAATTATCTTGGTTTTCATGCAGACAAGCTCCTTGGCAATTTCATTTTCCTTGAGGAAGCTTCGGTAACTGCGACTGAGAATGCAATAATGGCATCCAGCCTTGCCGATGGAATCACAACAATCTACAATGCTGCCTGCGAGCCGCATATTCAGGATCTTTGCCATATGCTTGGTGAAATGGGCTGCACTATTTCTGGAATAGGATCCAACCTTCTTTCAGTGAATGGCTGCTCTTCGCTTACGGGCTGTGAATTCGAGATAGGTCCTGACTACATGGAAGCTGGCTCGTTCATTGGCCTTGCTGGTGCAGCAGGGGGAGAAGTTCAGCTTGATTGTGTGAACCCAAGCCAGATCCGCATCTTTTCCGGAGGCTTCGAGAAGCTAGGAATCCATTGCCGTGAGATCGGTCCTGATTCAATTCTGATTCCCAGAAGGCAGAGCAGGGTGATCCGGCGTTCTGTAGATGGACGTACCATTAAGATAGATGATGCCCCATGGCCGGGATTTCCCACTGATATACTGAGCATTATCACAGTAGCGGCTACTCAAATGAAAGGCATGGTGCTGATTCATGAGAAGATGTTCGAGTCACGTATGTTCTTTGTGGATTACCTGATTCGGATGGGAGCAAACATAATCCAATGCGATCCTCATAGAGTTCTGGTTGCAGGACCTACGGATCTGGTCGCATCGCGTCTGATAAGCCCTGATGTCCGGGCTGGAATGGCTCTGGTCGTTGCAGCCATCTGTGCAAACGGAGAATCTGAGATACAGAATGCCTATCAGATTGAACGAGGTTATGAGAATCTTGAGCAGAAACTCTCTGCAATTGGTGTGAAAATCAGACGCAATGAATAAGCAAGCTGGATTTGACTTGATTTATTCAAATGCAGTGTAATACAATGCT
>JAQUYU010000086.1:3329-7403 GCA_028691695.1 Sphaerochaetaceae bacterium | reverse complement strand
CATTCCCGAAGCAGACGGCGTATTCGGGAACCGGGATCTTGGGCAGATAGCCTCCTTCGCTGACAAAGTGATGAAGCAGGGCAAGCGCTCAGAGCTTGTTCCACAGTACCCAGAGGACCTTCATGCAGAGTTTGACCAGCGCTCGAAGCTGCTGGGGTGGCCGGGATCGGCCTATCTGAAGATATCCGAGGGATGCAACCACAGATGCCATTACTGCGCCATACCAGTGATCAGAGGAGACCTCCGAAGCCGCCCGGAAGACCTGATCCTCGCCGATGCAAAAGCACTTGTGGACCGTGGAATCAAGGAAATCAACGTCATTGCACAGGATCTTGCCGCATACGGGATGGACAGCACTCCAGGCGGGCGCTTTTTAGAACTGCTTGAAAAGATTGCAGACATCCCAGGCGATTTCAGAATCCGCCTGCTGTACATACATCCGGACATCTTCCCGATGGGACTGCTCGATCTTATGAAGCGCCAGCCCAAGATCCTCCACTACTTCGACATCCCGATGCAGCATGCCAACGCCCGTGTCCTGAAGGCGATGGGACGCACAGGCAATCCTGAGATCTACTACAATCTGATTTCAAAAATCCGCGAAGCCCTTCCAGATGCCGTGATCCGCACCACATTGATGCTCGGGTTCCTTGAAGAGGATGATGAAGCTTTCGAAGAGCTCTGCGCATTCGTCCGGCGCTGCCGTTTCGACTGGATGGGAAGCTTCACATATTCAAGAGAAGAAGACACCCCGGCCTACAGCCTCCGCACTGAAGAAGAACAGAAGAAGATGGAACCTATTGCCCGCCGAAGGCAGAAGAAGCTTGAGAAGATTCAGGAACGGATTACTTCCGAGCAGCTTCAGAAGTTCGTCGGAAACCAGTATGAGGTTCTGATCGAGGAGAAATTCAAGGACGAGGATCTTGCAATCGGCAGGATCTACTCCCAGGCTCCAGACGTTGACGGACAGACAGTAGTCATGGGGACTGGCCTCATTCCTGGACAGCTTTGCCGCTGCGGAATTAGGAAAGTGGCAGGCGTGGACCTGGATGCGGTGAAGATCGATGACTGATAGCTTTGACTTTTCCCAATACAATGACAATCCAGAGGCCGTCCGGCTTCTTTCCTCGCTCAACGACCAGCAGAAGAAAGCAGTCGTAGCGAACGGCAAGCCGCTGGTGGTCTTCGCAGGAGCAGGTTCTGGCAAGACCCGTGTCATAACGACCAAGATAGTCTGGTGCATCAAGATCCTTGGAATCCCAAGCTGGAAGATCCTTGCAGTGACCTTCACGAACAAGGCATGCAACGAGATGAAGGATCGAATCCAGAAGATGCTTCCAGAGACGAATCCGAAAGACCTGTGCATAAAGACATTCCACAGCTTCGGGGCAATGGTGCTCCATCGCTTCGGAGACCGCATAGGCCTGAACAGCAGCTTCAAGATCTATGACGAAGATGACTCGCTGGCCCTGCTTGCCCAGATCTTTCCCTCTGACAAGCGCTCAGACCTCAGTCCATATGCAAAGAAGATCTCGCTTCTGAAGGACAAGATGATAAGCCCGGAACAGGTACGAATCGGCAAAGACCCTGAGCTGTACAAGTACTACAGCCGTTACGAAGAAGCACTCAGGCACACCGGAAACGTCGATTTCGCCGACCTGATTCTCCGCACCATCGAGCTGATTGACAAGGACCGCGAAGTCCAGCAGTGGCTTCACAACCGCTTCAAGGTAGTTCTGGTAGACGAATACCAGGACTCGAACGCCGCCCAGTGCGAGCTGCTCAAGCGTGTCGCCGGGCCGGATTGCTTCGTTTGCGTCGTCGGCGATGACGACCAGAGCATCTACAAGTTCCGTGGAGCCGATGTGCACAACATCCTCTCTTTCGGCGAATACTTCCCTGGCGCACAGGTGATAAAGCTTGAGCAGAACTACCGGAGCACAAGCAGTATAATTGCCCTTGCCGCCAGCGTGATCGGGCTCAACAAAGCCAGAGCTCCGAAGAAGATCTGGACAGCCCGCGAAGAAGGAAGAATCCCAGAGCTCACCTATGTGGACTCGGATTATTCCGAGGCCTACTACATAGCCACGATTCTCCAGCGCGATGGGAAGTACGACTCAAGCGCAGTGCTTTACCGTACCAATGCCCAGTCGGCAACTTTCGAATCAACGTTCAACAAGCTCCGGATTCCATACCGCCTTGTCGGCGCCCTCAGATTCTATGAACGCGAGGAAGTAAAGGATGTGATCGCCCATGTGGCGCTTCTGCTCAATCCCCGCGACTCGGTTAGCTTCCAGAGAATTGTCAACAAGCCACTAAGGGGCATCGGCCCGACTTCGATGACAGCAATCCTCGAAGCCTCGGACAACTACGGAGGCGACCTTCTAGTTACCTGCCGCAATATCCTAAATGGCACAGATGCAACCAGAATCAGCGGTACAAAGGGCCTTCAGGCCTTCGTTGTCGCCTATGAAAAGGTTTTAGCGATGATTGGAACGACCGACAACTCCGAGGTTGCACGAAGCATTGTATCAGAGTTCGGAATCCAGGCTTACTACAAAGACCGCGACACCAAGGAAAAGAACATAGACAACAAGCGCGAGAAGAACATCGAGCAGATTGTCAACATAATAGCCGAGCAGGAAAGCTACCGCGATGGCATCGAAGGCCTCAGTGCATTCATGGAAGAAGCTGCCCTTGATCCGGCGCAGATGGCAACTGACCAAGCCCGCAGCCAGACCGGAGTTACGCTGATTACGATGCACAACACCAAGGGCCTTGAGTTCGACCGAGTGTTCATCAGCGGGATGGAAGAAGGAATATTCCCATCGTCCCGTTCGGAGACTGAAGATGACCTCGAAGAGGAACGACGGCTGTTCTACGTTGCCATCACCAGAGCCCGCAACGAGCTCTACATCTTCTCATGCAGCCAGAGGCGAATGTGGGGACGCACCCAGTTCCAGATTCCAAGCCAGTTCCTGGACGAGATTCCAAAGGATCTGATCAAGGTGAATTCCAACAAGAACGGAGCCATCGATGGCACCACTTCGGGCTTCGCCAAGAAGAGCTTTGATTTCTCTCCTCAGAAGAGCTTCGATTTCTCTCCCAGAAAAACCTTTGATTTCAATCAGAGCTCGTACCATCCTACCCCAAAGCCGAAGACTCCTTCAGCTCTGCTTTCCAGGTCTAACCCTTCTCCATACCGAGGGCCGTCCTACGCCTCAGTGAAGAGCGCACCTGCCGCAGCCCCTTCGGATTCATCTGAACAGCCGATGTTTGAAGGCGACATCGTGTCCAACTCAACCTACGGGCAAGGCTCGATCACCTCAGTACGGGACTTCGGGAAGAAGAAGATCTACGATGTGAAGTTCGATGATGGCCGCAGAGCTTCATTCGTTGCAGGCAAAGGAAGCATCCGCAAGATCTGAGATTGCTTCTTCAGCGTGACTTGATGAAGGAATCAATATCATCCAATGTATACTCCAGCCCTGTCGTATGGAGCGCTTCATAGTTGTCCATTATATATGAATCCGCTCCTGTCTTCACAAATAAATCCAGCACTGCTTTTCCTGAAAAACTGCATCTGGATTTATACATTTCTATGCAGTAGACAAGGAAAGCAGCAGGTTCATAAGCAGTGTTCATGCGGACTCCTCAGGAAAAAGCAAATCATCTGTTTCCATTTCATGCTTGAACATCAGAAACAGGGTCAGCGGGCTGTAATGCCAAAGCTTCAGGTTTTCCTTTTCGAGCAATGAATAGACTTTTGAAGAGTAGAACATTTTCACTGCCACCAGGCCATCCACGCCAAGTTTCTCTTGAATCAGCGAAATGACAGGTGGAATCACAGCACACCCTAGAAAAGCTGCATACTGTTTTTCATCCATTGCACCAGCCTCCATTCTGCTTGCTCATGCTGCAAGTATAATACAGATATTCAATAGCCTTCGGAGTACCGAAGATTACCTGATTGAAAAGCTTTCTGATCCGGAAAGAAGCTATGGCCTCTTCCTTGGAAAGAAGACCTTCCAGATAAAGCGTTACGGTTCTGTAAACAGCATCATTTGCTACAGG
>JAQUYU010000086.1:0-3229 GCA_028691695.1 Sphaerochaetaceae bacterium | reverse complement strand
AGAAGACCTTCCAGATAAAGCGTTACGGTTCTGTAAACAGCATCATTTGCTACAGGGCCGATAACCAGATCAAATTGCTTACCTTGGTAAGTCCCATTCCTATTGCTGCAAACAAAATCAAGCCAGCCTGCATCTGGAGAATCAAACTTCAGGACTTCAAAGCTTGCAAATGATTCTTCATCAATTTCATACACATTGACAACCGGAAAGCCACCTCTTCGTTCAGCCACTTTTAATGCAAAGCTCTTTGCCTGATCAAGATTCTCAGTTGTATAGAATCCTGTACCAAAGTCCAAAGTTCTGTTCTGAGCAATCACCTCGGGCAATCGTACAATTTGATTGCTGCCATGAAAAAGATTCAATCCTGTTCTCCTTAGCTTTTAATATATCATAGCATTGTCCTTTTTCAAAGTGCGAAACGAGATCAAGTCGACCGCTAGTCTTATCAGGCATTGACATATGAACAAAGTTCTGAGATGGGATAGAAAGAACGGCTGTCCAGCAGGCAAGCTCTGATTATTCATAAGCACTGCATTTAAATCGAGAACCTGCATTTCCAGATTATTCATTCTTTTCCTTGTTGCGAGGCTGTTTTTCCAAGAGTAGAATAGTTTCATGCAGCAAAGAAAGCATCAACCTCTGAAGCCTGAGACCTTTGTGTTTCTCGCATTGTTTCTGGCGTTCTTCATCATCCTTGGAATCAAAATGGGTGTTGCGAACCTGTTCTCGACCATGATGAACACGGCATTCGCCCTTCTGCGCGATACTGCGCTGTACATCGCCGCAGTTGCAATCATCATGAGTGCGCTGGCCGGTGTCCTGTCAGAGTTCGGAGTCATCGGGCTTCTTGACCGTCTGCTCTCTCCTCTTATGGGACCGCTATTCGGAATGCCCGGCGCTTGTTCGATCGGAGTCGTGATGACTTATCTTTCGGACAATCCTTCAATCCTCGCCTTTGCTGACAACAAGGAATTCAGACGCTATTTCAAGAAGTACCAGATACCTGCCCTGACCAACATAGGAACCGGTTTCGGCATGGGTGCCATCATCACTACATCGGTGCTAGGTTTTTTCACCATTACTGGTCAATCCTATGCGAAGGCCGCCCTGGTGGGCAATCTCGGGGCAATAATCGGCTGCATCGTAAGTACACGTCTGATGCTCCATTATACCAAGAAGCTCTATGGAACTGAGGAGTATTGCGATTCAGAGGACATCGAAGAGGCAAAAACCGATGAGAACGGAAAGCCGAAGAGCGCAAGCATAAGGTTCTTCACTTCTCTTCTCGACGGCGGAGCGGCCGGAGTGAAGCTCGGCCTTGGTGTAGCACCTGGAATCATCATCATCTGCACCATCGTGATGATGCTGAGCAAAGGCCCTGGAGCCGGCGGGGTTTACACTGGCGCAGCCTATGAAGGCGTGCCGCTTCTTCCTTGGATCGGAGAGAAGCTCTGGTTCATCCTCAGGCCGCTGTTCGGCTTTTCCAGCCCGGAGGCGATTGCAGTGCCTATAACAGCATTAGGCTCGGCGGCAGCTGGAATAGCCTTGATTCCGCAGATGCTGATGCGCGGCATAGCAAGCCAGAGGGACATTGCAGTGTTCACGGCAATGAGCATGTGCTTCTCAGGATACCTTTCCACTCATGTTGCCATGATGGACACTCTGAAATGCCCAAGCCTTACAGGCAAGGCAATCGGGTGCCACACGATCGGCGGCATCATAGCCGGTGTAAGCGCCAACTGGCTCTTCAGGCTTTTTTCTCTTTGATCTTGCGGTAAACAGGAACCAGTGCGGCATTGGCCACTATTGCAGCAAACACTACAATAGCTCCGATGAGTGTATTCCTGTCTGGAACATCATGGAACAGGGCATAGAAATGCAGGATTCCCCAGATTGATTCAAGCGAGTTGATCAGTGCAGACTGCGTAGCCGTCAGATAGATCGAGCTGCTGGAGACCATCACCTGCCCGATCGGCAGAACGAGAAGTCCAAGCAGTGCAAGCGGCCATATCTTCATGCCCTGGCTCACAAGGTTCCCGCCTGCAAGGCAGAATGCCAATGCTACAAGCGCCGACCCGAAGCCGCCGATCATGCAGATCGGAAGACGGTCCGTTTCAGGGCTTCGCCTGAGGTTCGCCATGTTGAAGCCGATTATCACAGGCAGGATCAGTGCAAGGATCAGCCCTTCAAGAGGGACGCTTGCAAAGGAGTCTACGTACATCACCACCACTCCCGCAACTGCGATGAAGCAGGCAGCCAGAGTGACAGGGCTGGGCTTCTCATGAATCCAGAGCCAGGAGAAAAGCGAGGTGAAAAGCGGCCCCATGCTGAGCATGACCAAAGTAACCGTCGATGCCCCAAGCTGAATTCCCAGTGTGAAAACAAGACCTGAAAAGGTCCAGCAGACCCCCGATATCCACATCGGAGATCCTCCGCCAATGAACTCCTTCCATGGGTTCTTTCCGTTTCGGAGGCATTTGAAAAGATAAACAGCAAGCAGGCTTACTCCCATGAAAAGCCCGCGGAAGAATGCAGCCTGGAACCCACCGCCGTTGCTGGCATGGATCAATACCGAATCGAATGAGAATATGTATACGCCGACGAAACCAATCGTTATGCCTTTTCTGTAAGATGAATTCATGCAGGCGAGTATATCCCTTTCCCTTTTATTTTGGAAGCAGGCGAATAACCAAGGTTTGGCCAGAACCCTCCAAATTCAGGCTTGTTTTTTTGCATTCTATATTCCATAATTTAGCAGGAGGCTGTTATGGCCATCGTCGCAGGACTGGACAATGGGACTCAAAGCACCAAAGTGCTCGTTTACGATTCAGAGAAGAAGAAGGTTCTTGCTCTGTCGCAATCACCGCATCAGCTTATCTCAAAGCCCGACGGAAGCCGCGAGCAAGAGCCGGCATGGTGGGTTGAGGCAGCTTCAAAGTGCTTTTCGCAGATTGATGCTTCCATTCGAAAGCGAATACAGGCAATCGGGGTGAGCGGGCAGCAGCATGGCTTCGTCGCTCTGGACAGCAATGGAATCCCGCTCTGCCCTGCAAAGCTGTGGTGTGATACTTCGACTTCGGCACAGTGCGATGTAATCAATTCCGCTTTAGGCGGACCTGAGAAAGTTATTAAGCTTGCCGGCAATGAAATCAAGACCGGCTACACCTGCGCCAAGGTTGTGAAGCTCCGGGAGTGCCATCCTGAGCTTTATTCCAGGCTTGAGCACATC
>JAQUYU010000085.1 GCA_028691695.1 Sphaerochaetaceae bacterium | reverse complement strand
CTCGATTTCGGCATGGCACCAGGCGAAGGTACAGGGGCTGTATCTGCCATTCCTCTGTTCAGGGAAAGCTGTGCGTTGTTCTGCCAGATGAAGTCCTTTGAAAAGGCCGCAGTAAGCTGTGTCTACACAAGGCCGCTTTCATACGATTTCGCACTTGGCACAACGAGTTTCATCATTGCTGACGAGCTTGTGCCCAACGTCGAATACCTGAAAGACAAAGTCCAGGACGTCGAGCTTGTCCTGTTCGAAAGCGAGGAGACAAGCAACTTCCCTGATCCTGCAACGATCTCAGCTCTCAAGAGCATCGCAGACGAGAACAACCTTACCTACACGGTTCATCTTCCATATGATGTCTCACTCGGCACTGACTCTCAGATTGCCGTATCCCAGACTGTGAAGGCGATCAATCTGACTAGGAATCTGCCGGTTCATGCCTACGTGCTTCATCTGATGCCTGAGCATGAGCTTCAATACCCTGCTGAGAACATCCCGCTCTGGCAGCATCACTGCCTCACGAATGTTCGAAGCATCCTGAATCTGACAGGCATTCCATCACGGCTGCTCTGCATCGAGAATCTTTCGTACGACATGAGCTTTGCATGGCCTGTGATCGAAGCCCTTGACACCGGCACGACGCTTGATGTCGGTCACATGTGGAAATACGGTTATTATTCATCCGACTTGGTCCGCCTGATGCTTGAACGCTCACGTGTGATTCACCTTCATGGCGTGGACAGTACCGGACGGGACCATATCGGCCTTGAAAAGCTTGACCGCACTCTTCTTCGCACCTTCCTGCACGATTTCAGTCTTTATGCCAGGAAACGCACTCAGGTCATGACGCTAGAAGTGTTCAGCAAGCATGACCTTGAATCATCAATCGCAATCCTGAAGGAGGAGCTGAAATGATCCATCTGATCCTAGGCGGTGCACGAAGCGGCAAGAGCACCAGGGCTGAAATGCTTTGCCTTGATTCTTCTCTTCTGGCCAAACCCATCTACATCGCCACAGCTGAGCCGTTCGATGATGAAATGCGCTCTCGCATCAAACTCCATCAGCAACGAAGAGAAGACCGCTTCATAACTGTAGAAGAGCCCATCGCCCTTGGCTCTGCCATCACATCTGCATCTCATGAGGCTTCATCCATAATGGTGGACTGCATCACAGTCTGGCTAGGAAACATCCAGTACCACAACGTGATGGAACAGCAGATTCCTCTGCTTCTTTCAGCCCTCAGGGCATTTCCAGATGACCGCTCTCTCTTCCTTGTCTCCAACGAGCTCACCGAAGGGCTTGTTCCGGAATCGGCCTTGAGCCGCGAGTACCGTGACCGTGCAGGATTTCTGAATCAGGATCTTGCCTCCATTGCAGACAGAGTAACACTGATGGTTGCCGGCATACCTCTGGAGATCAAGAAATGAAAAAAGGCATGGGCTTGGCATCTGCAATGTGGACACTATCCCGCTTCCCGTTTCCCGGAAAGCCATGCAGAGAAGCTGAAACAACCCTTTACTGGTTCGGATTCTCTGGTGCAGTGATAGGACTTGCAGCATCCATCCCTTCATTGCTCATCGGTCTGCTTGCTCCTATGCCTCTTCTCCAAGCTGCACTGTTCACTGCATTGATGGCATATTTCACCCGCGGTTTTCATCTTGACGGCCTCGGAGACATGGCAGATGGATTCGGCGGAGGCTTTTCACGTGAGAAGACGCTTGAGATCATGAGTGACAGTCACAGCGGAAGCTTCGCTGTCATCGCCATATCCTGCTGCCTTCTGCTCAAGGCGTTCAGTGCGGCAGAACTTCTTCGAACCGGCATCTCGCCGCTTGCGCTTATTGTCCCGGCTTCATGGGCACGCACTGCCATAGTGCTGCTCTGCTTTGTCAGTTCATATGCCAAGCCTGAAGGCAAGGCACGTGCAATAACTGATGCTTGCACATCAGCCCACCTGGCAATTTCGCTTGTCACAAGTGCAGCATTCAGCACAATTCTCATGCTCACCACGTCGTGCTCCATCTTGGTGGCCGCAGCTCCTGCATTTGCAATGATTATCACAGTGTTTGTCCTAAACAGGGTATCCAACTCCAGAATCGGCGGCATAACCGGCGATGTATGCGGAGCCTGCTGTGAAATAACGGAAACTGCATCCATCGCACTGATGGCCATTGCAGCTGCAATCTGATCAACTTCAAGTCTTAACTTGTTCCCTAGCACCTGTCGTCCTCAGCGTCCCAGTTCAATCAAAAAATTGCAGTCTGAGAGTATGCAGGCATGGCAGGCGGGGAACAAGGGTTTGGCCAGAAATGGAAAAATATATTTTTTTGTGTTTACAGACTGTTTTTACTTGACCAAATCAAAAACAATCTTCATATTATTCTAACATTGAAAAAGGGAGTGTTATGTCATGGATAGAGAACTGACTCCGTTTGAAAAAGAGATGGAACAGGTCTTGCTTCAGAAAAGAGCGGACATACTGGAGAAACTGGCCAAAAGCAACGAGGATTTCCAGGCGATAGCAGAACAGATGGGAGCCAAGGATTCCATTGACATGTCTGTCGAATCACTTGTATTCAAGAAGATGGAAGCGATAAACCAGCATGATGCATCAATCCTGAGATCCGTCGACTATGCAATAATCAGAATACATGAAGGACGGTACGGAGTCTGCCTCAAATGCGGATGCAAGATTCCAGAGGAAAGGCTCAGAGCCATCCCTTACGCAGTCCTCTGCATAGATTGCAAGAACAAGGAAGAAGAGGAAAGCCGCTGATACGGCAATCACTCAGAAAGCAAGCAGCAAGCCTTAAGCCTGCTGCTTGAATTATTATGTTCTAGTGAAATCAGTTTTCTCTCTGGAACAGCTTGATCTTCACACCAAGCACGGGGAAGCACCCAAACGTCCAGAAGCCGAGAATCAGATAGCGGATGAATGAGAAAACAGCCGAAGATGGCATAACTGCCTTCAGGCCGGCTCGGACCAGAAGCATTGAAAGCACACCGATCAATGTCCTGAAGAACTTCTGCCTGAACTCGCCGTCAGTTGTGAACTTCCCGAACCTCTCCTCCAGGATGAATCCGAAAAGCGCTCCACCGGCAAGGCCGAGAGTCTTGCAGAAATCAGTGAAAGCCATTGGATCGATCAGGTTCAGCGTTACAAGAAGCCCCATCACCAGACCGGAAACCGAAGTCAAAGCACCTGTGATCCAGCAGAATTTCCGAGTCTTCTCGGAATCTGAGAAAAGCTTCTCAAGAACGCTTGTGAGGGCGAATGTAATAGTGATTCCAAGAATCCAGCCACCAAGCACATCAAGCGGCCAGTGGACGCCGAGATACATCCTGGAAATTCCTATAAGAAAAATCAGGATGGCAAGGACAATCGAAAGCCCCTTCTTCCTGAAATTCATTGCAACAGCTGAATAGAAGCTTGAAGCAGTCGTAGTATGACCGCTGGGGAAGCTGTATCCGGTTGCAGTCTGAAGCCTCTTGCCCTTGATCGAATCAAGAACCATGAACGGCCGCGGCTGCCTGACGATTGCTTTGAGAGTCGACATCCCTATCAGGCTCGACAGAAGGCTTATGCTGATCACAAGCCCCTTCTTCTTGTCGATGCACCAGAAGATGATGGCAAGAAGAACAACAATCACAGTGCTCTCTCCGAGCATTGTAATCAGCTGGGCCGCCTGATCGAGGACAGGGGAAGAAATTGACTGGAAGAACAGAAGAATCTTCTCTTGAATCCCCTGCATAGGCTACATCCTTTCTTTCTGCTCGATGTCGAGGAAGTACTTGTATGTATCGACTTTGATCTCTCCGCAGGCAGGCTCGTCACATACGATGATGGCCTTCGGATGAAGCTGAAGAGCGCTGACAGTCCAGCACTGGTTCACACCGCCCTCGACAACAGCCTGAAGAGCTCTTGCCTTGTTGTGGCCATTGATCAGGATCAGAACTTCGCGTGCATCTGTAACAGTCTTGACGCCGACTGTGAGGGCAGTTGAAGGAACCTTGCTCATGTCGTTTCCGAAGAAGCGTGAATTAACAACCTTTGTATCATAAGTCAGAGTCTTGACCCGTGTTCTGCTGGAAAGGCTTGAGAACGGCTCGTTGAAAGCCATATGCCCGTCAACCCCGATTCCGCCGAGGAACAGGTCAATCCCTCCAACATCGGCAATCGCCTTCTCGTAGTCGGCGCATTCCTTCTCCAGATCGGGAGCCATTCCGTTGAGGATATGGACATTCTCTTTCTTTATATTGATGTGATCGAAGAAGTTGCTCCACATGAAGTGCCAGTAGCTCTGTTCGTGGTCGCGGGGAAGCCCGACGTACTCGTCCATGTTGAACGTAACAACATTCTCAAAGCTCACCTTTCCGGCCTTGTTCATTCTGGCAAGCTCATGATAAGTGCCAAGCGGAGACGAACCGGTAGGCAGTCCCAGGACGAAGCGCTCGCCCTTCTTTGCATTGATAGCATCAGCGATGTGCCTGGCCGCCCAGACGCTCATCTTCTCATAATCACTCTGAATCACTACTCTCATAGAAATCTCCTTAGGCCCGCAAGCCGAAAATCAACAGTTCAATTAGAACACCTCAAAACGAAATTGTCCATACCATCTGGCCAAACCCTTATTCTCCGCCACCTTTGGGAATCAGATGATCATCCCGCCGCAGAGCACGTATCCGGCCTCATCATAGATCACGAGGCTCTGGCCAGGAGTCGGAGCATTGACACCTTGGTCGAAGATTGCAGTCAGCACGCCGTCTGCAAAGCTTGCAGTGCAAGGCAGAGCCTTTCCTGCTGAACGTATCTTTGCCTTCAGACCGCTGCGATGTGCCAGTTCCTCTGCCGAAGCGATGCTCACCCAGTTCACATCCGAAGCCCTCACCGAAGCCAACTCGGTGCTTTCCTCGTAACCAACTACCACTTCATTGGACTCGGGCCTCAGCGCAAGCACATACAAAGGCCGCGGAGAGGCTATGCCAAGCCCCTTGCGCTGTCCTATCGTGTAATTCCAGAAACCTTGGTGCTGCCCCAGGACCTTTCCAGCAAGATCAACGATATCACCAGGCCTTGGCGCTGCATCAAGAAGGTCGATGTAAGGGCCGCCGTAGAAATCCTGGCTCTCAGACTGACCTTCTTCATGAAATCCCTGAGCAACATCGAGCTTCCTCACATCGGTCTTAAGCATGCAGCCAAGCGGGAAGATTATCCTGGAAAGCTGCTGCTGGCTCAGCCTATACAAGAAGTAGCTCTGATCCTTGAGCTCATCAACAGCACGCCTGAGGCAGAACCTGTCGCCGATATGATCAATCCTTGCATAGTGGCCTGTCGCAGCCATATCCCATTCGATCCCTGCACTGCGGGCCTTGTCAAGAAGAGCACCGAACTTCACCATTCGGTTGCAGATGACGCATGGATTCGGAGTCCTTCCGTTCATGTACTCGCTGCGGAAGTTGCCAAGGACCTCTGATTCGAACTCCTGGCTGCAATCGATGAAAGTCACCTCGATGCCCATCCGCCTGGCAAGATCCCCTACCCTTTTCATCTGGGCAGCCTTGTCAGGAGAGAAGCAGGAATCCTTCCGGCCTTTGACCGCTTCGCCTGAATGCTGAGACCAGACAATCATGTTCACAGCCGCAATGTCATACCCCTGCTTCTGAAGCAGGTAAGCAGATACGGCGGAATCAATGCCCCCGCTCATGAGAAGAACAACCTTCATGCCAGCCTCCTCCCTAACATTACCAGATTGCCAAACAGCAAATCAAGTTGTAATAATCGCCGAAGAAGTTTATCATGTACAGATTCAACGGAGGCAATCAATGAACAAAGGCATATCATCAGAAGACCTTGATAAATTCGAAAAGAGCTTCGACTCAAGCCAGTCGGCTCAGGTAGCAATGAATGCAGCAGTAAACAACGGAATCCTCGACAGCTGCGTGGATGCAGCTGAAGTCCGAAGAATGCAGCACAGCTTCTCCATTCAGATCGAAGCAGGAGATATATGCAACCAGAAACAGAGCGGCCGCTGCTGGATGTTCGCAGCTCTGAATGTGATGCGCCTTCAGATAATGAAGAAGCTCAACCTCAAGACATTCGAGCTTTCACAGTCATATCCGCTGTTCTGGGACAAGCTGGAGAAATCCAACTGGTTTTTAGAGAACATCCTCAAGACTCTGGACGAATCAACCGATTCAAGGACCATCGCCTTCCTGCTCTCCAATCCAATCGGCGATGGCGGCCAATGGGACATGTTCTGCAGCCTGGTCGAGAAATACGGGGTTGTCCCGAAGAGCGCAATGCCTGAATCAAAGGCATCATCGGCCACTCGCGAGCTGGACAAGTTCATCACCCTGAAGCTCAGGGAATTCGCCTGCACTCTGCGCCAGGCCCATGATGACGGAAAGAGCATCTCCGCCCTGATGGAAATGAAGGACGGCATGATGAGCACAATCTACAGGATGCTCTGCATAAGCCTTGGCAAGCCGCCGCGCGTTTTCGACTTCGCAGCCCGCAGCAAGGATGACAAGTTCACCGGCGACAGGGGCATCACACCTCAGCAGTTCTACAAGAAGTACGTCGGGATGCCTCTTTCAGACTACGTTTCCATCATCAATGCCACGACAGCGGACAAGCCATTCGGCAAGACTTTCACAGTGAAATACCTTGGCAACGTCGAGGGCGGACGCCAGGTGAAATACCTCAACCTCCCCGCAGCCGTTCTCAAAGCTCTGGCAATCGCCCAGCTCAAGGACGGCGAAGCAGTATGGTTCGGCTCTGATGTAGGCCAGTTCTCACGCAGGCAGGAAGGCATCATGAGCGTTCCGGTCGTTGCAGCGGACAAGCTGTTCGGTACAGACTTTCCGATGACCAAGGCCCAGCGTCTTGATTACGGCGAGAGCCTTATGACCCACGCAATGGTCCTCACCGGGGTGAACCTCGATGACTCTGAAACGCCTGACCGATGGAGAGTCGAGAACAGCTGGGGCGAGGATGTAGGCGAGAAAGGATTCTTCGTGATGTCTGATGACTGGTTCACCGAATACACTTATCAGGTTGTGATCAACAAGAAGTATCTGTCGAAAGAACAGCTTGCCATGTTCGCTCAGGATCCGATCGAGCTTGCGCCATGGGATCCGATGGGAAGCCTCGCCTGATTAGAATCAATCAGCAATCCATGAGCACCGGTAATCGCCGGTGCTTTTTTATTCGGGCCAATCCGAAACACTTCTCCTGCCACCGAAACAATATGTGATATGTTCAATCACGCAGATGTCTTTTTGTAACATGATCATGCCTATATGCATCTTATTGCTTATAGTTAAAGACTTAAACTGTTTCATGCCGGTCTGGGAAAGAGACGCATCCACTTCGAACATGTGACATTCTCAGGCCATAAAATGATGAAAATAGTGCTTCATGCCTCAGAAATCTGATTGCAATATGTGAGATGTTCGATGTATCATTTAGTCATGACAAAGAACGTGAAACTTACCTGCGCAGCAATCCTGCTTCTGATCGCAATGCTCCTCTCCTCA
>JAQUYU010000084.1 GCA_028691695.1 Sphaerochaetaceae bacterium | reverse complement strand
GGTCAGCTTCGACGGGCAGTGGGAGCGTGCTCTCAACCCTCTTCTTCAGCTGGACCGGACTGGATACCCATTCAAGAACAGCGTATTCGGTTATGAAGTTGCAAATGACATTATCATCCCCACCTACGCTCTTCCTGGCACTCCGGACCTTGCAGGAGACCAGCAGATGCTCTCAATGAGCTTCAACCTTGGCTTTGAGTACAATATGCTCAATGCAAAGACAGCAAGACTCCATGGACTAGACATTGAAAGCAAGTTCACCTGGGCACCGCTCAAGCTAGGCAACTTCTTCTCAGGAAAAGCGGACTACATCAGATTCTGGCTCTTTGCAAACGGCGGCTACACTGTTTTCGAGAGCCTCAACGAGTCTGGATTCGTAAACTGGTCGCTTGTTGTAGATGATGAACTTGAAATAAGAGTGCTCACAGGATCGGCAGTTCCGGAATATGCACAGACCATGAAGGACACAGTCTGGGGATTGAATCCTGACAACATGACATTCTTCGGCCGCAATTCGCTCAAGCTTCACTACTATGGACAGCAGTTCCTCAACGGACTGTGCGTTCCGTCAGCCTATGCATTTTTAGACCTCGGATACTCCGGAGGCTATGTGAACAACACCGACTGGCGCATCAGCGAAAGCTTCTGGACAGGAAGCGCAGGGCTCAATCTGGACCTTCAGATGTTCGAAGTTCTGCATATCTACTATGAAATCGGCTACATCTTCTGGCCGGGAAACGATGAAGCGAAGCGTGGATTCTCCACTTCATCGACAGTAAAATTCATTGTGAAGATCAACTTCTAGGCAGTAGCGAATCCTGCAATCAGGAAGCAGACAGCGGAAATCCCTGCACAGATAAGCCCATATGGCAGCTGGCTCATCGCATGGTCGAAGTTATTGCATCCGCTTGCGCTTGATGACAGGATAGTTGCATCAGAGTAGAAGCAGATATGGCTTCCGAACACGCCGGCCGAAAGAACAGCAGCAACAGCAAGAACAGTGTTGCCGCCGATAGCCTGCGAAAGCGGAATGACAATCGGAAGAGCGATGATGTACATTCCCCAGTTGGTGCCTGTAATGAACTCAGTCATTCCAAGGACGAGGAACACGAGGAAAGGCATCAGCTGCGGAAGCTTCTGCATGGCAGGAACAACAGAATTGATCACCTGCATGGTGAAGTTGATCCTATCGGATGCATAGCTGAACAGGAATGCCAGAATCATCAGAAGGATCGGAAGAAGCATGTTCTTAAGCCCTTCGATGCAGTAGTCGGCAAAATCACCGGCAGTCATCAGACCCTGTCCAACATAGAAGAGGAACATGAAGCCGAGCGTGACGATCACTCCCTTCTGCATATCGATGTCCATAGCAATGGTCGATCCGATCAGCACCACAATCGGCAGAACAAAGTTGATGATCTTGGGATTCTTCGGAATCTCAATGTCCTGACCGTTCCTGATATCGATCTTATCCGAATCAGGAGGAGCAAGCGGACCGCCGTCAGCTACTCTCTTCTCAGCCTTCTTAAGCCTGCCTACAAGCGGAAACCAGCCCATGACTACGAAAAGCACCATGAAAGCAGCGAACCAGGCGTAGAAGTTAAACGGAATGGTGCTGCAGAAGAACGCAAAGCTGTCCTCAGGAGCGCAGGCTCCGTTCTTGGCAATCAGCTTGGAAGCGAACACAGCCCAGGTAGAAACTGGAATCAGAACGCAGTCAGGGGCAGCAGTCGAATCGACGATGTAGGCAAGGTACTCTCTTGAGACCTTGTGCTTGTCGGTGATTGGAGACATGCACGAACCGACTGTCAGGCTGTTGAGATAGTCATCGAGGAAAATCGCCAGCCCGAGCACCCAAGTCCAGACGAGAGTGCTTCTGCGGCTTTTGGCATGCTTTGCTACGAACTGTCCGAAAGCGAAAGTCCCGCCAGCCTTCTCAATAAGCTTGATTATGCTTCCCATGAGGCCGCATACGATGATAAGCCAGGCAATATCCTCGCTCATCATAACGCTTATCAGCCCAGTATTGAACTCAGTGAAGAAATTCCATCCATCGGCCATGATGAAGCACATCAGCGAAGCCAGAATGAGCGATTCGAGAATTCGCTTGGTAACGAAAATATAAATCACCAGAAACGCAGCTGGAACAAGAGACCACATCCCGTAATCTTCGACGTTCTCAGGAAGAAGGGATTTCAGCAAGAAAACCAGCCCCGCCAGAACAACTGCAGTTATGAAGAATCTCAGGTATTGATTCTTCCCCTTACCCTCATAAAAGTCGTGAATCATATTCGCACTCCTACACTGATAAAATTGAAATGATGGCCATAACCACTCCGGTTATTCCCTCTCCCCCAAGCAGACCGCTGGCAATAAGTCCAGCTTTAGCATTGATTTCATCTTTTTTCTTCGAACAGCACTTTCTGACAATCAGAAGCAGCGCCGCTCCCAGCCCCATCACTGTGGAAATATACACAGGAAGATACACACCAAGCCCAAGCGTCGCAGTCGGCGCCTTCAGAAGGAACAGCACGATCCCGATTGCAACACCGATCAGCATTGCAGTCTGGTTCACCTGACCTCCAGCCATTGCGCTCACTGCTGCGGCCTGAGGTGCAGGGAGCTCTGTTCCGGTTCCGAATCCGAAGGCATTCTTCAGGACTATCAGGACAAACACCGATACCACAGCGCCAATTATGCCACCGATGCTTTCGGCAGCAAGCTGAGCCTTCGCTCTGGTTCCTATGAGACTTCCGCTCTTCAGGTCGTTCATCACATCGCCGACAAGCCCGCATGCAACGGCGGTGACAGCAGCAATCGAGAATGCGCCTGCGAAGGTGGTCTTCGAAACAGCGCCTATGATAAGGAAAACAAGGATGCCGAATATCTCCATAGGATTGACCCCGGTCTGACCGGTAAGCATCCCTGAGAGATAGGTAACAAGAGCAATTCCCGCAACAAGCAGGATGCTCTGGACAAATGTTATTTCAGTGAACAGCGAAATCATCAGCATCACTGCTGCAATCACCGCCGCAAAACCTGCGGCTTTCTTCGGGTCAATCTTCAGACCGCTGCCTTTGCCATGTACAAGTTCAGCAATCTTGGTGATGATGATCTTCAGCGCTACGCCGATGCCAGTTCCGATCATCAGCCCGATTCCAAGCCCCTGACGGAAAAGATCAGCTCCTGCCATGTCGGCGAAAGCGCCTGTCTTGATCAGAATCGGAACAAGCACGAAGTGAGCTGCAATAGCTCCGCCCAGCCAGACAAACGAATACACAGGACCGATCATGGCCCCGATTCCAAGAGCCATTGGAGAAACATAAACTGTAAGCGCAGCTGTAACAGCAGTAGCCGGAACAAGCACCAGAACTGCCGGTATCCACCCAAGCCCATCTCTGGCAGCAGTAAACAGGATGCTTGCAATCATAGCCGCAAACAGCCATACAGCACTCTTTCCTCTAGTAGTTCCGGCAATCAGGGTATTGTATGCAGCCTCTCCCATAGGATATGGAAGCTTCTGCTTTTCAATGAGATCATGCCTGTACAGCGAAGTGAACAGCACCCCGAGCACAGCCCCTGCAACAGTCAGAACGAGAAGCTGCAACGTGGGAAACTTTCCATCAGGCTGAGCCATCCAGAATCCAGGGACTGTAAATGCCAATCCGCCAGCAACCATTGCGCCAGCGCTCATGAATGTATGGGTTACATTGATTTCTTTCAGAGTCGGCTTCTTCTTGAACAGGTTGAGGATGCCGAAGCTTGCAACTGTCACGAATACAGTAGGCCATGGCAGTGCACCAAGCTTGAGAGCCACATACATAGAACTGGCCGTGATGATCACAAGACCGAAAAGCCCTACAAAGAAAGACCGCAGCGTGAACTGCTTCTCTTGCGTTTCCACTTCCAATCCCTTCTTGGTTTCGAATGAATTCTACTGCACGCTCAAAGGTGCAAGTGGGACTATATCACATGAAAACCTTTTGATAAAGCCTTTAAACGTCATTTCTGGAACTATTTCCATCTGCTTTCACTGCTTGCAGTTAAATCACTCAAGCACAGTAATTCGTAGTCCGTATATGGTTTTTTCCTTGAACCCGAAAATGATTTCCTATTTTGCAATTCATCATCAAATTCTAGGTCACCTGAACAACCCACCACTCATCATATCTGATAATCTTGTGACGATTCTAACGCAGATAACTGATCTAACGATTCTAACGCAGATAACTGATCTAACGATTCTAAACAGATTCTAACGCAGATAACGCAGATGCTCAATCTGAATAATTCGGGAAAAAACTCGAACTACCAGCATGAATATTTCCCTAAATAAGGAAGAGCAAGTTTATGCGTGAGGAAAACCATGGCTTGGCAGGGAATAAATGCAAATTTGGCTTGCGAGAGAATAAAACATTTCCGGTTTACATAGGGAATATCACTCAAGCGCAGTTATTCCAAGAGCTTTCATCTGCCTCATGACCAGTGCATCTGATTCTATCGGCCAGCTTAGAATGAACCCAGTGCGGAGCTCTGAATCAGAGATGAAGATATACGACCCCTGATCTGAATTGGAAATGAGCATCACATCGCGGTCGGTATAGCTGCGGCCTGCAGTTTCGCATGCAAAGCCCACCAAAGCAGAGACCATGTCTTCGGCACTGCCAAGGTTCTCCTGCCTTGGAGCAGCATTTCCTTTTTCATCATCGCTCACACAGTACAACTGGCATTCGATTGCCTGCTTTGCATCCTGCTTCTTCAGCCATTTGGAGATATTCTGAGGCGTTGTCTTGTACATTCTGGCAATCACCACACCGGATACACCATCCTTGCGAGCCTTGAGAATCTCATCCCTATAGGGATCAAGAGCACTCTTCCCGCTGCCCACAGGCCGTCCGACTTTCATCCCCAGGCTCTTCTGGCGGTCGAGTGTCTCCTTCATCCTGATTGAAACAAGCTTGCGTTCATACTCTGAAACGAACCCGAGGCATGTGATGATCCCTGAGTTGAACTCGCTCTTTTCTCCGGTTATCGTGAGCTTCTGGTCAATCGCAGCAATCCAAACTTCCTTTCGATGGAGGAAACGCATTATCTCGCATACCTGAATGAGCGAACGGGAGAACATCATCAGAGTCGGCACGATTACAAGATCGCCTTTGGAAACTTCGTTCGCAAGTATGCCAAGCTGTGTTTTCTCCCAGTCCTTCACCAGGCTGGTCTGCTCCACTACGAACTGAACTTTTCCAAGTTTGTTCTCAGAAGCGAAAGCAGTCACTTGATCCTGATAGAATCTGGCATCATTGTCGCTTCCTGTAAGGCGGATGTACGAATAAACTCTCATGACTTGGATTATAGTTGATATTCTTTCATTGTCCAACAGTTTTTCGGCGAATGACATTGATGCTTCGCCGAGGGGACATTCAATTTTCACGCTTTACGAAATAAACAGCAGTGCCACTGCAATCTAAAACATTTGACCATGTACCGTGATTAGGTGATAATGAACAACATGAAAATAAAGCTTTATTCCGAAAAGGAAACTACAATACTACAGGCACTGAAAGACAGAGGAATCGAATTCCCATCTGCCGTCTGCGGCGGAAGAGGAAGATGCGGCAAGTGCCGAGTGCTTCTAAATGGAAAGGATTACGTCCTGGCATGCCAGACCAAGTTCAAAGGAAGCATTGAAGTCGAAGTGCCTGATTCGGGAGAGCAGAAGATCTGCACCGAGTTCGAGCAGAGCATGAACCTTAATCCTGACAGGACGAAGACGGGGCAGCGAGGCTTTGCCGTTGACATCGGAACTACGACGGTAGTGATGATGATCGTGGACATGGCAACAGCGAAGATCCTAGGATTCGAAGCTGAAATGAATGCACAGGCCATCGATGGAGCCGATGTTATTTCTAGAATCAGCTTCGCATCGGAGAATCCCGACGGTACGCAAGTGCTTCAGAAGCTGATAGCAGGACAGCTTTCACGGATGGGGAGCAAGCTGTGCAGAAGGCTTGGAATTGAACCTGCCACAGTTACAGAGATGACTGTCGGAGCCAATACCACTATGCTGCACCTGCTTGCAGGAGCTGAAACACGAACAATCGCAGTTGCACCGTTCGTGCCGGTGTTCCTCGATCCACAGCAGATGACCGGAGAGAAACTCGGGATCAGCGGCTTCGAGAAGATGAAAGTGACGCTGATTGGAGGCATATCCAGCTACGTCGGAGCCGATATCACCGCAGGATTGTACTGTACGGCTATCACTGAGCAGCCAGAACCGGCAGTGTTCCTTGATCTTGGAACAAACGGTGAGATGGCATTGTGGACCGGAGACAAGCTGCTCTGCTGCTCGGCGGCAGCCGGGCCTGTTTTCGAAGGAGCATCGATCCATTGCGGAACAGGCAGCATCCCTGGTGCTATTAGCCACGTCGACAGAAGTGGAATCACCACCATTGAAGACAGGCCTGCAGTGGGAATATGCGGTTCAGGAGTCATTGATACGATGGCTCTGCTGCTCGATCTCGGAGAAGTGGACGATACAGGCTATCTTGAAGAGGACTTCTCGCTCACTAAGCATTTTGGGCTTGATACTGGCGAGGAAGTGGTGTTTGTCCCGAAAGACGTGAGAGAAGTCCAGCTTGCCAAATCAGCGATCTTCTCAGGCATCCAGACGCTCCTCAGACAAGCGAAGCTGACCGAGGATGATGTAAGGCACGTATACCTGGCTGGAGGATTCGGAACGTACATGAGAGCAGAAAGCGCGATGCGGATTGGATTGCTCTCGAGCAAGTGGGAAGGAATGGTCAAGCCATCCGGCAACACTTCGCTGCGAGGCGCAATGATGACGCTGCTTGATCCTCAGTGCATGGGCAAGATGGAAAAGATGAGAAAGAGCGCTCAGTACATCGAGCTTTCGGGGATGAAGGAATTCCAGGACTTGTTCGTTGAGAACATGATGTTCGAATGATCAGCCGCCCATGAAGGGAGTCTGACGCTCAGGACAGCGCTTTCTCGGGCATGAGCCGCAGTTGCTGTACTTCTTCTCGCTTGAGAACCATATTCCAGCTATTGTCTTGTTTGGAAGCATGCATGACGATTCAGTCACGCAGGCTTCTGTTTCTGTCTGGGCATGCAGGACATCATAGAGAGGATGGAGGTCGCTCACATCCCAGCGGCCGTCGCTTCCAGAGCCTGGGTTGATGCTGTACAGATGCGGTATCCCGGATTTGGCCTGATAGAAATCAAGTCCAGCCTGAAGTGCAACCGACAGGGCTTCGCGCTTGATTGTCTCGCGGAAGAACTCAGCCATGAAGCCATATTGCTCGAGGTCGATCTTCTCAAGAGCATTGCCCGATGTAGCCGAATACGGGAATACAACGGTGTCCGGCTTGAGGTTCTCAAGTACACGGCCGTGAAACCTTACACCGTCGATGATAGCAGTCGTGATGCCATCCGTGTCCAGCCAGAGCTTCTCTACGGTGGAAGTGCAGGCGCTGTAAGAAGGCTTGAGAGTTCCCTTGAAAGCTTCAAAGAACACCCTCGCCTCCTCCTGCAGGTCATCTTCCATGTT
>JAQUYU010000083.1 GCA_028691695.1 Sphaerochaetaceae bacterium | reverse complement strand
AAAGCACCGATCTGGTCAAGCATCTCCTGGATGGCGAATCCAGTTCCTGCACCGGTCTGTGACACAGCAAAAGAAAGCAAAGTGTCCTTTGCAGGCTTCTTGATTGCCTTTCCAGTTCGCTGAAGCACAATCAGAAAGCAGGCAAGAACCCATCCGCCCTCAGGAACAAGAGCCAGAGCCGGAATTGCAATGCAATCAAAAACATAGCCAATAATCGTCATCGGCCAGTATTTCCTTGTCTTGTCAGTAAATATTCCGGATACGATTCTAAGCGAATAACCGATGAACTCCCCGAGTCCTGATACGAAGCCAATGGCGGCGGCAGAAGCACCAGCCATGGAAAGGAAAGCACCCATTATGCTTGAAGCACCTTCGTGGGTCATGTCCGAAGCCATGCTCACGAATCCCATCAGGACTATGAATGCGAAAGCGGAATGCCTGAGCTTCTTGTCTGGAGGAGCTATCGTTGATTTTGAATCTGCCATCAGAATACCTCAGCTTGCTAATTTCAAGGCATTATACACCGCAAGAACGCAAAGTACAACACTTGACGCAATATATGAAATAGCAATCCAAGGATTGCCGCTTTCAAGCAGCTTGAAGGTTTCAAGCGAGAAAGTCGAGAAAGTGGTGAAGCCCCCGCAGACCCCTACTTTGAGAAACAGGATCAGGTTGGGACTGAGAAGAGGATTCTTCTGGGCAAGTGCAACTACCAGGCCGATGATGAAAGCTCCTATCACATTTATGGCAAGAGTTGTCAATGGAAACCCGCTTGGGTTTCTGAAAGGAAGAAGACCGAACAGATAGCGAAGGATTGCACCAGCAGCTCCTCCAAGGCCGATGAATATGCAGCTTATGAAAAGATTCATCTATCTGCCACCTGAGAAGAGGAAATTCTCGATCTTGTCAGAAATTCCTTTTGTATCAGTCTCTGGATTGTAGCTAGGCGGCAGAGCATGAAGCATGTATTGGCCATAGTTCTTCGTGATTACCCTTGAATCGAGGATAAGGACGATTCCCTTGTCTGTCTTGTTCCTTATCAGGCGTCCGAAGCCTTGCTTGAGCTTCATAGTCGCATCAGGAAGAGAAAGCTGGAAGAATCCGCTTCCGCCCTCTTCCTCGATCCTTCGCACCCTAGCCTTGAGAATCGGCTCGGTAGGTGCCTGGAACGGAAGCTTCACAATTATGACAAGACGAAGAGTATTTCCTGGAGCATCAATGCCTTCCCAGAAGCTGCTTGTTGCAAAAAGCACGCTATCGGCATCTTCCTTGAAATCCTTCAGAAGCTGGAAACGACCAAGAGTTCCTTGAATCATTGTATTGATCTTCTGCTTCTCAATATCAAGATGAATCCGTGCATATACATCCTGCATCATCTTATAGCTTGTGAACAGGACAAGCGCCCCGCCGCCTGAGCTTGAAATGGCTTCAAGCGTTGCCGATGCCACATATGCAGTGAAGGCCTCGCTTTCGCTTTCCTTGAACTCAGGTGCATCGCTGGGAGTAAGAAGGAGAAGATAATGCTCATAGTCGAAAGGCGACTGAACAGTAAGCTTCAGCACCTGCCTGTCAGTTGCAGGAAGACCGACACGGGAGCTCCAGTATGCAAAATCATCGTTGAGATTAAGAGTCGCGCTCGTGCAGATCACCGTCTTGAGCTTTGCAAATATGCTCTGTCGCATCTTGTCCGCTATTGAAACAGGCGAAATGCAGATCTCGAACACTAATTCCTTCTTTACCCGGGTTGCACGAATGAAATGCACATCATCAGTCCAATGATCCTTGTCGGTGAACTGCTCAAGCGTTGCAAATGCTGAATTGACTCGGGAAACAAGAGAGGTGAACCCGTCAACGAAAAGCTCATCATCCTCGGAATACTTCAGGTTCTTGGCAAAATCCTTCATCATGCTTACTAGAACAGAAGCCTGCTTGACAACTTCCTCTGCAACAGGATAGAAAGGGGCAAGGCCTTCGCTCTTCGGATCTTGAATAAGAAGGCTTGTAAGCTTCCTGTCCTGAAGAAGGGAGCTTAAAAACACATCAAGAGTGGACATCTTGATCTTCAGGCTGTTCGCCTGTTCCTTGATTGCAGGAACGCTCGTATCATCGGTGCAGAACCGTCCAAGGGTATCAAGCATCGATTCGTTCTTGCCATAGCGGTTTGCAAGGATGTGATTCATCTGACGGCTCACGTTGTATCCGCTGTAGACGCCTGAGAACAGATCAGTGGCATTCTGCTCGATATTGTGAGCCTCATCGATGACAAGCCTTGAAAAGGCAGGAAGAACGCCTCCGTCTGATGAATACTCGCATCCGCTTTCCATGCGGCTGGCAGCATCTGTGAAAAGCAGATGGTGGTTTGTGATGATGATGTCAGCCCTTGTGGCAGCCCTCTTAGCCTTGAAATAGAAGCACTCACGCATGTAAGGGCACTTTCCGCCGTAGCAGAAGTCCGGGTCGCTGGAGCAGCTTGAAATAAGCTCTTCAGAAATCCTGAAATGGATATCCTGGAAAAGCCCTGTCTCTGTCTCGGAGGCAAAATGCTTCAGCTTGCCTATCTCAGTGTCCTGATCGTCGGAAAACAAAGGATCGGAACGGAGAATTTCCTCAAGGCGTCTAATGCATATGTAGTTTGACCTTCCGAAAAGCACGCAGACATTGCAGCTTTCTCCTGAAGCATCGAAAAGCTGAGGAATATCCTTGCTTGAAAGCTGAAGCTGAAGGTTCTTAGTTGCCGTTGCGATCACGGTCTTCTCGATTTCATCATGCTTGCGGGAATTGATAAGAGCGGGGACAAGGTAAGCAAAGCTCTTGCCTATTCCTGTTCCAGCCTCGATCACAGCGATTGCATTCTCTTCATATGCCTTCTGGACAAGCAAGGACATCTGCAGCTGGCCGTCACGGAATTCGAAGCCATCGAAAGCTTTGGACAGTATGCCGCCTTCATCAAAGAAATCATAAATTCCCGGAAGGTCACTCATTGCTTTCTTCCTGGAGCTTCCTTAGCAGTGTCTTTCGTCCGATTCCAAGCACATCAGCGGCCTTGGTCTTGTTTCCGCTTGTATGGGAGAGTGTATTCGCGATAATGATCTTCTCCGCCTGATCAAGAGTCGATCCGATAGGAATCTGGATGAAATCCTTGTTCTCACCGCTCTGAGCTATCTTGGAAGGCAGGTCATCGACATCTATGACGCTGTGCTTAGTCATGACTACTGCGCTTTCTATGCAGTTCTGAAGCTCCCGGATGTTTCCAGGCCAGTCGTAGTTGAACAGCATGGACTTAGCCTTGGCAGTGAAACCATCGACGTTCTTGCTGTTCTTCTTGGCAAAGCGAGAAAGGAACTCCGTAGAAAGAAGAAGTATATCCTCCTTCCTTTCTCTAAGCGGCGGAACCTTGATGGATACAACGTTGAGGCGATAGTACAGATCCTGACGGAAAGTCCCTTTTGCAATGGCTTCCTCAAGATTGCGGTTGGTTGCGGCAATAATCCTGACATCGACCTTAAGTGTCTTCTCCCCGCCTACTCTCTCAAATTCATGTTCCTGGAGGACTCTGAGAATCTTCACTTGGACGCTTTGGTTTATTTCACCGATCTCGTCGAGGAAGATGGTTCCTCCGTCGGCAAGCTCGAAGCGTCCCTTCTTCTGGGCAATGGCACCGGTGAAGGCGCCCTTTTCATGCCCGAACAGCTCGCTTTCCAGCAAAGTCTCGGCAAGAGCGCTGCAGTTGACTTTCACGAACGGACCGTCCTTCCGCTTCGAAAGCGAATGGATGGCGTCGGCTACAAGCTCCTTGCCCACTCCGCTTTCACCTGTTATCAGAACTGTAGAATCCGTTGGAGCGACCTGCTCTATTGTTGCCATCATCTTCTTCACAGCTGTGCTGTTTCCGATGATCTTGCTGTATTTCTGCCCTTTCTTGAGCTCTTCAAGCTCGCGTGACATTGCATTGTTCTGCTCAATCACGTCCATGTTGGCGAAAGTCCGTTTGATCAGAAGCTCAAGATGGTCGATGTTCACAGGCTTGGTCAGGAAGTCCACTGCTCCGTTTCTCATGGAATCGACAGCAGCTTCCACTGTGCCGTGCCCTGTGAGGACCACGACAGGAATCATAGGATAGGCCCCGTTTATCTTCTTGAGAAGCTCGTCGCCGGACATTACCGGCATGCGGAGATCGGAAATCACAAGATCGACATGCTTTTCGTTGACGGTCTTCCATGCCTCTTCGCCATCGCAGGCCAGAAGGCAGTCATAATCGTCCAAGGCCAGGGCAAGCCCTTCACGGATATTCTTCTCGTCATCTGCTATCAGAATCGTTCTCTTCATAAACTACCTTCTCTTCTTCGCCGGAAGTCTTCGATGGAAGCTTCATCCTCTCATCCCGCGGAACCGGGAATGAAATAATGAAAGCCGTGCCTTCGTTCACCTTCGATATGACGTTCAGATCGCCGTGGTGCTCCTTGACGATCTTGAACAGAACAGTCAGTCCAAGCCCTGTTCCCGTATCCTTCGTAGTGTAATACGGCTCGAAGACCTTTGAAATCAGGTTCTCTGGAATGCCGCAGCCATTGTCTGAGAATACGACATCAACGTTGTCGTTGGACAGCTTCGTTTCAATCTGAAGGATTCCCTTTGAAAGATCGGAGGGATAGCGGGCCTGGATTGCCTGTATAGAGTTCTTGATCATGTTCAGAGCTGCCTGTCTGAAAAGCGAGCTGTCAATCTCAAGCTTAGGAAGCCCCGGCTCGAGCTTGAGCTCAAGCTTCATCTTGTACTGATCCAGTTCAGGGTGAACGAAGGCTGCAATATCCGAAACAAGGCTGTTGATGTCTTCCTTGGCAAGGTTCACTGTAAGCGGCCTGACTGCGAAAAGGAAGTCCACTACAATCGAATTCAGGCGGTCTATTTCCTCGGAAATCACTGAAAGGTACTTTTCTGCCTGAGCTCCTGTAAGGCTGTCGTGCTTCTTGTACTCACGTCTGAGAAGCTGAAGATAGAGGCTTATCGAGCCAAGCGGATTCTTGATCTCATGCGCAACTCCAGCTGCCATCGTAGTCATCTGGGCAAGGCTCTCGCTTCTCTTGAGCCTGTTCTCCTCGATGCGATGGGCAGTGATGTCCGAGATCCGGATCATATCGCACTTGTGACCATGGAAAACAGTGAAATTCCGGAAGACCTGGATTTGGATTATCCTTACATTCTCTCCGTTCTGATAGGTGAATTCCTTGGAGCAAGTGCTCTTCTTGTCCTTGCAAGTCCAGAAGCTTGAAAGAAAATCCGTGATGTCCGTATCGACTATCTGGCTCTGAAGCGTCCTGAAGCGGTACTTCTTAGAATAGTTGACCGAAATAAGGCTGGACACGCTCTTGTTCTGGTAGTAGATGATCTGCTTCTCGTTGATCAGGATTATGCCATCGGAAAAAGAATCAAGGATGCTGTCCTTGAGGTCAGTTGCCTCAAGCATGTCCGCAAACAGCTTCTGAGTCTGGCTGGGATCCAGCAGGCTGAGCTTTTCAGATGCTTTCTTAAGGAATTTGTCCATCTATCTAAGCTCCTTGTCGCGAAGCTGGTAGAACAGCCCTTCGATCGTGAGCTTCGGGTTCTGGTTGAATACTTCTGCCCTTGAGGCTGTGGAGCTTATGTTTCCGAGCATAGCTGATGCCTTGTGTGCGGAAATCCTTCCCGATCGGAATTCATCTTCCACTTCGGATGCAAGAGCCTTGAAGAACACGCCGGAAAGCTTCGTCTCCTCCACCTTGCTGATCAATGCAAGAAGGTCGAAATCAGGATCGTTTATGAATCCAGAAGCAAGCTTGTTCAGCTCAGGGACTTTGCTTGAAACAGAGTTGATGAAGAAATCCTCAAGGCTTTCTGAGCTATTGCTGTCAGTCTGCCCAAGCGTGCGAAGAAGCTTGCATTTAGCCTCGGAAGATATCGGAGAAAAGAGATATCTTCTTGTTCGAGAAAGAATAGTATTCATCATTCTTTCAGGAAACTGGGTAATCAGAATGAACACGGTTCCTTCTGGCGGTTCTTCGAGAATCTTCAGAAGGCTGTTGCGTGTGGATTCGTTTGCATCTTCAATGCCTTCAAGAATTATCGTCTTCTTTCCTTTCCCCATATTCGTGAGGTATGACCATTCCTGGATGCTTCTGACCTGGTCTATTGTGAGGATTCCGTTCTTCTTCTGGTATTTCTGCGATCCAAGAGCCTTGAGAGTATCCTGGAAAGCAGAGCTCAGGCTGTCAGCCCAGCTGTTCAGCTCTTCGGCAGGGATCTTGCGTATGTCATGCATGAGCTCCACTATCTGTGCTGCGCAGTCGTAGGGCTTCTGGCCACGGTCGTCCGTTGCCAGGGCATTGTGAAACTGTCCGAGGAATATATCCATGTTCTCAATCAGGAAATCGCAGGTGCTTACCGTCGGAGAAGAGCGGAAGCATTCAATTGCAAAATCAATCTGATACTGGAAATCACGGTTGGAGCTTATTGCAAGGCTGCCTTCCTTGACACTTGAAAGCTCCCGTGCAAGCTGATAGGCACAGTGCATCTTGCCTGAGAACCGCGGGCCTGAGAACAGCATCGTGCTGGGAAGGTCATGGTTCTCAAGCTGGCATGAAAGGATGTCTGCAATCTGAGGCTGCGTTGACCTTACCTGCTCAAGCACCGATGATCCCCTTGCCAAGCGTAATGAGCTTGTCCAGAATATTGGTTATCACCCAGCTGTCAGAAAATGATGAGCCGAGCTGTATGAGGCTCTGCGATGAAAGCAGCAGCCAGAACACTGAAAGCACTATTGCTGTCTCTGCGATTCCAAGCACGAAGCCGAACATGCGGTCAACGAACCCAAGCGAAAGCTTCTGGAACAGCTTGCCCAGGATTGTGCCGACGGCAGCAACAAGGATGTAGATCACTATGAAAAGAGCGAAGTACGATATAAGGACAGCAGGAAGCCTGCCTATTCCAGTTCCGTTCTGGATCACAGGGACAAGCTGTCCGGTGAACACCATTCCGAGCCAGATGCCTAGGATGATTCCCAGCTTCTTTGATACTTCATCGAAGAATCCTTTGTATGCTGCACCTATTCCACCGACAACGGAAAGACCGATTATCACCCAGTCAACGACATTCAGAGCCATCAGAAGCAACCTCCAGGACTATCTTAGCGATCTCAAGAGCACTGTCTCGCACCGGCGAGCTTGCACAGGCTTCAGACATGCTCTTTCGCTGGCTTTCATTATCGATTAATTCAAGTATTTTTTCAACAGCTTTCTCATAGTCAGTCACTTCTGCCCTGCCGGCTTCCTCTTCGGCCCGTGCATTTGCAATCTGGTCTCCGCGGGAGGCATCAAGACCGAGCGGGATGTAGATCACGGGTTTGTCCAATGATGAAAGCTCGGCAATCGCACCTGCACCTGCCCGGCTCACGACCAGATCGGCAGCAGCAAGCGCATCGCCAAGATCGTCGTCGAACGTCTCGAACTGGAAAAGCCCCTTGATAGCATGCCCAAGCAGCTTGCCCTTTCCGGTCTGAAGAACAACCTGGCACAGAGGGTAAAGGCGGCTCATCCCTGAAGCAATCGTCTCATTGAGCTTCACCGCTCCCTGGCTTCCCCCGAGCACAAGCACCACGGGAATCCCCTTCTCTAGTCCGTTTTTCTGGCCAAACCTCTGTGCATCGCCATCTTTTATGTCTTCTCTTATTGGATTGCCGGTA
>JAQUYU010000082.1 GCA_028691695.1 Sphaerochaetaceae bacterium | reverse complement strand
CCTTCCTGATGGAACTGGGTAAGAACGCTTTGGATCCGTTCCTGGTTTCTGGCAAGAACTGATTCGGTGATTTCAATCTTCAGGAGCCTGCGATTGATGCCGTATTTATTGGCCAATGCGGAAATGTAGTTCACCATGTCGCTTCCGAAGATGCTTCTTCTGGAGAGGTTCACGGATATATAGGTCTCGTCATCCCCCTTCTCCTTCCATTGAGCGAGGATCCTGCATGTCTCTTCGAACATGTACTTGTCAAGGTTCACGATGAATCCGTTCTGTTCAAACAATGGGATGAACACGCCGGGCGAGATCATTCCAAGGGATGGGTGGAACCACCTCACAAGAGCTTCCGTACCTACTACCTTGCCAGAAGCATTGCTTACAACCGGCTGCAGGAATACCTTGAACTGATGCTCTGATAGCGCTTTTTCCATATCGGATGTGAGCTTCTGCTCCAGAAGAGTCGTTGATTTGACCTTGTCATCATAGAATGCATAGGTCTTGAGCACATCGTCAACAAGTGAATTAGATGCCTGCTGGGCACGGTTGAACATGATCTCGACAGGCATTTCCCTGTCTGAGACTTCATATATCCCGAACCTCATCCGGACAACAGTGTAGCTTGAGACATCAAGGTACGTCGGGGCTGCATTCCTCTCTATCATCGAAAGATCCAGCATGTTGCGCGGCATGCAGATCACGAAATGGTCACCACCTGCCCTACCGAACACACAGCTTGAGTCAACCATCTCCATCAGGTGATCCTTGATCTGAATGAGCATGTGGTTGCATGCAGTCACGCCGAGCAGCTCGTTGAGCGGCTTGAATCCTCTGATATCGCTCATCACGATAACGTAGTCAGTCGCTGGATTCGAAATCATCAGCTGATGCGCAGCCTGGCAGAACTTACGTCGGTTGAACACCCCTGTAAGACTGTCCATCTCGGCATAATAGCGGATCTTTTCGTTTGCGAGGCGTTCCTTCTCCGCCCTTTCCTTCTCAGTTGTTATGTCCTCGAACAGTCCCATCACAACAGGATTTGGCAACGAATCGAACGGAATCCTTGAAATAACAGCCCTGACATAGATATCCTTGCCTGATGCATTCTTAAGCTTGAGATTACGCTCCACCGGCTTTCCCGTGGCAAGCGTCTGCTCGAAATCACCTCTGAAAAGCTGATTCTGCTCTTCATCATCGGAAGTCAGAGTGAAAGGATCCGGATGAGCATCGCCGGGATCTGCCCCAAGCAGCTTGTAGAACTGCTGGTTGCGGAAGAATACTTTGGGCCCGTCCTTGCAGAATTCGGTCATTCCGACGGCTCCGCTCATGTTGTCAATTATTGCAGACAGCCGCCGCTGCATGACGTCATGCTCATGAAGCTGGGCAACTTCCTGTCTGAGCTTGATGTTTTCTGTAATGTTAAGGACGTTCTGGACTCTGTGCTTCAGTACTGCCGCATCATACGGCTTCTTTATCATGTCCCATGCACCGGCTGCCAGTGCGGCGGCTTCGGTAGCAGAATCGGTATCGCTTGATGCAACGATCACAGGTATCTGTGAAAGCACAGAATCCTTGCGCATCTCAGAAAGAACCTCGAAACCGCCCATAACGGGCATTCCGATGTCCAATATGACAACACTGATTCCGGCTCCATGCTTTTTCAGAATATCAAGAGCAACAAGACCGTTTTCGGCCTCGAGCAGTTCATAATCGTCTTTGAGCATCCTGACAAGAAGCATTCGATTGAGTTTGACATCATCGACCAGGAGCACGAGCTTTCTTTCCATCAGAACCTCCAATGGTTATTCCCCTTAAGCTCATTCCAATAAACCTTTTTTATCATAGCATCAAATGCTCGAAAAAGCTACAGATTACACAAAAACATCATAATCAAATTTTAAACATTAGCACGACCTTTTCATACCTTCAGAGACCTTCGGCATGACCTTTGACGACTTTTTCGTACCTTTGATGACCTTCGGAATTACTTGCGGATAAGGATTATTGGAAAATAACCATTTTCTGTTGCTTTTTTTCAATCATTGATAATAAAATTTCCGCATGAGCATAGAAAACAGCGAAAGACAGCTTAAGACACATATACCGCAGCTGATCTCAATATTCAGAGGGGGAGCCAGCGGATCCCGTCTTACATCAGGAGAAGTTGCAAGAGCCAGTCAGGCACTATTGAAGCTGCAGAGAGGACTGACAGGAGACCGCGAGCTGGCAGGAAGCAAATACATGCTCGATTCTCTATCATTAGGAGCGTATATTCTTTACTACTGGCCGATATCTTATCTTCAGGCATCAATAGCACTCTCATCGGCACCTGGAATCCTTGATTCATTCCAGACGCCGCGGATCCTCGATCTCGGAGCAGGACCAGGAGCTGCATCTGCAGCGATAGCAGATGCAATAGGACAGAGAAACGCTTCGTTCAAGCTTGTTGATACCAGCAGCAAAGCGCTGAAGACAGCAGCAGCCATCATCGGAAGCGAAGCAGACACAATAACAGCAGACTTGCAGGATTACGAACCCGAAGGTACATACGACTGCATCGTGATGAGTCACCTGCTCAATGAAATGTGGGTTGGATTGCCAGACCGGATTTCAAGAAGAGCAGCATTCGTAAGCAGAGCGGCATCGCATCTTTCAGAAAACGGATTCCTTTTCATGATGGAACCGGCGCTTCTTGACACAAGCCGTGATCTCATCCAAGTCAGGGATGCCATATGCAGCGATGGATTCACAGCCATCGCGCCATGCCGCAGCAAAGAAAGATGCCCAGCTCTTCAGGCAGGCTCATCGAACACCTGCCATGCAGAGATAATCTGGGAACCGATCGAGCCGGTTTCATCTCTGGCCAAAGCCGCAGGCCTCGTCCGCGAATCGCTGAAGATGACCTATTTCATAATGAAACGCACTCAGATAGCACCGCCGATGAGACTTCAGGCCACCGTTGTATCCGAAGAGATGCTCAACAAGTCAGGGCGAGTGCGCTACCTGCTATGCGATGGGACCAAGCGGTTCCCATTCTCGGCAGACAGAAATGACAGACATGCCGAAAAGGCAGGATTCAATGCCCTCAGACGCTATGACATAATTGAAATCCACAACCCAGAAGATCGCAGCACGCCATCAGGCATCTCATACGGGATGGGAGAGAAGACAAGGATACGCCTTGTATCCCGCATTGACCAGTAAGAAAGAAAGCCTTATCATCGCAGAAATGAAAGTAACAATGGAATGCCTGGGCTGCTCATTGAACCAGACCCTCAACGAATGCAGGATGTGCGGAGCTTCTGAAGAGCAGACAGAACTTGCCATGGACAGGATGATGAAAGTAATCCAGGATTACCGGGAGTTCCGCAACCCTCCTCTTATTGCAGAGAAGATCCATGAGATCGCTTATGAGATAACAGGAGTCCAGGATCCGTTCCTGCCAGCGAAGAAAAAGGACATGGACACAGCCTGGAAGCTTCGCCCGGCAGTAGAGAAAGCAATAAGACACAGCAGCGACCCTCTTTTAATGGCGCTCAAGGCAAGCGCTATAGGAAACACATTGGATTCTGCGCTTGTGGCAAACCCTGATCTTGAGAACACAATAGCCGCAGAGCTGGACCAGCATTTCTTCACGCCTGCCTATGAAAGCTTCAGGGAAGACCTGGACAAAGCCGGATCATTCCTGCTGATCGGCGACAATGCTGGCGAAAGCGTATTCGACGCAGTCCTGCTTTCGATGCTTCCCAAGGGCATTAAGAAGTACTATGCAGCAAGATCAATCCCTGTGATCAATGATGTGACGCTTTCAGAAGCCCTGGATTCAGGAATAGAGGATTTCGCGCAGATCATTGAAAGCGGCTCCCATGCACCGGGAACCCCTGTGTTCAAATGCACCGATGAATTCCAGAAGCTCTTCTCAGAGGCCGATATCGTATTCTCCAAAGGACAGGGAAACTATGAGACCCTTGACGAGGAGAACAGGAGGATCTACTTCCTGTTCAAGTCCAAATGCAGCGTCATTGCAGCAAAATCAGGATCGCCTATTGGGACATACGTTCTGACAATGTCAGATCCCCGCTTCCCTCTATAGCTTCATCGATCTTCTCAAGGCGGTCATCGATCTCATTGATCTTGCTGGCGCAGTCCAGCAGCTGAAGCACGATCTTCTCCTTGCCGGGGAAATCCTTCTTATAGCTTATCTTGTGCTCGATGCTTGCCCAGAGATCCATTGCAGCAGTCCTTATCTGAACTTCAACGATGACATCCTTCTTGCCGTCTGAAAGCTGAATCGGAACGGAAAGCAGCAGATGCAGGCTGCGGTATCCATTCGGCTTGGGATTGCGGATGTAATCCTTGATGCGGACAAGCTTCATGTCCTCCTGCTTCATCAGCAGGCCAGCAAGCATGTAGATGTCCTTGATGAACGAGCAGATGATCCTCACACCGGCAATATCGAAGATGTATGCCTCGGCATCCTTGAGCGTCCTGCTGTGCCCCAGCCTGTCGAGCTTGGATATGATGCTTGCAGGCTCCTTGAGCCGCGACTGCACGGATTCCACAGGATTGCGGCTGTTCTTCACTTCGAACTCGCTGTTCAGAACATCGATCTTGGTCTTCACAACTTCCATAGCGCAGCTGTAGTACATAAGGAATTCCTTCATAGGCTTGAAAGCCTTGGAAAGCTCATCCACCGTAAAGCCGGAACGTTCAAGATCAAGTTCTAGATTCATCGCTCACCTCTTCATCTAATATAACCCATGAAAGGCGAATCGGTAACCCCGAATCGTCTTCACATTATCCGTCAAAACCTTTATTGTATGAATATGCAGCAAGTAACATTCCGCCAAGGCCGCCCCGAAGATTCGGATGCCGCCTGCTCATTGATTGGCTCACAGATTCTTTCAAGTCCTCTTTTCCTCAAGCCCCTGAAGCAGTTATTCAGCCAGATTCCCCAAAACGGGGAAGCAGTGATCGCACAGTCAGGCGGCAAAGCCATAGGGGCAGCAGCAGCCAGAAGAGGATTGGCATACAGCAATGGGAAAACAGATTTCTTCACAGAGATGCAAGGCGATTTCCCTGGCGAAGACCTATGGACCATCATAGACATAGCAGTATCCCCTGATTTCAGAGGCATGAAGATAGGCTCCGAGCTCTTTTCAAGAATGCTTCAAGCTCTCAAGGACAGAGGCTGCCGCCATGCCATGATGGAAATCTGGGTCCGCTCCAATGGATGGGCTCCTGCACGCAACCTAGTTCATCTCGCACCAGGATTCCGAAGCTACGGCATCCTGGACGACTTCTACATCGATGACCCATTCCCATGTGATTTCTGTCATGGGGAATGCCACTGCAAAGCGGAAGTCGTTGTGCTTGACCTTTGAATCAATTCCAGACAAAGGGACAAAATCATTCATCTGTATTCATTTTTCTGTTGACGGCAGCAAAACCGCTTGCTATCTTAATACTGCAGAGCGAAGCTCTAGCAGGAGTTTGTAATGTATACAATAAAGGAAGTCAGAAGCGCCCTCAGGGGCGACCGCGATCTCAAGGGACTCATGGTCAAAGGCAGCGACAAGAACACAATTCTGCTTGACGTCACAGGAGACGGACTGGCAGACATCGCGCTTATGGATGTCACAGGCGATGGAAGCATCGATACCATTGCAATAGACACCGACGACAACGGGTATTACGATACAATGCTGATCGACGCCGACGGTAATGACATTCCTGATACAATCATCTTCGGTAACGTCCAGAAAGGAATAGTCGACGAGGTCATCCAGGGACCCGAAGTCGAGGATGCAGTCGTAGAGATCGCTGCCCAGATCATCAGCGCCGCTGTTCATCAGGACATAAGGGAATCCGTGGCGGCCGCCATGACTGAAGACATTCAGAATCGCATCGAAGCCGAAGCCAAGGAGCTTCGCAAGGCGGGACGCCAGGTCGACAAGGAAATCAAGAAGGAAAACAAGCAGTTCAAGGCAGAACAGCTTCGAGAGAAGATCAGAAGAAAGTTCAGCAAGAGCAAGTGACAAAACTGAAAGGCTGCCGGAGATGGCAGCCTTTTTCATTATCAGACCTTTCCTCGGATTGCTTCCTTCTCGACCTGAAGCTTCTCCATCTCTGATCTGGTGATCGGATACATAAGCCAGAGCACAAGGCCTATTGCAATGTACAGCACAGCTGGAATGATGATTGCAATCGAGTACATCCCTGAAACAGTCTCGGCGGTCTGAACAGCGGACCCGCTCTGATACTTGATCCAGATAAGAGCCGCAGTAGCAAGGATTCCGGCTATCGTCTGGCCGAGCTTGCGGGTGAACATGAAGAATGCATAGGTAGTGGCCTCTTCCCTGAAATGCTTCTTCACCTCGACGTAATCGATCACATCATTGACCATCGCCCAGACTTCAAGGATGAAGAACACCATCCCGAGGCTGCTTATGAAGGTGAATGCGATGAACACCCATGGGCTGGAGGTGTGGATGAAATACAAGATCACCTGAACCGCTCCGGCAAACAGCATTCCGCCGGCGCAGATCTCGGACTTGCCGATCTTCCTGACAATCTTTCCCATGAACGGAAGCACGAATATAATCGGGAGGTACGTTGCAACGTTCACGGCAAGGTACAATCCAGAGGCATTGAAATAGCTGTTGAACAAGTACAGGTAATATGTCTGGGTGAACATGTTGGAAGCAAGCAGAAGCATGCCGGCTATGCAGATTGCAATGAATGCCCGGTCCTTGAACAGGAACCCTATGATGGTCCATACCCTGCCCTTCTGCCTTGGCCTGTCTGCAGGCCTGATTCTCTCGGTTACGGAGAAGTAGCAGATCACATAGAACACTACCATTGCGCAGGAGAACACGATCGAGCTAGTGCGCATCAGCGAGCCGTTGTATGAAGTCACGCCGTTCTTCGTCGTGAAGATCATCGAGCAGACGATCATAGGGAACAGGCCAATCACCACTCCTCCGACCGATCTGAGCAGCGAGAGCTGCGAAGTTGAATCAGGGTCGTTGGTCATCACCGAGGAAAGGGAACCGTAAGGTATCTGGGTGGTCGTGTACATCATGCCGAACATGATGTAGCTGGCATATGCATAAACAAGGCACTGTGACTGGGAAAGGCCCGGGAACCTGACGAAGAGGAACACAACCGCCAGAGCAAGCGGAACAGCCATCCGGACCATCCATTTCTTGTACCGCCCGCTTGCAGTAGGCTTGCGGCTGTCCATGAACCCTCCCCAGATAGGGTCGTTTATTGCATCCCAGATCCTGGCGACGATGAACAGGATCATCACTGATGCAGCGGTCAGTCCCACAACATCGGTATAGTACTTCTGAATGATCGAATTGACGAAGGAGAAAACAATGGTATTGCCCATCTCCCCGCATGCGTAGCCGAGCTTCTCTCTTGTTCCAAGTGTTGTCTTTGCCATCGTATTTGCCTTCTATTGAATCAGATTAACATCGAAACGGCTTTTTCACAACACATTTCTTACATCAAGTAAGAAAGAAGAATCAGGGTTTGGCCGGTACCTTGCTACCGGAAACGGCCATCTTGCCGAATGCGGTATCGGCAACAGCTTCAAGCACCCCGGCTTCGGTGATTGTGCCGGAACATTTGAACTTGATCTTCATTATCGTGAACTTGAGCCTGCTTTCGAATCTGAAATTCAGGCCATCGAAGACCGCATCCTTGAACGGATTGTCAT
>JAQUYU010000005.1:7679-37250 GCA_028691695.1 Sphaerochaetaceae bacterium | reverse complement strand
CCGGAGCCTCCCAGAGAGCCATCATCACGGCATACTGGGTGTATGTCAGATCAAGCTCATCCAGGAACGGACGGTACTGCCTGAGAATCTCCTTGGAGCAGGCATATAGAGGAAAGCACAGCTGGCTGTCAAGTTTCAGTGAACTGTACCGATCGTCTTTCAAAGCTGCTCTTCAATGGCCTTCTCGACCTTCTTCAGGCTGGCAGTCGGCTCGAAACGCGCAACGACCTTTCCATCGCGGCTGATCAGGAACTTGGTGAAATTCCACTTGATATCGCTCTTGCTCTCCCAGTCTGGATCTGCCTTGGAAAGGATCTTCTTCAGGATCGGAGCAATCGGATGCACATCGAACCCCTTGAATCCCTTTTCGGACTTCAGGTATTCATACAACGGCATCTGGCCTTCTCCATTGACCTCGATCTTCGAGAACCTCGGGAAAGTCGTATGGTACTTCAGGGTGCAGAACGACTGGATCTCATCATTCGTTCCAGGAGCCTGAGCGCCGAACTGGTTGCATGGGAAATCAAGAATCTCAAGCCCCTTGGCATTGAGCTTCTGATAGATCTCCTCCAGTTCCTTGTATTGCGGAGTGAAGCCGCACTCGGTCGCCGTATTGACCACCAGCACCACTTTGCCCTTGTACTGCCCAAGATTCACATCGGTTCCATCCTGCTTCTTCGCATTGAAATCGTAAAAATTCATAATTGCCTCTTTGGTTGCACTCAATTATATTGTATGCAATCTAATTGCATGATGGCATTTTTTCCTATTTTGGTCAATCCCTTGTTCACCGCCCGCTTCTGACTACAATTGTCTGCTGAACCGGGAAATGCTCAGCCCTGACCGCTTCGCATGCATCAATCTCACTGTCAGCACTAGACGGCCATGCCTGAAGATTCTCGCGAAGATCCTTCGCTGAGAAGAACGTCAGAAGTCCATCCAGTGATTCTGGAGCAGGTCCGCTGCCTCTGAGAAAATCCGAAATATCATGATCCCCAAGTTCGGCAGCCACCACCTTCCCAACCGGTGCGCCCATCGCCCGGGCATAGAAAGCTGCTTCCAGCAACTCAGGACATGATGAGGGAATTATGAAGCTGGAGAGGAACACCTCTCGGCTCTGGTATCTGGAATTGGCCATGATCGCTTCCCTCATTGAGGCAAAGACAAACGGAACGGCCAGCCCCATTATGAAAGCCGTATTGCGGCCGTCGACTGCGATCGCCCCAGCCGGGGTCTCTCCAATCACAATTTTCTGACTGCGGCCCTTGAATGCCTCAGCCCATGAAGCCTCTTCAGACTGCGCAGAGAGCAGTGCATCCGGCTTGAGGCGTGCCATTATGCAGGCCATGAACCTTGCACCGAAGTCCGCATAGCTCTTCCCAGGCCCTGCGCCCAGCTCCAGCCTTCTGCAGTTTGGCCCGTTCTGAACAAGCGGGATAGGAAAATCAAATGCCTCATAGCAGATCTCGGGCAGCTCTCCGAACAGCCTGTCTCCTGCAAAATACGGAGCAAGCGCTTCGAACGCAAGCTCAGCAATCGAGCCTGCTGAACCGAGAGCTGCGAATCCCGCAGTCGGGAATTCCGACGGCTTGAACCGCATACCTCTTAATATAGCATCAGAGATGCCTCTTACCTGTTCTTTCTCATCAGTGAAATCCATATTCCTCTACTCCATTATCCTGCAGATGTCCATCATAATTGCATTGCATGTGACCCCTGCTCCAGCTCCATCTCCGATTATGCACAGGCCGTCATCATACTGCTCCGAATAAATCACCGATGAACAGTCCCCTGGCATTCCGCAGGCCAGAGGAGAACTGATGCTTACCTTCTGAAGCCCGCATTCAAGCTTGCCTTTGCTTGAAATAGTGCACACATACCGCAGGACCTTGCCATCCGCCTGGGCCTCTGCCCGCAATGATTCCAGTTTCTCATCCATAGCTGAAAGCCCGGCAAAGAACTCTTCCAGCGGGACATCCTTAAGATCTGCAGGGAAAAGCTCTTCCCTCTTCACCTCTTCAACGGCCCGCCCAGGACAGATGAAGTGGGAGATGATTACAGCCTTCCTCGCCGAATCCAGACCGGAAAGATCTGTTCTCGGATCCGGCTCGCAGTAGCCGAGCGTTCGTGCTTGCTTCACAAGTGAAGAGAAGCTGTGCTGAGGGTCAAGGCTGGAAAGAACCCAGCTCAGCGTTCCGCTCAGCACTCCCTGTACTTCATCGATCACCTCGCCTGAGAGAAGCATGCCTCTGAGAGTCCTGATGATCGGCAGTCCTGCTCCTACTGTTGCCTCGAAGCCAAACTGCGTATTGTGGAGCTTCGCAAACTCGAACAGCCTGTCGAACTCTTCCTGAGAACGGCACACACCGAGCTTGTTAGCTGCAACAACGTTGATTCCGTTATCCATCAGTTCGGCATACAGGTTGGGAATCTCTTCGCTGGCGGTGCAGTCAACCATAGCAATCTGATGCATCTGCCGTATCTCTGAAAGCGCATTCATCAGCAGCTCAGGCTTTCTCTGCACAGCCTCGCAGTCAAATCTGCTGCGCCAGCTTGTCAGGTCAATCCCACCGAGATCCACAAGGCATCTGGTGCTGTTTGCAATATAGCACACCACCAAGCTCCGATCTTTCTCCTTGCGGTTGAAGTCATCGATCCTGGACAGAAGCTCGGTGCCTACTATACCTATTCCGAACAGGCCTACGAACACTTCCTTGCGGTTCTTTATTTCAGGAAGCTGATCCACTTTCCCGTTCCCGAAGAATGCAGTGTCAAGCGACCTTATCGCAACCGGCAGCTGAGCCGTGTCGATTGCTGCGCATATGCTCTTCTCATAAAGCCCCTGCGAAAAGGCTCTTATAACTACCTGAGCGGCCCCAAGCGCACCGAAGAACTTTCCGCACATGCCAGAACTCTTCGCCATCCCCTCTCCGAGGGCGGTGATGATGGATATCCCGTTCTGGGTCTTGACCCTGAAAGAGGCTTCATATGATGGAAACAGGCCTCTTATGGCAAGCCTGCAGGCCGAAGCCTGGCTGTCGTTCACTGAGAATGTCAGCGAGCTGTCTCCTCCGGCTCTCGCAAGAAGCTGGAAATCTATTCTTGCATTCTTCAATGCATTGAAGATCTGTTCTGCAATTGAGCTGTCTGCATCATTGACGCTGATCAGCGTTATGCCCTTCATCGAGCAGATGCACTTGACTCCGCAGAATGGCTTGAGAGATTTCGCCGGAGCTATGAGCGTTCCCTTGCTTGATGGATCCTTAAGACATCTGTAATGGATCGTTATGCCCATCTTCATCGCAGGCCTCAGGGCCTGGGCCATCAGCGGACGGCTTTGGAACGTCAGAAGCTCTATTGCATCTTCATAGTTAAGCACTTGGATTATCTCTGCATTGCGGTCCATAGCAGAATCCACTGTCCGTAGAAAGTCCGAAACGCTCCAGATCATCAGCGATGAATCCGAAAGGCCTGCTGCAATTCTCGCTCCGGCCTGTGCGCTTTTTATTTCATCGTAGCATTCGCACACGTACACCACTCCGGTCTCGGTGCCTATCATGCTCTGATCCATTTCTGAGGCAAGCTTAAGAAGAATCCGCTTCACTTCCAGTCCCTGCTGTTCAATCAGCTCTTCAAGCTTTTCAAGCCTTGCTTCTTCAACGGGCAGCACAGTAACTATCGAGCAGCCGTCGTTCTCTGCGGCCACAGCTTTTGCAAATCCTTCAAGGCTGATTTCATTCCAGAACGCCTCAGGCGGCAATGCATGAACGGAAATTCCCATAGCAATCCCTCTCTTCAGAGATTATACAGCAAGGACCTGCAAGTTTGAAGCCTGAATGTCCATCAATGAATCAATCAAAAGAACAATCCAGGCATGAAAAAAGGGACTGTACGGCAGTCCCCTGATTTTCATGGTTAATCCATGAGGATAAGAATCTGATCACTCAGCCTTCTGGCTTACGACCTTCTCCACTCTTCCTGCTCTGAGGCAGCGTGTGCAGACATGAATTGTCTTCGGAGCGCCGTCAATCATTGCTTTCACTGAAACGATGTTTGGATAAGAAACACGGTTCTTTGTAACACCGATGTGCTGTCCGACACCGCCTTTCTTCTTTGCTTGTCCTTTTCTCGGAACGATGCACCCAAACTGAGATCCCTTTCCGCAAATATCACATCTACGTGCCATATTATCCACCTTATTCTTTTCGTATTCAAAAAATCAGCGTGCGAAAGCGCACTCTTAGAAACATATCAAAAAAGACATTCAATGTAAAGTCCTTGGAATCTGATTTTGTTGCTATTCCTTTCGGTCAATCATCAAATCTCCCACAATCCTATACCAGCAGAATGGTTGAAGAACTTCAAGAAGCAGCTGCAAATAACGTTTGTGCCGAACTGCCGAACTGAAAAGGAACTGGACTTGACCTCTTTAAAAAAAAACCGACTCATGATAGCATAAGGTTGGAATTGCCGTGGTGACAGGTAATATTCTCTTGCTCAAACTTTACAATAGGTTTGCGGCATAGCCTTGGTGCATTGAACCTTCCCGCCGCGAGGCGGGGTTAGGATCAGAATCCGGGGCTAACTGGCATCCAGCTTGAACTTAAGGTTCAAGAGATTAAGTCCTCACCACGGTTTTTTTGTGAAACCAGATGACAAGCAGTCATATTGCATAGGTGGATTATGAAAGAAGTTTTTTCTGATGTAAGCTTTCTGTCGCTCAAGAGCGTAGAGAAGATCGAAGCTCTGAAAGATCAGGTCAAGTACCCGATTCCTGTCCAGATTCAGCAGAATCCGGATTCGCTGAAGGAAATCACCGTGGAGGCAATCGCCGCCGGGCTGATCAAGGTTCTCGCCGCCGATCCATCTGAACTTGAAAGCGTGGCGGAGTTCAAGGGTTTGGCAAAGGACGAGATACAGAAGGCATACGACTACTACAGAAGCCTGCTGCTTATGATCCATCCGAACGTCGAAACCGACCTTTCGCTTGCAGGGATCGCCAAGACCCATGCGAAGGACTACCCTTTTGCAGAAGAGATCCTCACGGCAGTCAAGAACATCGGACACAGCCCGAAAAGCTACATCAACCTCGCCGTGCTGTATGCAAACGAGAGTGCAGATGCAGCCAATGACAAGCGGCACAAGGATGCCGACGACTGGGACGAGAAGCTGGTGAAGGTTCTGCATGAAGGGCTTGACCGCAATCCTGGCAACTCGGACATACTTGCCGAGCTCGGCGGCTACCACCTCAGGCACCACGACCTTGAGATTTCTTATGAGTTCTTCCAGGACAGCCTGAAGAACATGGAGACCGGAGAGAGACGCAAGCAGATTGAGGGCCTGATGCAGGACATGAAGACCCAGATCGATCAGGAGAATTCGGTTTTCGCCGCCTACGACCAGATCATGCTTGGCAACGAGGACAAGGCTCTTGAGATAATCGAAAAGTTCCTTAAGGCCGAACCGGGCTCATGGGAAGGCTGGTACATCAAAGGATGGGCGCTGCGTTGCCTTGAGCGCTATCAAGAGGCAAAAGATGCCATTCTGCAAAGCGTTTCAAAGAATCCGGACGTGGGTGCGGCCTATAACGAGCTTGCAATCTGCGAGAAGGAGCTTGGAAACAAGGAAATGGCCAAGGAATACCTTTCAATGGCAGTGGAACTGGAAGAGGACAACGTGATCTATCTTGCGAACCTTTCATACCTCTATCTGTCCGAGAAGGATTTCGACAAGGCGAGGTATTTTCTTGAGAAGGCTCGCCTAGCCGACAGCAGCGATGCCCAGGTGATGGACCTGATGGATGAATACGAGGCTCTTTCCGGCGAGAAGCTCGGACCTGTCATTTCAGAAGAGATCCACACAAAGGCCGAAGTAGAGGAAATCGAGAAGCAGGAGCATGATGCAGGCCATCATGCCGAAGAAGTATAGAAATGAAATATCATTGCAATACCGTAGAGGACACAGAAGCCCTCGGTGAAAAGATCGGCCAGAAGGCAAAGCGCGCTATGATCGTCTCGTTGCGCGGAAGCCTCGGAGCCGGGAAGACAGTCCTTGCAAAAGGAATTGCAAAAGCGCTCGGGATCACCGAAGCGATAGTGAGTCCGACATTCACGCTTGTTCAGCAATACGATGGCCGCATTCCCATGTATCACATGGATCTTTACCGCATTTCGGGCTGCGAGGAGTTCGAAATGATGGGCGGAGAGGAAATGCTTTACAGCGACGGAATCACTTTGATCGAATGGTCTGAGAAGATTGACGAGATGCTCCCCCGCAACACCGTATTCATCGACATAGCAATCAACAAAGATCAGAGCCGCGACATAGACATCAGGGGGCTTGAACTATGAACACTCTTTCAGTCTGCACTTTCGATGAGACGCTTGAGATAGCAGTCTCAATGGACAGCCAGTTCAGCATTCGCATGAACAGGACAGGCCTCAAGCACAGCGAGAGCCTTATGCCATCAATAATGCAGATGCTTTCAGAATCAGGGCTTTCACTGAAAGACCTGGATCTGCTTGTCTGCACAAGAGGACCTGGCTCATTCACTGGGCTGCGGATCGGAATGGCAGCGCTCAAAGGCATTGCATTTGCCTGCGACAAGCCTCTGGCCTCAGTTTCCACCATGGATGTGATTGCATGGAACATGCAGGATTTCGACGGAGCAGTAGTTCCACTTCTCGATGCGCGCAAGCAACGCTACTACAGTGCGGCATTCAAGGGAGGCAAGCGCATTGCACCTGACATGGACAGCATTCCTGAAGATCTGGTTGCCTATCTGAAGGATCAGGACAGAATTCTGTTCACCGGCTCCACAGCCCGCCCGTTTGCAATGGATGTCGAGAAGCTGGGAGTGCTAAAGGCACAGTTCTTCATCGATGACAGGATCCGCTCATACAGCCAGGCCTTGACTGAACTCGGCATTGCACAGTTTAATGAGAAGGGACCTGATGATATAGGACAAGGCCCTGCCTACCTTAGAAAGAGCGAGGCCGAAGCCGCGCTTGAAGCTCGCACACGAGAGGAGAATCCAAATGGCTGATGCAATCAGAACCGATTTCGCAATCATAGGCGGAGGAGCTGCAGGACTAAGTGCAGCCGCTTACGCAGCCCGTGCAGGGCTTGATACCACAGTTCTTGAAGCAATGGGACCAGGCGGTCAGATTCTTGTCATTGACCGGATTGAGAACTACCCTGGATTCGGCGAAGGGATCACGGGCTTCGAGCTTGCCCAGAAGTTCGAGTCGCAGGCATCGCAATTCGGAGCGAAGATTGAATATTCCGAAGTTTCTGAAATCAAGAAAGACAATAATTTATTTGCAATTACCTCCAGCACTGGAATTTACGAAGCCAAAGCAGTTCTCATTGCAACAGGTGCGATCCATCGTCCGCTCGGAGTTCCCGGTGAGAAGGAATACGCCGGTCACGGGGTTTCGTACTGTGCCACTTGCGATGGCCCGTTCTTCCGCGGCAAGAAGATCCTCGTTGTCGGAGGCGGTGACAGCGCCGTTCAGGAAGCTCTGTATCTTTCTGGGCTGACGGACAAGCTGACGATCATCCATCGCCGCGACAGGTTCCGCGCCCAGAAGAAGATAGTTGATTCCCTTCTGGCCAAACCTTCGATCTCCGTCCGGCTTTCGACAGTCCTCAAGGAAATCAAGGGGGATTCAAAGCACGTGACTAGCGTTGTCTTGCAGAATACCCTGACAGGAGAAGAAACAGAGGAAAGCTTTGATGCCGTCTTCGGCTTCGTCGGGATACTGCCGCAGACAGCTCTTGCTACAGCTCTCGGGCTTGATCTGGACAAATCAGGATACATCATTACAAATCAGGACATGGCGACATCAATGCCGGGAGTATATGCCGGAGGAGATGTCAGAAGCACCCCGTTCAGGCAGGTGGCAACCGCCTGCTCAGATGGCGCGATAGCAGCACACAAGGCCCAGGAGTACATCGAAGGCCTCGAAGGCTGCAGCTATGGTGAATATACAAAGCACTGAGCCGCTTTTTCCTGCTTGCTTTATTCCCCCAACAGTGGTGTAATGTAAGTATGAAAGTTCTTATGCTATCCAGCGAATCCGTCCCGTTCAGCAAGTCGGGAGGGCTGGCCGATGTCGTTGGCGACCTCTCGGCCCGTTTGTCTCTCCTCTCCTGTGATGTCAGGGTCATGATTCCTGCCTATCATATGTCTCCATCAGAAGCCGGTGAAGAAGCTGCATCTGTGCAGATAAGGCTTCTCGGAGGCTTCAGGCAGGTCGATATCCGCCAGAAGAAACTTGGAAAGGTAACATTCTATTTTGTCTGCGACAGCCTCTTCTGCAACCGCAGAGGCATCTACGGAGACACAAGCTTCACACCATACCCGGACAACTTTCTCAGGTTCCTCATCCTGTCCAAGGCGGCTCTTGCATTCTGCAGCCAGGCCGGCTGGATTCCAGATGTATTCCATTGCCACGACTGGACCTCAGGTTTGCTGCCTTTCCTGATCAAACGGGACAGAACAGGAATCTTCAAGCATTCGAAAACCCTTTTCACAATCCATAATCTTGCATATCAGGGAGTCTTCCCGAAGATTGAATTCCTCAATGCGATGGAAGAGACCGACCGCGATCTTCTGGATGGCGAGAACATCAATATGATGCGCTGCGGACTCATCTACAGTGACTGGATCAGCACTGTTTCGCCGACTTATGCCATCGAAATCCAAGGACACGAGCAGGGATGCGGTCTGGAAGACATCCTTGAACGCCGTTCGGCAGAGCTTTCAGGAATTCTCAACGGCATAGACACTGCTGCCTGGAATCCGGAGAATGATCCTCTTCTGAGCTCGCATTTCGGACAGGGGAACATGGAGGGCAAGGCTCTGATCAAATCACAGGTCCAGATCAAGTTCAGGCTGCCACAGAATCCTGATGCACCGCTGTTCGTAATGATATCACGCCTCGCCTGGCAGAAAGGGATCGAGGAGCTGCTTGAGGCACTGCCTCAGCTTCTTTCAGACGGCAAGCTTCAGTTCCTTATCATAGGAACAGGGGACAGCAAGTATGAGGACCAGCTCAGGTCGCTGGAACTCAAGCACCCTAACCTTTCGGCGAACATGATCTTCTCCAACGAAGCAGCCCACATGGGAGAGGCAGCTGGTGATTTCTTCCTGATGCCAAGCCATTACGAGCCATGCGGGCTCAATCAGATGTATTCGCTGCGCTACGGCGACATTCCGATTGCCCACCGAACAGGCGGTCTTGCGGACAGCATCACCGACCTCTTCTCCAATCCGGAGAAAGGAAATGGGATCCTGATGGATTCGGTGAATCCGCAATCCATCATTGATTCCGTTCGGAAGGCATCAGGCATCTATCATTCGCCTGAATTCTTCACAGCCAGGGAAAACGCAATGAAGTGCGATTTCTCCTGGGACAGTTCAGCTAAGAAGTACATTTCATTGTACAGGCAAATTACCAAAAAGGGAGGCAAGCATGCCTAGAAAAAGAAGAGTCATTGCAATCATTCTCGGCGGTGGAAAAGGAACACGGCTCTATCCGCTGACCATGGACAGATCCAAGCCTGCAGTTCCATTCGGAGGGAAGTACCGTCTGGTGGATATTCCTATTTCCAACTGCATCAACAGCGACCTTAAGCAGATCTACGTGCTTACGCAGTTCAACTCTGCATCGCTTCATACTCATATCTCCAACACCTATGTGTTCGATACCTTCAGTCATGGATTCGTCGAGATCCTGGCCGCAGAGCAGACATACCACAGCTCGACATGGTATCAGGGAACAGCGGATGCAGTGCGCAAGAACCTAAAGCACTTCTCTGACATGGATCCTGAGTACTGCGTCGTGCTCTCCGGCGATCAGCTTTACCGGATGGATCTGAACAAGATGATTGAGCGTCATATCGAAACTGGAGCCGAGCTCACCATCGCCGCCAAGCCCATCAGCCGCAGCGAATGCACAGGACTTGGCATAATCGGAACCGATCATGATGGCATCATCACTCAGTTCTACGAGAAGCCGTCTTCTACCGAGGATATCTCACAGTTCAAGGTGAATCCTGATTATATCAAGACAGCTCTTGGCACTGAAGCCAGCAGCTCGAATGAGTATCTTGCCTCAATGGGAATCTATGTATTCAACTGGAAGAGCATGGTTCAGATGCTGGACAATGACAAGGATGACTTCGGAAAGGAAATCATCCCTATGGCTCTTGGGCACCGCAAGCTTGCAACTTTCCTGTTCGATGGGTTCTGGGAAGACATCGGAACGATCAAGGCGTTCTATGAAACGAACCTCGATCTGGCTTCGGTGAAACCGCAGTTCAACTTCTACGATGAAGAGATGCCTATCTACACCCATCGCCGCCATCTGCCCGCCACGAAGATGAACTTCTGCAACATATCATGCTCGCTTGCCTCTGAAGGCTCGATCATCACTAATGCCTACATAGTGAACAGCATCATCGGCGTCCGTACCCTTATTGAAAGCGGTGCATCGCTTGATGGAGTGTACTGCATGGGCGCAGGGTTCTATGAATCCGATGAGCAGAAGGCAGAGAACCGCCAGAATGGCATTCCTAATGTAGGCATCGGCAAGGGAACAATCATCCGCCGTGCCATTATCGACCAGAATGCCCGCATCGGAGAAGGATGCAGGATCGGAATCGATGACATTCCACGCCCTGAGGGAGATTTTGACAACTACAGCATCCATGATGGAATCATCGTAATCCACAAGGGTGCAATAATTCCTGACGGAACAAGAATGTAACTGCTTATCAAGGGATGCACCAAGTGCATCCCTTCTTCATTTATGTGCCATCCATGAAGCGATAGCCTCTACGCAGGCTCTGTCGCTCGGTACCATTTTATATGAATCAAGGTCATTTATGTCCACCCATCGGAATTCAGTGTGAAACCTGCATTCAGGAGTCTGGCTGGAATCAGCTGTGATTGAAAACACCTGAAGATGGTAAAGCGTTCCGCGGTTCTCGAAGTCATGAGTGAATATCTTCTCGCCTACTTCTATGCTTATGCCCAGTTCTTCATCGAACTCGCGTTCAAGCGTTTGCTGCGGCGTTTCTCCCCAGCGGTTCTTGCCGCCAGGGAACTCCCATAGGCCGCCTACTGCACCGCTTTCAACCCGCTTCCCTATGAACACCTGGCTCTTGTTCGTCCAGATTCCAGAAGTTGTTATCCTTTCGTTCATCAAGACCTCCCTAGATCAGCACGAATGATGGAAAGACAAAGTGAAGGATCGCAGTGACAAGGCACACCCAGCCCAGAAATCGCCTGAGCTTGGAATGGCCTCCGAAGCGCTGATCGATGTCCTCAAGTCCGACAGTGCTTGCCAGAACCTGGTCAGCCTTGTCCGATGGGAAATCATCGTCCTCGGGGTTCCTGGAAAACAGCCTGCGGATCTTGCTTGCCAAAGTCTTTCCCGGAACGCTTAAAAGATAATGAATGACCAATGCAAGAACCGTGATGGCAGGCAGCAGATCACCGAGGATTATCGGGCCCGGATCAACTGGAGAAAAAAGCAGAGCGAAGAACAGCGCTATTCCAGAAGGAATCAGAAGCATCTGCCAGAGCCTGTTTCGGTAGAGGCTGTTCTTGATATCAATCAGAAACAGAAGGTCTCCTCCGTAGCGCTCAACAAGAAGCAGTCCTGATCCGAGAAGTATGTAAACAAGCGAAAGAAGGTAAATCTGTATCAAAGCGCCCTCTTCCTAGACAATTGATCGACTGCCTTTCCGATATACGATGCAAGTCCTACGCTGTCGAACCATTTGACCTTGTCCGAAGCAAGCCTGCCGGCGAGGCGGTGAGCAAGCACTCCGTTGACCGCCGCACTTTCGGCATCCATTCCCTGAGCTAGGAATGCCGTGATGATTCCGCAAAGGATATCGCCACTTCCAGCGACCCCGAGAGCACTGCATTTGCCCCAGAGAATATGGATTCTTCCCGATGGACATGCAATCCATGTGACGCTGCTTTTCGCAACGATGACAGCTCCTAGCTCTGCTGCGCGCTTTCTCAGAGCTGCAATGTACAAAGCGGTCGAAAGAGCTTTGAGATCGGGAATGCCAAGAAGGTCGGAAAGCTCTCCCATATGCGGAGTAAGGACCAGTGGTCTTGAATGCTGTGGAATCGGGCCGATCTTCGAAAGAATCCTTATTGCTCCCGAATCGAGCACCGTCGGACGGTCTGCTTTAAGGACATGATCCACCAGTTCAAGCGAAGCGGGATCTGCAATATCAAGTCCGTTTCCTGCACCAACGGCATCGAAGGAGGACAGATCATCGCAGTACAGGCCGCTCATCAGCTGCGGATAGCCCTCAAACCTCGGCTGTCCCGGTTTGGAAAGAATTGAAACCAAGCCGGCTCTTGCACTGAATGCAGCCAGACCGCATAGAATCGAAGCACCGCACTGCCTTTCACATCCTGAGAAGAATGCTGCATGTCCTCTTGTGTTCTTGTATGCTGAAGCATCAATTTCCTGCAAGGTGCAATCGCTGCCATCAATGAGATCAATGCCATCATCAGCACAGTCCATCAGCTTCTTGGGAAAGCCAGGGTTGGAAACCGATGGAAGCGGACCATCTGAAGCTGAACTGCTGGAAAACGGGCCGAGCAGACATGGCTTTAGTGCACCGAATGTCACAGTGAAGCGGCAATGAGCCATGGGGGCATTCACAGGACTCTGATCAGAAAGGCCTGAAGGAACATCCACTGCAATTACATCAGGATGTCCTGAAATCGCGTCAATGGCACTCATTCCCCTCTCGTCCATCGGCGGATGGAATCCTGAGCCATACAGCGCATCAATCACAATGCCCTTGCCTTTCTGAAAGGCTTCAAGCCCGAGCACTTCAACTCCGAATGCCACAGCCATGTCCTTCTGCCTCTGGCATTCGGCTCCAAGCACATCGAATACCTGGATGCAGACAACGTTGCTGAAGCCACTGTTTGAAAGCCTGCGGCCTATGGCAAAGCCATCGGCACCGTTGTTTCCCTTCCCACAGATTATCTGGATAAGAGAATCCTTTGACAGGCAAAGCGACTTGATGAAATCCGAAGCTGCGTTTTCTATGAGCACAGACTGCGGAACGCCATACTGACTGACCGTTTCTTCATCTATCCGTGCGATGCTGCTGACTGAAAGGACTTTTTCCATACAACTAAGATAAACGCAGATGACCTTTTTTTCAACAAGTTTCCCTATCTTGCAATCCTATTGTGATCATATGCAGAAATCATCCTGGAATTATTTGCATCTGGACTCGGAAGATTAAATACATCCGGCCGCCAAGATTCCGGAAGACTTTCTTGCAGACAGTAAGAAAAACAAGTTTGAAATGACCAGTTTTTGTACAGTTAAACTACCAGTTGTACAAAAGTTATGGCTTTTCATTCTGTTAGGCATTTATTGTTTTTGTCCTGTTGAAAAGATACGATTTTTGTTGTGTATTTCAAAAACCTAATCTAGAATATTCTTGATTTGCAAGAGGAGAAATAGTGCAGATCAAATAGCTTTTTATACATGGAGGTATAGAATGGATAAGAAAGAAGCCCCGGTCAAGAAAGGCGGGTTGTTGGGTTGGTATTTCAACTTCAATCTTCTGTACAGGATCCTTATCGGTCTTGTAATCGGCGCAGTTGTGGGAATTATCCTAGCGGCAAGCGGCGTGGATACTCTTCCTGCATGGATATCAATGTTCGGAACAATCTTCACAAGACTGCTGAAGATGATCATCGTTCCGATCATTCTTTCAACATTGATTGTTGGCGCTTCTTCAGTATCGCCAGCCAATATTGGAAAGGTCGGAATCAGGGTTGTCGTGATCTATCTGATTACTTCTGCACTTGCAGTAATCATCGGTCTTGTAATGGGCTCGATCTTCCGCCCGAATGCAGAGCTTGCTGTCCTTGCCGCTGATGCAGCAGGAAAGACCGCCAGCATATCTGTCTGGCAGACAATCTATGAGATTATCCCGACAAGCGTTGCGAAGGCAGTTGTAGACGAAAAGGTCCTTCAGATCATTTTCTTCGCTCTGATTTTCGGCATCTGCCTGTCATACATGAAGATATCCAAGGACGAGAGGCTGGCTCGCTGCGGAAACGTGATCTATGACTTCTGCGATGGTGTTGCAGAAATCATGATGAAGATGGTAAAAGGCATCATGCAGTATGCTCCGATCGGCGTTGCAGTTCTCGTGTGCGAAGTATTCGCAAAGAACGGCGCAAAGGTCGCTGGATCTCTGGGCATTGTCACCCTTGCCTGCTTCCTCGGCTATGCTGTCCATATCATTCTGATCTACGGCGGACTGCTCAAGATCTACAAGGTTCCTGTAAAGAAGTTCTTCAATGCAGCAAAGACCCCGTTCATCACAGCATTCGTCACCAGATCGTCCAATGGCACTCTCCCTGTCACCATTGAAGGTGCAGAGCAGCTTGGAGTTGATAAGGAAGTCTATGGCTTCTCTCTCCCGCTCGGCGCAACGATCAACATGGATGGAACAGCAATCTATCAGGGCGTATGTGCAATATTCATCGTTCTCTCTGTTACTGGACATTCCCTGACATTCGGACAGCTTTGCATGGTAGTCGTAACAGCGACGCTGGCCTCCATCGGAACCGCTGGAGTCCCGGGTGCTGGTGCAATCATGCTTGCCATGGTGATGAGCTCCATCGGATACCCGATCGTTGAAGCGACACCGATTGCCGGTGCCTATGCGATGATTCTTGGAATCGATGCAATCCTCGACATGGGAAGAACAGCTCTCAACGTCACTGGAGACCTCTGCTGCACAGCTTGTGTCGCAAAGCAGATGGGCTTCGTGAATAAGGAAATCTGGAATAAATAGCATCTGATTAGCAATCATCTGTTGATTTCGGCTGCCGGTGGATAGAACATCGGCAGCTTTTTTATCTTCAAAGGCCGGCGAAGATCAGGGATTTGGCCAGTGTTGACAATATTCTCTTAGGAATGTACAGTGAAAAACGTCCTGGGGTGGCCTTGATGGCCTGAGATCAAACCCGTTCAACCTGATCCGGACAATACCGGCGTAGGGAGCGACTTTTTTATCATCCCCATGGCAGATTACTATCAGGAGGCTTTCATGAAGAAAAGCTTGCTTTGTGTTATTCTGGCCATTTTCATTGCATTCAATGCGGCTGGAAACGGTGTTTCCGAGGACTCTCCGGAGAATTCGGTGACTGTTTATTGCTACGATTCGTTCCTAGGAGACTGGGGACCCGGCGCAGCGATTGAAAAAGGCTTCGAGGAGAAGACCGGAATCGATGTGAATCTCGTCAGCTGCGGCAGTGCCGTTGAAATGATCGAGAAGATCCGCTACGAGGGCTCTTCCTGCCCCGCAGACCTTGTGATCGGGATCGAAGATTCGATGAAGATCGACTTCTCGCTGTTCGAACCTGTCACCCTTCCATCAGAAGTCAAGCTTGCCAGCTCGCTTTCAATCCAGGAAGGCGTTCTGGTTCCTTTCGATTACGGTGTATACTCATTCGTTGCCGATACGACGAAAATCACCGATCTTCCGACTTGCCTTGACGACCTCACTCTGCCCCAGTACAAGGACCAGGTGATCTTGATTGATCCACGCACATCATCCGTCGGGATGGGTCTTCTGCTCTGGACGATCGACGTCTACGGGAAGGATGGCTATCTGGGATGGTGGGAGAAGATGCGCTCCAATGCCTTGACCATCGCCGACTCATGGTCCTCAGGCTATGGGCTGTTCACCGAAGGCGAAGCACCGCTTGTAATCAGCTACACAACCAGCCCCGTCTACCATGTGATGTATGAAGACACAACAACGATCAGAGCGCTTGAATTCACCGATGGGCACCACGAATGCATCGAATATGCCGGAATCCTGAAAACGGCAAAGCACAAGAAGGCTGCCCAGACTTTCCTGAATTACGTCCTCACCGATGGACAGGAAGAAATTGCAGTGGACAACTCGATGTTCCCAGCAAACAGCAGCACCGAGCTTCCTGATGCCTTCGCATATGCCGTCACCCCTGCAAAGCTCTTTGCAACCGACCGTGAAGAAATAGCAGCAAATTCGGACAAGTTTCTTGCAGCCTGGTCTGAGGCGATGGTAAAGTAATCAGATATGTCAAAGAAGAACAGTGCATTCATAACCTATGCCCCTTATCCTGCATTGATCATGCTCATTGCACTGTTCTTCATTCCCCTTCTTCTTACTCTTTCACAGGCCTTCTTCAAGGATGGAAAGCTCACATTCAGCATCGTTTCTGAGGCTTTCTCCAATCCTTACAATCTCAAGGTTCTTGCATTCACATTCAAGCAGGCAATCCTCAGCACCCTTCTTTCTCTGCTGATCGGACTTCCTGGAGCATACATCCTTGCCAGATTCAGCTTCCATGGGAAGAAGCTTCTAAGGGCAATATGCACAGTCCCATTCGTGCTTCCTCCAATTCTCGTAGTTCTTGGATTCGTGATCTTCTATGGAAACAGCGGATTCCTGAACAAGCTTCTGATGGCCTTGTTCAACCTTTCAGAGCCTCCTTTGAAGATTCTATACTCGTTTCAGGCTATCATAATCGCCCACAGCTTCTATAACTTTCCAGTTGCGATGAACATGGTGAGCACGGCATTGGAACAGCTGGACGAAAACTGCGACAAAGCTTCCCGCACCCTCGGAGCCAGCTCGTTGCGCACATTCCTGTCAGTTACCCTGCCTCGTCTTATTCCTTCGATTCTCTCCGCTGCCACGCTAATATTCCTGTTCTGCTTCACAAGCTTCGCTGTGATCCTCGTACTAGGCGGCGGACCACAGTTCACTACGATCGAAGTGGAGATCTACAATCAGGCAAAGCGGTCGATGAATCTAGGCTCGGCATCTGCGCTCAGCATAATGTCTATGACAGTCTGCATTGCATTTCTTGCACTCAACACCATTGTTCAGCGCCATGCAGCAGCACAGTCACGAATCGGTGCAACGTCGCTTTCAACAAGGCGGCCGCGTCTAGGAGCACGGATCCTTGTGGTGCTCTACATAGTGCTGCTGATTCTTTTCGTCCTTGCTCCGATTGCATCGGTCCTGATCCGCTCGGTTCTTTCCTCAAGCACACGCTCTGGTGCAAAGCACATCTCGTTCGAATTGTACCGACGCCTTACCCAAGGCTCCTCTTTGCAGGCAATAGCAAACAGCCTTACCATAGCTCTTGCTGCGAGCATTGTATCAATAATCATGGGACTTGCACTTTGCATCTCAATCCGAAGACGCCGCAGTCCCGCTCTGGAAATCATCTGCATGCTTCCAATGTCGATCAGCACTGTGATCATCGGACTTGGCTATTACATCATTTCACGTCTTTCAGGACAGGGAATGTCATATATGCTTATTGTCCTTGCCCATGTAATCATCACCCTGCCATTCGTGATCCGTACCATCATGCCTATCTACCGAAGCATGCCAGAGAACATCACCAACGCCGCACTGACCCTCGGATGCACTATGAAGCAGGCATTCCTGCGGATCGAGCTTCCGCTTCTCAGATCTGCAATCCTCACCAGCTTCAGCTTCGCCTTCGCCATATCAATCGGCGAGATGAATGCCACTCTGATGCTTTCCAGCAACACAATCCAGACTATTCCGGTAGTCATCTACCGTCTTATCAATTCATACAACTACCAGGGTGCCTGCGCACTCGGTTCAATTCTGATTCTCGTCTGCTTCATGGTATTCCTCATCAGCGAGGCTGCGAAGAAAAGGAGTCCTTATGCCTGAAGAAGCTCTTTCACTTCATGATGTCTGCAAGACAATCGATGATTTTTCCATCACGCTTGATTTTTCAATCAACCACGGCGAGCTTGTGAGCATCGTCGGGCCTTCCGGGTGCGGGAAGTCCACCACAATCGGCTTGATTTCAGGTCTCATCACCCCGGACAAGGGACGTATCATCATTGATTCAAGGGATGTCACTTCAGAGGATCCTGACAAGAGGTCTGCAGCGGTGGTATTCCAGGATTATGCCCTCTTCCCGAACATGGACACCGGACGCAACATCGCCTTTCCGATGAAGATCCGGCACGTTCAGAAGTCCGAACGCCAGAAACGTGTCGATGAGCTTCTCGATACGGTCCGTCTGCCATCTTTCGGCAAGCGCCGGATCAACGAGCTTTCCGGCGGAGAGAAGCAGAGAATAGCCCTTGCCAGAGCTCTTGCGGCCAATCCCTCGATCCTGCTTCTGGATGAACCCCTCTCCGCTCTGGATGCGAAGCTTCGCAAGATCCTCAGGCGGGAAATATGCAGAATACAGAAGGAGTTCGGGCAGACCACAATCTACGTCACCCACGACCAAAGCGAAGCTCTTTCGATGAGCGATAGGATCATTGTCCTTAACAATGGCCGCATCGAGCAGTTCGACACTCCTCAGAAGATATTCCAGAGGCCTGCAACTCTCTTCACTGCCCAGTTCATGGGAGAAGGCACCGCCATATCCGGGAGCGTGGCAGAATCTGCCCTAAGGCTTTCATCTGTTGACTTCAGCCAGAATCGCTTTTCCGATACGGTGGAAACCAGCACGCTTTTCTTCAGGCCTGAAGATGTCCAGATTGCAGAAAGCTTCTCTCTTTGCAGCACTTTGCAATTCGACCACTGTCATCTTGAATCAGCCGACTACGAAGGCTCATCCTGGGCTCTGGAGTACAGCTATAAGGGCAGCACAATCCTCGCGGCAAGCAAATCAAAGCCCGAAAGCTCCGAGGCCAGCCTCAGCATCAGGACCGACCGCATTCTGGAATACAAGGACGGTATTCTGGTCTGAGGCCAATCCTTTATGCTTCGCCCCAGCTATTGTTATCCGAATGGATATGGACTAAAATCAGAGCTGTGAAAAGATTTGCATTCGCTTTGATTTTGTTGGCCATGCTGGCCATGCCGCTATTTGCTGCGACGGATTACTACCATTCTTCCACTGGAGCAAGAGTATTCTATGCCCCATCGGTTTCAGCGGACGGAGGAGCGACATTCACAGTGCCGCTTTCGGAAGAGTTCAAGCAGAAGCTTCAGTTTCCAAGGACAAGCTGGAATGCAACGCTTAACCTTTCTCTGCTTTCAGTTCAGATCGGCACAACAGAGGTCCATACCGGGCCTTTTGCCAGATATGTCTCTGATTCAATCACATACGGACGATACAAAGTAGACAGCAGGCTGGAAATCGGATATTCGATAATGGCAGTGATGCATTTATCCAAGGTGTTCAGCCTCGGGGCAGGTTATCAGATCGGAGTCACCTCCACCCTTGCCCAGATGGATGTCAAATGGGCTTCTCACAGCATAGAAATCAGACCTGAATTCGCATTTCGCACCACCGTCCAGGATCAATTTCAGATTGTAATCCCAATCCGCGCCACTTATGCCTATGACTATCTTGGAGTAAATGTTTCAGTCGGATTCAGATGGCTGCATTCAAAGATCATGGAGACACCGCTCTGGGTGCTCGAGCAGGAACAGCAGAACAAGAACAAGAGCACACGCAATAACTGAATCAGCTCAGAGGAAGCTCTCCCTTCCTGATCCTGTCAATCTCATCGCGTATCACAGCCGCACGCTCGAATTCAAGGTCGTTTGCTGCGTTCTGCATCTGCTTCTCAAGCTCCTTGATGTATTTCTTACGATCATTCGGATCAAGAAGATTGTAATTGCTCGAACGGATCTTGAGCTCCATCTTCTCATCGTCCTCAGACTGCTGCTTCTCGCTTGTGAGGATATCCTCAATCGCCTTTGTTATCGATTTCGGAGTTATGCCATGCTCCTCATTGTACTTCATCTGGACAGCACGCCTGCTCTGGGTCTCCTCAATGGCTTCCTTCATAGCATCACTTTCTCTGTCAGCGTACATTATCACATGACCGTCGACGTTGCGTGCTGCTCGTCCGATGGTCTGGATCAGGCTGGTAGCCGATCTCAGGAACCCGATCTTGTCTGCATCAAGGATGGCAATGAGTGCCACTTCTGGCAGATCAAGTCCTTCTCTGAGCAGGTTTATGCCAATCAGGACATCAAAGTCACCCTTTCTAAGACCTTTGAGAATCTCAACACGCTCAATTGTTTCAATCTCTGAGTGCAGGTAGCGAGCCTTGACATCGTGGGAGATGAAGAAATCAGAAAGCTCTTCAGCCATCTTCTTAGTAAGCGTTGTAACAAGAACTCTCTCGTTCTTTGCTGTGCACTTCCGTATCTCGGCGAACAGATCTTCTATCTGACCTTCGGATGGCCTTACATCAATGCTTGGGTCGAGAAGCCCCGTAGGACGGATCACCTGCAGAGCCGTATTCTGAGAAAGAGATTTCTCTATCTTTCCCGGAGTGGCTGAGACGAATATCCTCTGGCCAAGCATGGATGAGAACTCATCGAACCTCAGAGGCCTGTTATCCAGCGCAGAAGGCAGGCGGAATCCATACTCCACAAGCGTCATCTTGCGGTTATGATCGCCTTCATACATAGCACCGACCTGAGGCAGAGTTACATGAGATTCATCGATGAATGTCAGAAAGCCCGGCGGAAAGTAATCAAGCAGGACAGCGGGACGTTCGCCTGGCTTGCGGTCGGAAAGCGGGCGGCTGTAGTTCTCGATTCCAGAGCAGTAGCCTATTTCCTTGAGCATCTCCAGGTCGTATTCCACCCGTGTCTTTATTCTCTCAGCCTCCAGCGGCTTTCCCGTAGCCATGAAATGCTCATACTGCTCGTTCTTCTCGTCATCGATTCGGCCGATGGCCTTGTTTATCTGCTCCTGAGGCATGACGAACTGCTTTGCAGGGTACAGCGTGATGCTTTCAACGCTGTCCTGCTTCTCACCGCTTATGGGGTCGAACCATGTTATGGAAGAAACAGTATCCCAGTCCAGGGATATCCTCACCGCATTGGTAAGGTATGCCGGGCAGATTTCAAGGGTATCCCCATGGAAACGGAAGCTTCCACGGCTTAGTGAGAAATCATTTCGTTCATACTGCATCCTGACCAGCTGACCAAGCTCGGCCTTGTAATCGAAATTCATGCCTACCCGGTACAGGTGGGTCATGTCCCTGAGGGATACAGGATTGGCAAGAGAGAAGATGCATGAAACAGTCGCAACAACGATGACATCGGTCCGTTCCATCAGCGAGAATGATGCACTCATCCTCATCCGGTCAATCTCCTCGTTCACATCGGCATCCTTCTCGATATATAGATCCTTGCCTGGAACGTAGGCCTCAGGCTGGTAGTAATCGTAAGTGGAAACAAAGTATTCAACCGAATTCTCAGGGAAGAACGACTTGAACTCGCGATAAAGCTGGGCTGCAAGGGTCTTGTTGTGGGAAAGCACAAGAGTGGGACGCTGAACACGCTCTATGACCTTCGCCATCGTGAATGTCTTTCCAGATCCAGTGACGCCCTTGAGCGTCTGATACCTATCGCCTCCGGCAAGCCCATTGACAAGCGAATCCACAGCCTGTCCCTGATCTCCGCTTACATCATAATCAGAGTGAAGGACAAACGGCTTCTTCTTGTACTGGACCTCTCCATGGACATTGTCAACAATCCTGGCGCCCCAGCTTGCATCAACGGAATCAGTGCTCATTTCAGAAGCCATCCCTTGTTCTCATCAGTCCTTTCAACAAGCTGGACAGTCATGTCGAAATCCTTGCCGTTGCGATGGACAGTGAGCTTGATCTTGTCTCCGGCCTTGGTGTTCATCAGGGCGGTGTACACATCGCTGCTGTCCAGGATCTGGACACCTTCAATGCTTGTAATGATGTCCCCTCCAAGGAAGATGACGCTGTTTCCATACTTGACCTGCGTCGTTCCGGCCTTGAGACCGGCTTTCGCAGCAAGGCCGTTCGGAGCTACCTGACTCACGAGAAGGCCATGAGATACATCAAGACCTGCATAGCTTACTATCTGATCGGTAAGCCCAAGCGCAACGATGTCCAGCCAGCCGCGGCTGATCTTTCCCGTCTTGATGATTGCATCGCAGACCTGAAGAACAGTAGAAGCAGGAATAGCGAAGCTCATCGCCTCGAAATTGCCGGATTCCGAATATGCAGAGAAAAGCAGACCGATCACATTCCCCTTCGTATCAAGAAGCGGGCATCCTGAGTTTCCGGAGCTGATCGCCACATCTGTCTGGATCATTCCCATCACAACACGGCCGCTAGAATTGCGAAGCGGCCTGCTAAGCCCGCTTATGTATCCCGAGCTGAGCGTCCTGTCGAATCCAAGCGGATTCCCGATTGCGAAAACCCTCTGCCCAACCTTGAGCTCCTGCGAAGTGTCGAAAGCAATCGGATCCGCTTCAAGTTCAGAATCGACCTTGAGAACTGCAATATCGTTCTCCTTGTCACTTCCGACGATCCTAGCCTTGGAAGATGAGCCATCGGCAAATGAAACATCAATCACGGCACCGTTCTCCACTACATGATAGCAAGTGACGATATAGCCGTCGCTTCGGAACACGAATCCGCTTCCGTTGCTGACAGACTTTCCTTGAGAAAGCTGGTCCGAGCTTTCCTCATATGTGCTTATATGAACGACTGAACCGGCGCATTTCTCATAAACGCTCATGTTCTGAAGCTCGAACCCTGAATATGCAAGCCCTTCCCGACCTGAGCTTGATATCAGATAGCCATCCGAATCCAGATAGACATCTTCCACAGGAATTCCCGCTTTCTGGAACAGTCCGAGCTCTCCTTCCTGAGAAACGATGTCCTTCATTGCAGACACCAGCTCCTGATTCTTGTTGCGTGCTTCAATGGTCAAAGTCCATCTGTACAGCAGAAACAGCAAAGCGGCAGCTGCAACCGCGATTGCAATAATCGCAAGCGCTTTGAGAATGGTTTTCTTCTTCTTTCCGGTCATGCTCAGATGATACTACAATCAAAGGCTGATGCCAACAGGAACCGCTGTACCGTCATCAAGAATGAACACTGCGCTGTAGCCTTCCATGCTCTGAACAAGAGCAGTGCCTGCATCCAGTCCAAGCACGAAGCATGAAGTGGAAAGACCGTCGCATATTGCGCTTGACGGTCCGATTATCGTAACCGATGCCAATCCGTTATCTGCCGGATAGCCTGTAGCCGAATCAATGATGTGGTGATAGAGCTTCCCATCCGAACCAACGAAATTCTTCTCATAAGGCCCGCTTGTGACAACGCTCTGATCGATTACCTGCACCACCTGCTTGTATTCGTTTCTGTTGGCAAACGGAACCTGGATTCCGATCCTGTACGGCTCACCTGTATGATGCGAGCCGAGGCACATTATATTCCCGCCGAAATTCACAAGAGCACTCTTGATGCCCTGCTTGCGAAGCAATGAAACAGCAAGATCTGCTGCGATGCCCTTTCCTATCCCTCCAAGGTCAATTCTGACACCAGGATCAGTGATACGGGCCATCGTAATGCCATCGTCATCCTTGATTTCAATGGCATGCCAGTCAATATGCTCCATCACCGCAGCAAGGTCCGACTCAGAAGGAACATCAGGATGCTTATCCACGATGCCCCAGAGATTGACCAATTCACCTATCGCAGGATTGAATGCGCCATTGCTTCTGGAAGCGATATCAAGTGCAATCTTCAGCGAATCATAAAGATCCTGGGAAACCTCTACCCAGCCCTGTCCGGCCTTGCTGTTCAAGTCGGCAAGATCTCCTTGCTCGCTTCGAGCGCTTATATTATCCTCAAGCTCCCCAAGACGTTTCCATACAGCATCGAAATCTGCCTTGTCAGAGGCAGTGATCCGGCATGTGGTGCCGAAAAGGATCATCTCCGAAGTCTTTTCCTGATACTTGCTGCATGAAGCAGTGAAAACCACTGCCAGAAGCAGAATCAAGCCACTAATGGCTGCTTTTCTAATTCCAGAGCGAATCAATCTTTTCAAGCCCCTCTGAATCACAAAGATGCGGCGGATTGCATCCGGCCTTCAGGCAGTTCTCTGTCGCAGCAACAGTGGCGAATCTGAGGATCCGCCTGATGTTCTCGTCCGAAAGCTCATCCCTTCGGCAAAAGCCTATCCTTTCAAGGCAATGCAGCACAGCCCCATCGAAAGTGTCTCCGCAGCCGACGGTGTCAACCGGCTTGACTGCGATTGCAGGTTCAAAGAATACCCTGCCATCTGCATACCATGAAGAGCCCTTGCTTCCCCTTGTGATGATAGTGTTCTTCACTCCGAGCTCACTCATCCTTCCAGCGGTCTGCTCATCTGAGAACCCCGGATAAAGCGCTGCAATATCATCGCTTGAGAACCTCACAACGCTTGCACGCACGGCGAGGCGCTCAATCCGTGCCCGTAGTGAAGACATATCAGAGGAAACTGATGTTCTGACATTAGGATCAAGCATCACAACAACATCTTCATCCAGCCCGAGCACAACTTCTTCAATCGAAGTCCCGCACGGCTCAAGTGCAAGAGAAACCGAACCGGCAAAAAGAAACTGAAGATCAGCGATGGACTCAAAGCCGCTTCTGATCTGGGAAGCAGTCACATTAACGCTTGCAGTGCCATCAAAATCGAAGGTATAGGATACATCGCCTTTTTCGTTCGCCACAGCCATTGCACTTGAAGTGCGCTCGGCGGCATTGCAAAGCCTGGGCTCGAAGAACACGATATCGTCAATCAGCATGTCAAGGATCTGCTTGCCGTAGCTGTCGCTCGAAATCCGCCCTACGTAGGCAGCACTCGAATCAAGCCGTGAAGATGCAGCGGCCACATTAAGCGGGCTGCCTCCAGGAAACGCCTTCCCGCCGATGATGTCCACCAGCGATTCTCCAACTGTAACTATCATAGATAATGCCTCTCAGGCCCGCCGGCGACAATTGCCACCAGTTCAAGATAACCCTTTGCAGGGCTCATGTTGATCTTCGGCATCAGCACTTCCTCAACCTGGAAGCACCCAACCTCGCTCGACATATGCACTGTGATTCTGATCGGTCTCTTCTGCCCTTCTTCAATCGTGACTTTCTCGATTGAATTGGCAGAATACTTGTGGATGTCGCCGTAATGCGATTCTTCCGAGCTGATTGCAAGCGGAATCCGCGCCCGTCCCTTCTCCATGTCGCACCCGTCGGCGATGAGCACCAGTCCAGCCTCAAGCGAATGGATCTTGCGTGTCGCCATGTGCCCGACTATCCCTTCCATCGCAAGACATCTTATTATGGTCCGTTCCTTCTGGGTCAAACCCTTGATCTCCGCCAGCACCCGTCTTATCACGGGCTCGGCAAGCATAGCACTCATGATTTCATGATCCTGACGCCCGATCGACATTCCAAAATCATGGAGGAAGCAGGAAAGAAGCACACCGCATGTGCTGTCATCATAGCTTCCTGCCTCTTCTTCTTCCAGACTGGTCTTGATTCCTTTCTTGTGAAGTATATCAAGCATCCTCATCGCATTTATCGAAACCTGTCTCATATGAACAGGGCCGTGGTCGTTGAACCCAAGCCGCTTTATTGCGACATTGTTTGCATAATCCTGAATTTCCTGTATTTCCTGGTCTTCGGCAAGAAGAACGGAAAGCTGCCAAGGGCTGCTTCCTTCCTCGAACATGCCGGCAAGTCTCTTCTCCAGAGCTATTTCCTTAGGTGATTTCATACCTCTATCTTACCAGAAACAGCACCATAGGGCAATGTGACAGTCTCACAGACAATCTTCTCCAGACACGTCAAATTCACTATACTTCAGTCATGGAAAAAACAATAACTGCGGAATTCTCCGATACTTACAACGGATTTACTACCCCTGGCGGCGGTCATTTCGAACTCTACAAGCAGGCAGGTCCCTACGAATACCTCTTAGGAGCCCTCTCAGGCTGCCTCTATGCAACTTTCAAAGGCATTGCCGAGAAGATGCACATCACCTGGACCGGAGCCAATTTCAAGGTTTCCTGCACAAAGCGTGCTGAGCCTCCGACGACCATGGACCACTGCTGCATCGAAATAGAAGCTTCCGGGGTTTCAGATCAGAAGAAATTCGAATCGGCGATGGAAAAAGCTACACGCTACTGTTCCATCTTCCAGACCCTCTCCCATGTTTCCGAAATGAAATGGAGCGTCTCCTTCAATTGACACAAAAAAATATTCTATTTTTTTACACGGTATAACTTTGTGGCAAAAAACGGGGTAAACGGTTTGAACGGCTTGGAAACGGTGTAAACGGTTTGAACGGCTTGGACGGCTTGGACGGTGCAGATCAAGCAGATCAAAAAAGCAGGCTGGTCGCCCAGCCTGCAAATAATGATTATTTCAAACCCATCTTCTGTTTCATCTTCTCCCAGGAATCCTTGAGAGTCACAGTGCGGTTGAACACAAGATGCTCAGAAGTGCTGTCCTTCGAATCGGCCATATAGTAGCCGCTTCTCATGAACTGCAGATACTCGCCTGGCTTTGCCGAAGCAAGAGACGGCTCAAGCTTGGCACAGGTGACGACCTTTAGGGAATCTGGATTAAGATCATCAAGATAGTTGCCAGTGGCAGCACCCGGATCCTCCGTGGCGAAAAGCTTGTCATACTGACGGATCTCGGCGCTTATTGCATCGGGAGCACTCACCCAGTGGCTGGTTCCGCGCACCTTGCGGCCATCGGCAGTCTCTCCGCCTCTGGACTCAGGGTCATAGGTGCAATGGACAACGGTCACATTGCCATCGGAATCCTTATCACAGCTTGTTGCAGTGACATAATATGCATTCTTCAGACGAATCTCGTTTCCGATATACAGCCTGTGATAGCCCTTCGGAGGATCAAGCGAGAAATCCTCGCGCTCGATGTACAGCTCACGAGAGAACGGAACAAGCCTCTTTCCGGCAGCCTCATCCTCTGGATTGTTCTCCGCCTCGATCATCTCAGTCTTCCCTTCAGGGTAGTTGTCGATGACGAGCTTGATCGGATCAAGGACAACCATGACACGGCGTGCCCGCTTGTTGAGATCCTCCCTGACGCAGAACTCCATAAGAGAATACTCGACAAGGCTCTCGACCTTTGCAACACCGACCCGTGATACGAAATCCCTCATTGATTCAGGAGAATACCCTCTGCGCCTGATGCCGCTGATGGTAGGCATCCTTGGATCGTCCCAGCCATCAACCATGTTCATCTTCACGAGCTGAAGCAGCTTGCGCTTGCTCATCACGAAATAGGTGATGTTGAGCCTTGCAAACTCATACTGGTGAGGCGCATGCTCGATTCCATCGATTGAAGTGGCCCAGTCGTAGGCCGGCCTGTGGTCCTCGAACTCAAGGGTGCAGAAGCTGTGCGTAATTCCCTCGATTGCATCACTGATAGGATGGGTGAAATCATACATCGGGTAGATGCACCACTTGTTCCCCGTCCTCGGATGAGTCGCATACTTTATCCTGTACAGAGCCGGATCACGCATATTGATGTTAGGACTGGACATGTCAAGCTTTGCACGAAGAAGGTACTTCCCCTCTGGATGCTTGCCATCTTTCATTTCCTGAAACAGCCTGAGGTTTTCGTCAATGCTCCGATCCCGGTCAGGACTGTTCTTTCCAGGCTGAGTCAGCGTTCCACGGTATTCCTTGACCTGCTCGGCAGTCAGGCTGTCCACGTAAGCCTTGCCTTTCTTGATCAGATTCACAGCAATTGAGTAGAGCTGGTCATAGTAATCAGAGGCATAGTACTCGTGGCTTCCCCAGTCGAATCCAAGCCATTTGATGTCTTGCTTTATCGAATCAATGTACTCATTGTCCTCTTTTGCAGGATTCGTATCATCAAGACGCAAGTGGCATGTCCCGCCGTATTTCTCGGCAAGGCCGAAATCAATGCAGACAGCCTTGATGTGCCCGATATGAAGATATCCATTCGGCTCAGGCGGGAATCTTGTGACTATCTTACCGTCAGGAACACGGCCTGCAGCAAGATCCTCTTCAATGATCTTCTCAAGGAAATTCGATGATTCCGCTTCTTTTGACTTTTCTTCCATAAAAACTCCTCTGCCCTTCCAAAGGGGCTCAAGAATATAGGCTCATATTAAATTGCAGGCTGTCTTATGTCCAGTCCATCCTGAGGAATTTCATAGGGTTTTTCTGGACAAACCCTTGCACTTCGCCGTCGTCGAACCCAGAATCATCAAGAATATGATAATACTCCAGATAGGACTGAACCTTCATCAGGTTCACCGAGAAGTCGCTCCCGAACAGGATACGTCCGAGAATCAGAGCACGGTCATCAGGATTCTGCTGCTTGAGAAACAGAATCAGGCTCCGGTAGAATTCCGGCATGCAGCCAGTGTAAGAAAGATCAGTATATACCGACGGATACTCCTTCATAAGGGAAATGATCTTGTCGAACCACTCACCCTTCATCGGAAGCCCATTAGGAATCCGGCTCTTTACATCAGAAGCAAGACCGTACTGATAGCCGAAATGAGCGAAATCAATCACCAGATCAGGATACTCCTTCAGCACTTTCGCCCAGGTGAAAGGAGAAGTATACTGCCCAAGCATCTTGGAAGAGACTCCTCTGAAACCCTGATTGTCGCAATGAGTCGTGATTGGAATCTGATAAGCCTGGCAGAACTCATACAGCAGCCTCACCTTCTCCATCTCCTCGCGGCTGTCCTCAGGCCAGGGGTTCATCCCAAGCGGCGGATACACCTTCACGCCCCCGAATATTCTCTTCTCATCGCTGGGATTCTCAAGACGGTCGGTATTCACATACCTTTCCAGGAGGTTGGCAATGAACCGCTTCGAATGGACAGCAGGATTGACCCCTATGAACGGGACAAACTCGAACAGCCCATCAGGATGATCCTTGTGGTACTTGCCTATAGCCCTGACGGTATCCATCGCATAATCGTTGATCCGCTCAAGCTGAGTGCGCTTGTAGTAGATATTGTCATATTCACTCTGGTCCCTGGAGAAATCCATAAGCTGAAGGCCAAGCGCAACCTTGTTGTAAGAACTGCCTCGGAACTCGAAACCGCCCTTCGAAGGGGCATAGACCTTGCCGCCGATGAACCCTTCCCTGAGGAAAGCACCATGGAGATCCTGGTCCATCATCCAGAACGTCTTGTCAATCGGCTGCTCGAACGCCCCAAGGGTGTTCATCACCGAATAGACCATCTTCATCCCCTTGCGGTTGTCATCAGTGAGGATGTACGACGGCGAAAGAATGCCACCGTTGACCAGATCAAGCCATCCTCCTTCCAGCGAACCGAGAAGGTTGATGAAATTCGGATGATCAAGGGTCATCACATGGCAATGAATATCGAAGAAAAAGTTCCGCTCCATTATCAGTTCCCAAGAAAAAACCGCCAGAGGATAACTCCCCTGACGGCTTGAACCTATTTGTCCTTGTTGTCCTTATCCTTCGAATCATCGTCGTCGAGCCAGAAGAACTGCTTGGAGTCGTTTCTGTCACGAGCCGGCTTGAATGAATCGTAGCCATAAGGCTTGCGGTCATCACGCCCTCTTCCATAGGAGGAAGAACGGTCGTCACGTCCTCTTCCATAAGAAGAAGATCTGCTGTCATCACGTCTTCCATAAGAAGGCCGATCATCACGTCTTCCATAAGAAGG
>JAQUYU010000005.1:0-7579 GCA_028691695.1 Sphaerochaetaceae bacterium | reverse complement strand
TCATCACGTCTTCCATAAGAAGGCCGATCATCACGTCTTCCATAAGAAGGACGATCATCACGTCTTCCGAAAGAAGGACGATCATCACGTCTTCCATAGGAAGAAGAGCGATCATCACGGTCTCTTCCATATGAAGGTCTGTCGTCACGTCTTCCATAGGATGAAGAGCGATCATCACGGTCTCTTCCGTACGAAGGACGGTCATCACGTCTTCCATAGGATGAAGAGCGATCATCACGGTCTCTTCCGTATGAAGGTCTGTCGTCACGTCTTCCATAGGATGAGGAGCGATCATCACGGTCTCTTCCGTATGAAGGCTTGTCGTCACGTCTTCCATAGGAGGAAGAACGGTCACCATAAGAAGATCTGCCGTCACGATCTCTTCCATAAGAAGGTCTGTCGTCACGGCGTCCGTAGCCGCCTCTGTCATCACGACGTCCGTAGCCGCCTCTGTCGTCACGGCGTCCGTAGCCGCCTCTGTCATCACGACGTCCGTAGCCGCCTCTGTCATCACGACGTCCGTAGCCGCCTCTGTCGTCACGATCTCTTCCATAAGAAGGTCTGTCGTCACGTGAAGAATAGCTGTCATCACGGTCACGGCGATATTCTGGCTTATCGTCCTTGCCCGGCTTGTCATCCTCTTCATTCCATTCGTTCTGTCCAAACTTCTCGTCTGCTTCTTCCACGTTCTCTTCGGAAGCATCCTCATCGTCTGACTTGATCTCAACTAAAGCGGTTTCATCATCAGCGTTCTCTGCAACTGCAGCAGCTGTTTCAACAGCATCCTCTGCAACTGCAGCAGCTGTCTCAACAGCATCCTCTGCAACTGCGGCAACCGCGGCATCTTCTGCAACTGCGGCAACAACGGCATCCTCTGCAACTGCAGCAGCCGTTTCAACTGGCGCGTCTTCCTTGACGGTCTTCTTCGCTCTTGTGCTCTTCTTCACTGTCTTCGTCTTCTTGACGGGGGCGCTATCGTCCCAATCCAGTGTGAGCTTCTCATCATCTTTTTCCAAAATCCAACTCCTGGCCGAACCAATCCGGCACGTAAAACCCTGCGCCTTTGTCTGCGCAGTAATCTCTTTGATACTGTTTCGTCTTTTCAGTTTTCCATCCATACCGAACGTGGCTAGGTTAGTGGAAAACAAAATGAAACCACCTGCTCTGAGAATGCGGCAGAGAGAAGCCAGCCAGCTGGCGTAGTCTCGCTGCACGTCAAAGTCATAATCCATCTTCCTGCTGTTTGAAAAACACGGAGGATCGAAAATGATTATATCATATTTATCCTTGTCGCTGATAGACTTAGACACGAAATCTTTCGCATCTGAGGCAACGCAGCGATATAAATCTCCTTCATATCCGTTCTCTCTGAGGTTATCCTCGGCCCAGGCAGTGTATGTATTGGACATATCCACCGAAGTAACAGACTTCGCACCACCGCGGGCGGCATAGACCGAGAAGCTCCCAGTATAGGAGAACAGATTAAGCACATCCCTTCCTGCACTCTCATCTTCGACGAGCTTGCGGTTATTGGCCTGATCGAGGAAAAGACCGGTATCGACATGCGATGCAAGATCCACCTTGAACACCAGACCGTTTTCCTTGACCTTCACCATGAGAGGCTCGGATTCCTGCTTCTCATGCTGCTCGCGTCCTTCGCGCTTGACCCTGTGCTGGAACACGACCTTGTCACGCTCGATGTAGAGCATTCTGCGGCAGATGTCGCAGATTGACTGGACCAGCTCGTCACTAAGGCCGCTCTCGCTGTAATCCGTGATCCTCGCATAGGACCCGTAAAGATCGACAGCCACCGGATACTGCATCAGATTACGGTCGTACACACGCCCGCAGTCCGAGTCGCTCAAATTGAAATACCGTCTCAGATCGAGGGCATTCTGCTTGAGAATCTTGCAAAAATCCTTTTCATAAAATTCCATAGTTCTTTTTCAAAAGGAGTATATATGTTATTATAAAAAAAAGATAGACACTGGAGACCATGATGAGAAACGAACAGGACCCGATCGAATTTCTGAAAGAAATCGAAGACCGCCGCGGCGGGAAAGTCGGCTGGAGAACCTACAGCACCTGGTTCTCCGACTGTCTCAACATTAGAGAGTATGGAGTTTTCTTCTACGAAGTGAACGGAGTCTTCTACTATGAAGACTTCGAGCGGAAGCCAAGCATTCTCGGTTTCCAGCTTCCTTCCCGCAAGGATGCACCAAAGTATGAGAAGCTCGAAGGCAGCTTCAACTCATCCGATGTCAAGCGCATTGTCCGGATGTCCAAGAGCAGAGCCCAGTCGTACCTGAGCCATCAGGACCGGGAAAAGCTCATCCATGAAGTCAACCTCTTCGAACGCATATTCAAGCAGCTTGTAACGATGGTAGAACTCTCCGACGGTCAGCGCTTCTTCTTCGAATTCCTCGATGAGAAGCAGTTTCGCAAGCTCATTTCCCAGACTCAGGACGGCCCAGCGAATCCCGCATAACCACTTCGAATTGGCTTACGATCCTGCTGTTCTCAGCTTCCTTGCCATTTATCATGCCAAGCAGCGCGCTTGCTGCAAGCCTTCCCTTCTCTGCGCCAGGCTGTGAAACAGTAGTCAGAGGAGGATTGGAATATGCAGCCTCTCCGATGTCATCGAAGCCCACGACTGAAACATCGTGAGGAATGCGGATGCCCTTTGCAGAGAATCTTCTGATGCATGCGATTGCCAGGATATCCGCCATGGCTACAACAGCCGTCGGGCAGAATCCGCTGTCGAGGATCCGGTCAGCAGCCTTCAGGCCTTCATCGATATTGCATTCGCTTTCCAGCATCATTATGCCCTCGGACTGAAGGCTCATCCCAACCTCGGCAAGAGCCCTCGAATAGCCACGGAGTCTTCGGCTCACAACGCCATCGGCATTCTCCGAATAGTAGGCATCGCGGCACAGGCTCAGAATTGCGATTCTTCTATGGCCAAACCCTAGCACTTCCTTCATCATGCTGTATGCAGCAGTTTCGTCATCGATATTGACCGACGGCATATCCGCCGAAGGCACTCCGTCAATGGTAACATAAGGAATCTGCCTTTTCTGCATCACATCGACAATTTCCATGTCTACTTTCATCCCAAGTGCAATGAAACCGTCAACAGGCGCATTGCGCACGGCAGCCGAAAGGCTTTCGTTAAGCGGCGGGATAAGCGTCAAAGTGAAGCTGGCATCCTGGCATACCTGGCTGATTCCGACCAGAATCTCATATACGTAAGGATTCCTGATCGAGAACTCAGTCTTCTGTGGGAGCAGGAAGCCGATGCTTCTTTGCCTCTGGAGAGAGAAGTTGCGAGCCATCGGATCGGGAATGTACCCAAGCTGGTCGGCAACCTCCAGTATCTTCTTTCTCGTGTCAACTCCAATCCTCTGCGGATTATTGAATGCAAATGAAATGGTAGACTTCGAATAGCCGGTTTCCCTTGCTATGTCGTTTATGGTAGCTCTTTTTCCCCGTGTCATTATATCAGCCCTTCACAGCACCGGCAGCGACGCCCTTGATTATATGCTTCTGGCAGAGCAGATAGAACGCAATCACCGGAATGATGCTGAGGAAGATAAGAGCCATAGTGGCTCCAAGATCGACTGTCCCGTAGCTTCCCTTCAGATACTGAATATGAATAGGAATCGTCATGTACTTGGTCCTGTCCAGAACAAGATACGGCAGCAGGTAGTCATTCCACACCCACATGATCTCCAGAATCCCGACTGATATCATAGTCGGCTTGAGCACAGGGAATACGATGGAGAAGAATGTCTTCACAGGTCCGCATCCGTCGATGGCCGCAGCCTCTTCCATTGCAAGCGGGACGCTCTTGACGAATCCGACGAACATGAACACAGCAAGCCCTGCTCCGAATCCGAGGTAGATCACTGGAATCGTCCATGGCGTATTGAGTTTCAGAGTATCTGCAGTCTTGGACAATGTGAACATGACCATCTGGAACGGCACTACCATCGAGAACACGCAGAGGAAGTAGATGATCTTGCTGAAGAAACTGTTTACCCTTGCAATGTACCAGGCTGCCATCGATGTGCAGAGTATGATCAGTGCAGACGAAAGGACTGTGATCACGAAGCTGTACAGGACAGACTTGTAGAACGGATAGTTTCCGAATGTCATGCCCTTGACGAAGTTTGCAAAGCCAGCAAAGCTCTCCCCATGAGGGAATGCAAAAGTATCGGTCTTGACGAATGTGTTGACCTTGAACGAGTTGATCGCAACAAGTATCACAGGATATACATAGATGACGCTGATGATCGAGAAGATGATCGTCAGGACTAGTTTCCTTGCAGCTTCAGCAGAAAGCTTTTTCTTCTGGTCTATCATTGCTGAACCTCCTTCTTCCTCGTTGAAAGAAGCTGAATCAGCCCTATTGCAGCCACAAGCACGAAGAACAGCACGGCCTTCGCCTGTGCAATGCCTCTTGAATTGGCGCCTTGTCCATAGAAGGTATTGTATATATTAAGGGCAAGCATCTCAGTTGTCCTCACCTGCGAGCCATCCGCCTGGAACAGGAACGGCTGGCCTCCGGTCAGTGCGAGGTTCTGGTCAAACAGCTTGAACCCGTTTGAAAGCGAAAGGAATGTGCAGATGGTGATTGAAGGCATGACATTGGGAATCGTGATCTTCCAAAGCGTCTGGCGCCTGCTTGCACCGTCAATCATTGCAGCTTCGAGCATATCCGTAGGCACAGCCTGAAGCCCTGCCACGTAAATTATCATCATGTATCCGATCTGCTGCCATGCAATCAGAATGATCAGTCCCCAGAATCCGTAAGTCGAATTGAGGAGGATCGAAGTGTTGTACTTCATCAGTATTCCATCGAAGATCATCGACCAGATATACCCTAGGACTATTCCTCCGATGAGGTTAGGCATGAAGAACACAGTCCTGAAGATGTTGCTTCCCTTTATACCCTGGGTAAGGCAGTATGCAACTGCAAACGCCAGGACGTTAATAAGCACCAGCGACACCACTGCGAACAGTGCAGTGTACCAGAATGCATGGACGAAAGTCGGGTCCTGCAGTGCTTTCAAGTAGTTTCCAAGTCCGATGAACTTCGCATCTGAAGTAGTACGGAACTGGCAGAACGAAAGATAGAAGCCCTTGAAGAAGGGATACAGGAAACCAATGCAGAATGCAATGAGCATGGGACCCATGAAAAGCGGGAACCAGTGTTTTATCGGTCGTCTGATCAGCACACTGCTGACTGATGCAGATGTATCTTTCTTCTTCATATCTTCTCCCTTTTTATTAAAAGCCACGGAAGAAGACCTTCCGTGGCTTGATTGGAACATCAGATTCTAGTTGTTTGCAGCAGCATACTGTGTTGCCCAGCCCTGCACGAATGCAGTCTTGACGGTTTCCCAGTTTGCAGCAGTCTGGTCAGCATCGTACTGGTTCATTGCAGAAACCATGCCAGCTCTCCAGTTGTCTACGTTCGGTGTGTAGTTGAATGCCCATGTCATGACATACTTGCCATCAGCAGTATACTGGTTGGCCTGTGCAAGGAACACGTTGGCAGGAGCGGCAGCCTTCTTGTAAGGGATAGCTCCGAATGTCTTTGCAAGGATCTCGGTGCCCTTCGCTGAAGAGACGGCCCATACCATGAAGTCCATTGTAGCCTGCTGATCAGCAGCAGAAGTCTTGGAGTTGATAGCCCAGCAGTTCTCTGTTCCGCAGTTCAGACCGGCCTTTTCCTCGCCTTCGACTCCGCAGTAGAACGGGATCATGGCAAGCTGGCTGTCTTTCAGGCCATACTTAGAAGTAAGAGCATCGTACTCCCAGTTTCCATTCTGATAGAACACGGCCTTTCCGGTTCCGAATTCAGCTTCAGCATCGTATCCGCCGGTGGCAAGAGTCTTCGGGCTGACAGAAGCATTGTTGATGTACAGATCCCAGAGGTTCTTGAAGTTGGCAACATAGGTGCCCTTGATTGTTGCAGGGCAAGCAGTCCAGTTGTCAGCGACTGATTCATAGTAAAGAGCAGCGTTGGCAAGGTGTCCGGTGAAACGCCAGGATGAGCTGGAATCCATTCCGGAAGATGTGAAGGCATCGAATCCGAGCTTTGAAGCACGTGCGTGAATGTCCTCGGCAACAGCCTTGAGGGTTGCGAAGTTCTTGATATCAGAAAGCTTATATCCAGCCTTTGCAAGAAGATCGGTGTTCACGATGATGCCGAAGCATTCGTAGCAGTAGCCGATTGAGCAGAGCTTGCCGTTTGCATCATAAAGATTATATGCATCAGTTGAAAGCTCATCAGCAATCTTGGTTCCCTTGAGATCAAGGCAGTAATCACCCCAGGTCTCGACACCAGCTGCGTTTCCGACGACGAAAAGCGTAGGAGCAGCATCCTTGTCCATCTCGGCAGTGAGAGTGGAACTGTAAGTTCCGGAAGCAGCAGTGACAACCTTCACGGCAACTCCGGTCTCTGCTGTATAAGCAGCAGCAAGCTCCTGAAGAGCAGCATCAGATTCCGGCTTGAAGTTCAGCCAATAAACCGAACCAGCCTTGGCGGTCGCTTCTGTTGCGCCCTGAGCAAAGACACTGGACAAAGCGATAACAGCAATGAGCAGAACAGTCAATGTTTTTTTCATAGTATTCTCCTTTCCTGCCATAAACGGCAGCAATCAATATTTGGTTTATCCAAATAACATCTTAATGGTAAACCGGTTTTTTCAATAAGTCAACCAGTTTTTTTATTAGTTTTGATTGGTTTTTCTGCACCTTATTCCAGAGATGGATATTTCCTTGAATCCATAAATAATATCATAAAATCGACGACCTGCCACTCCTACGCATCCTGCAACTCCTGCAACTTCTGGACAGCTCCTGCCTGATCTGCAACTCCTGGACAGCTCCTGCACATCCTGAAATAATTCAGGAAGTTTTCATTGCTTTTCCCATTTATAATTCCCTATTTCGGGAAATACAGGATTGGTCAAACCCTAATACTTCATCATGCCTGATAATCTAACGATTCTAACGCATATGCTTGATCTAATGCATATAACGCTTCTGCCTGATCTAACGATTCTAAACAGATTCTAACGCATATGCTCAATCTAAACAATTTCGGGAAGTTTTCACTGTTTCCAGCGGGAATATTTCCCTAAATAAGGAAGGTCGTTGTTTGGCCGGGATAATAAAAGCCAAAAACATTTCCGGTCACACCATTTTGTTTGATTGGCTTTCTTCAATCAGTCGCATCGGAAGACGCAATACCATGGATCCTGCAACTTGTTTATGTTATCCGCTCTTCTCGATGCTTGGTTATTCCTCACGCTTCCATCTACTGACTTGCAAAGTGAAATTACGTTCATAGGCTCGGGAAACGAAATGAACCTTTCAAGACTTTTTAACTGTTGCTTGAAAACCCTTGCGTAAAAACTTAAAGTTTGGTATATTCCATCTGTTGATACGCTTCTGCGCGTCATTCCCCTGTAGCTCAGTCGGTAGAGCAGGTGGCTGTTAACCACCCTGTCGGCGGTTCAAGTCCGTCCGGGGGAGAGCTTTCATTTTGCAAGTTAAGTTCTTTTAA
>JAQUYU010000081.1:4740-7920 GCA_028691695.1 Sphaerochaetaceae bacterium | reverse complement strand
AGCTCCAGAGAAAAACCCCGTGGTCCTGAAATGATTATTTCCCTTAAACCAGTAAATGACTTCCTGTTTTACAATTGATCTCCTGTGCAACCTGCCAATCCTGCAACTCCTGCCTGATCTGCAACTCCTGCAACTTCTGGACAGCTCCTACGCATCCTGAAATTATTCGGGAAGTTTTTCATTGTCTCTGGCATGATTACTTCCCTATTTCGGGAAATGCAGGATTGGTCAAACCCTAATTACCTCATCATACCTGATAATCTGACGATTCTAACGCAGATGCTTGATCTAACGATTCTAAACAGATTCTAACGCAGATGCTCAATCTAAACAATTTCGGGAAGTTTTTCATTGTCTCTGGCATGATTACTTCCCTATTTCGGGAAATGCTGGACAAACCAAAACAAATTAAACTTTTGCATGACAGAGAATAATTCGTTTCCGGTTTACACCAAAAAATGCCCCGGAGAAAAACCCCAGGGCATCTGAATCGATAATTTAATTAAGGAATACTGAAATCAATAGCCGAGATCGCACATTGCATCTGCGACTTTCTTGAATCCGGCGATGTTGGCGCCCTTCACGTAGTTGATGTATCCGTCAGGCTGAGTGCCTTCCTTCACGCATGCTTCGTGAATGTTCTTCATGATCACATGAAGCTTCTCATCAACCTCTTCGGCCGACCAGCTGTACTTCATCGAGTTCTGGCACATCTCAAGTCCGCTTACAGACACGCCGCCTGCGTTTGCAGCCTTTCCAGGTGCGAACACAATCTCGTTCTTGAGCAGCCAGTCAACAGCTTCGGCCTTGCAGCCCATGTTGGAAGTCTCGATGATGTACTTGCATCCGTTCTTCACAAGAAGCTGAACATCCTCAAGCCCCATCTCGTTCTGAATTGCGCATGGGAATGCCATGTCTACAGGGACTTCCCATGGTTTCTTCTTCGCGACGAACTTGGCACCGAATTTCTTTGCATACGGCTCGACGACATCGTTGTTGGATGATCTGAGCTCAAGCATGTAATCAATCTTCTCAGGAGTGCTGATTCCTTCCTCATCATAGATGTATCCGTCCGGTCCGCTGATCGTGACAACCTTGGCACCCAGCTGAGCAGCCTTGGTCACTGCGCCCCAAGCAACGTTGCCGAAGCCTGAAATAGCAATTCTCTTGCCCTTGATGCTGTCTTTGTGAGCAGTGAGGACTTCGTTTGCGAAATACATCGTTCCGAATCCTGTTGCTTCAGGTCTGACAAGAGAGCCGCCCCAGTTTCTTCCCTTTCCGGTAAGAACTCCGGTGTTCTCGTTCTTCAGTCTCTTGTACTGCCCATAGAGAAATCCGATTTCGCGTCCGCCTACTCCGATATCACCGGCAGGGACATCAGTCTCAGGCCCGATGTACTTCTGGAGCTCGGTCATGAATGATCTGCAGAAGCGCAGGATTTCGGCATTGGATCTTCCCTTCGGATTGAAGTCAGAACCGCCCTTGCCGCCGCCCATCGGGAGAGTGGTGAGGCTGTTCTTGAAAATCTGCTCGAATCCAAGGAACTTAAGGGTTCCGAGAGTTACGCTCGGATGGAAGCGAAGTCCTCCCTTGTAAGGTCCGATTGCATTGTTGTACTGGACACGATAGCCGCGGTTCACCTGAATCTGGCCATTGTCATCCTCCCATTCTACCTTGAAGGTGAAGATTCTGTCTGGTTCGATGATCCTGTCGAGAATCTTGTTCTCAAGATACTTCGGTGTGCTGTTTACCACATCGATGACAGAAGCGATAACCTCACGGGCCGCCTCGATGAACTCCGGCTGTGCCGGGTTCTTTCTCTCAAGTTCAGCCATGAACTCGTCTAAATTATACATTGCTTGCCCTCCAATTTTTAATTGCACAGAAACTCTGCACAATGCTAGCATGAAAATGGTAAGCCCCAAATCTCCATTTGTCAACGTTTTTTCATTAAAACACTATCGAATTTATCTTTCCCTCAATTATTACACTGTTTTTTGGTCAAACCCTTAATCTTCGCCGCTATTCTGCTTGAATCAGCAATCCTGCTCTTCCTCTGAGGTCAATGTCGTTTTCTGCTTCTCCGAAGCTGGCATGATAAACGAAAAATGGCCGCAAAGGTTATCTGCGGCCATGATTGATCAATCAAATTCCAGAACTAGCTGAACTGCTTGATTATAGAGGTGATTTCTGAAATCTTCTCATTCATCTCATCTGTGGTCTGAGCTTCCAGAACCAGCCTGAGATAAGGCTCGGTATTGCTCTTCCGGACATTGAACCACCATGTAGGATACTCGATCCTGTATCCATCAAAGTCATAGACATGATCCGCCTTTGCTGCATAGCGGTCGTAAAGAGCTTGCATGGCTTCATCCTTGTGCTCAAGCTTGAAGTTGATCTCTCCTGAAGAGCAGTACTTGACGATGCTGTCGATCAGAGCGGAGAAGCTCTTCCCGTTGCGCTTGGCATCAGCAAGCACGCTGAGCATCATCATTGTTGCGAAAGCAGCGCTGTCGCAGCAGAAGAATTCGCGGAAGTAGTAGTGTCCGGCAAGCTCTCCTCCGAATATTGCTCCGGTCTCGCGGATCTTCGCCTTCGCATGGACATGCCCGACCTTCCAGACAAGCACGTCATAGCCAAGCTTGGTAAGAAATTCAGTAGTGCTCTTGCTCGTGCGGATATCCGCAACGCATTTGTCACCCTTGTGCTGGAACACCTTCATTCCAATCAAGGCCATTGAGAAATCCGCCTGTATGTAACGGCCTTTCTCGTCAACGAACATCACCCGGTCTGCATCGCCATCATAGATGATTCCGACATCGCAGTGATTGTCCAGAACAGCTTTCTCCAGCTGATTGCATGTAGACGGATCCAGAGGGTTAGGCTCATGAGCGGGGAAATGCCCATCGAACCAGTTGTTCAGATAGATATGATCCTTCCCTAGAAGATCCGGGATTATGTATGAAGACATGCCGTTGGAGCAGTCTATTGCAAGCTTGAGGTTGGAGAAATCCGGAAGGTACTTGCGAAGGAACGCAAGATAAGGAGTCTTCCCGTCTACATCGATTATCTTGCCCTTCTTTGCAGCAGGCACAACCTTCTGCTCGGAGCACATCTTCTCCAGTTCGGCAAGCCCTGTATCACCGCCGACCGGAACAGCATTTGCCCTGCTGACCTTCA
>JAQUYU010000081.1:0-4640 GCA_028691695.1 Sphaerochaetaceae bacterium | reverse complement strand
GAAGTGGCCGGACATCAGCCTCATAGTGCTCTCTCCTGCTCCCAGCAAGAACAGAAGCAACCAGCTCAAGGCCTATACAAGCAGGAATCCGATTGATCAGCTGTTTTACTGGCAAGGCGATCCGAATCTGTTTCTTGCAATGATCAAGCTGGTGGAAGACCAAATCAATCTTGACCATGATACCCAGGCCGCTCCGATAGAGGTGATTCTTCTTGTAGAGGATTCAGTTAGGTTCTATTCATCGTTCCTTCCATCAATGTACACAGCGCTGATCCGCCAGAACAGTTCAAGCATCATGGAAGGACTCAACCGCTGGGGCAAGAGCCTCAGGATGAGAGCCCGTCCCAAGATAGTGCTGGCAAAGACATACGATGAGGCAACCCGCTGCTATGAGAAATACGAAAGCCACATACTGGGCATAATCAGCGATGCTTCTTATAACAAAGACAATATTCCAGATGGCAGAGCAGGCCTTGAACTCTGCGAAGAGCTTCGAAGAAAGCGGCCTGATCTTCCGTTTCTGATCCAGTCCACAGACAGGAGCATCGAAGCCGAAGCCCGCGAAGCTGGAGCGGCATTTCTGTGGAAGCTAAGTCCCAGCCTTCTGGACGACCTTGACAATTACATGCTCGGAGCATACGGGTTTGGCCCGTTTATATTCAGAGACCCCAAAAGCGGAATGGAACTGATGCGTGCAGTGAACATCAAGGAACTGCAGGAAGAGATCCTCAAGGTTCCTGATGACTGCTTTGCATACCATGTGAAGCGCAATGATTTCTCAAGATGGCTCAGAGCGAGGTCTCTGTTCAGCCTTTCGGAGAAACTCAGGCCGCTCGGGCTGCCGGATCCAGCACAGTGCCAGGCGCTGAAGATCCAGATATTCGAGACTATAAAGAACTACCGAAGCTACCGTAACAGGGGCGTCATCGCCGATTTCTCAGAGACGAACTTCGATGAGAGCTCGTTCTTCTGCCGTGTCGGCAAAGGCTCGCTCGGGGGAAAGGGACGTGGACTGGCATTCCTTGATGCCCAGATCAAGCAGAGTACGCTGGAACAGGATTTCCCTGACATAGAATTCTCAATCCCGAAGACAATAGTGCTCACTGCTGATATATTCAGCGAGTATATGGAAGAGAATCACCTTTACAGGTACCCGTTCGCAACAATGGACGATGGTTCAATTCTAAAGATATTCCTTTCTTCTCCGCTTCAGAAAGGGCTTGTAGAGAACCTGAAGACCATTCTTGGAGTAATGAAGCGCCCTCTTTCCATACGTTCTTCAAGCCTGCTGGAAGATTCATTCTATCAGCCATTCGCAGGTGTGTACGAAACATGCATGATCCGAAATCAGGGAAGCCTCGATCAGAGGATTGACCAGATTTCCGATGCAATCCGCACAGTCTATGCATCAACGTTCTTCCAGAAGAGCCGCGACTACCTCAAGGCGACGAAGCACATCATGGAAGAAGAGAAGATGTCAGTGGTGATTCAGCAGATCACCGGCGCCCAGCATGGCAGCTACTTCTATCCGAACATTTCGGGTGTTGCAAAGAGCGTCAACTATTATCCGTTCGAAGGCGAAGCCCGTGACGAAGGAATTGCCCTGCTGTGCTTTGGATTCGGGAAGTCCGTTGTTGAGAATATCAGCGCTTTCAGAATGTGCCCCAAGCACCCGGGGCGACAGATGGACAAGCGTCGGACTCAGACTTCATTCTTCGCACTGGACATGACCGACAGCCCCAGCCATGAAAGCATGGACAACCTTACCTCTCTTGATATTTCGAAGGCATCTCCTGATTCGCTGCGGCTTGTTGCAAGCACACTGGACAGCTTAACTCATGAGATGACAGACGACCCTGGTGCAAATGGGCCGAAATTCATCACATTCAACCCTATTATCAAATACAATGCCTTTCCTCTTGCCAGCTTGATCAATGGAATCCTCGATCTAGGTGCCAAGTCGATGGACTGCCCGGTCGAGATTGAATTCGCTGTGAACCTTGAAGCTCCAAAGCCGCAGTTCACCGTGCTTCAGCTTCGGCCCATAGTAGAAGGGTTCGAACAGGTCGATGTCCAGATAACCGAGTCTGACAGGCAAAACGCTTTGATCTACAGCAAGCAGGCCATGGGGTGCGGTGTCATCAAGGGAGTAAGGGACATCATAACCATCAGACCAGAGACATTCGATCTAAAAGACAGCCTCAGAATGTGCGACGAACTGTCCGAGTTCAACTCCAAGCTTGGCTGCCCATACCTTCTGATAGTCTCAGGACGCCTTGGGTCAAGCGACCGATGGCTTGGAATACCTGTCGGATGGGGAGCAATCTCAAATGCCGCAGTCATTGTGGAAGCAAGTCTTCCAGGGATCAATGCAGAACCCAGCCAAGGAAGCCACTTCTTCCAGAATCTCACAGGCGAAGGTGTGATTTACATCACCTGTGGACCCAATCAGGTCGGATTCAGAACCATAAGCAATTTGAAAGCACAGGAAGAAACCCAGCTATTCAGGCACATCCACTTGGAAGAAGAGCTTATGATCAAAGTTGACGGCCGCAAAGCCGAAGCAGCCATCATTCTACAATGATGAATTTTACTTGACTGCTTACTTGACTACCATTTGACAAAATGTCCGTTTTTCAAGCAAAAACCTCAAATGGAAGCTCTAATTGAGGTTTTTTTACTTGACTGCTTACTTGACTGATGTTACATTATTTATAGGATAACGGAACAGGAGAAGAGAATGCCATTTGACGAAGTGCTTATTGAAGCTATAGTAAGGAAAGCCTGTCTTGAAGGTACCGAGCTGCCATGGATTGAGTTCAAGACAAACAACTCCAACCCTCAAGCAATCGGAGAATACATTAGCGCGCTATCCAACACTGCAGCACTGTTCAACCAGGCTCATGGGTTCATGATCTGGGGCATAGATGACAAAACACACCAGATAACAGGAACATCATTCGATCCTGCATCGGAGAAAATCGGTAACGAAGGCATCAGCCTATGGCTGGCAACCCAGCTTGATCCTCAGATTCAGTTCTATTTTCACTCTGTGACCATAGAAAGGAAAACTGTAATTCTTATGGAGATATCCGCAGCCTATTCGACTCCGGTCCGATTCAGAGGAATTGACTACATCCGCATTGATTCTTACAAGAAGAGCCTAAAGGATTTTCCAGACAGTGAAAGGGAATTATGGGCAATCCTCTCAAGGAAGCCATTCGAAAGAGTGAATGCGATGGAAAACATTTCCGGAGAATTCGTTTTGAGACTTCTTGATTATCCTTCGTATTTCGAGCTTCTTTCAATCGATATGCCATCAGAAAAAAACAAGATACTTGACTATCTTGCTCAGGACAAGCTGATAACAAGGAATGAAGCCGGGCTGTTTGACATCACGAACATGGGTGCACTTCTTATTGCAAGGAAACTTTCAGACTTCCCCTCTCTGGAACGTAAGGCCATGAGGATAATCAGGTACAATGGGACCAGCAGGACATCACCAGCAAGCAAGGAAATAGTAATCGACAAAGGATTTGCAAGCGGATTTGAAGGAATTGTATCCTTCATCATCGGATTGATTCCTGATAATGAGCAGATTGGAACTGCACTTCGAAAAAACAAGCCACTATATCCAGAGCTGGCAATACGTGAGCTTGTAGCAAACGCAATCATCCATCAGAATTTCTATCTCAGGGGAACCAGTGTGATGGTAGAAATATTCAACAACAGGTTTGAGATATCAAATCCAGGAATACCATTGATCGAAAAAGAACGTTTCGTCGATTACCCGCCAGTCTCACGCAATGAGGTTCTGACGTCTTTCATGCGCAGAATAGGAGTGTGCGAAGAAAGGGGAAGCGGATTTGACAAGATTGTTGAACAGACAGAGCAATTCCAGCTCCCTGCCCCAGAAATTGAAACATTAAGCAACCATACACGGGTTGTTCTTTATGCCCATCAGGAGTTCTCCGAAATGAGCAAGGAAGACAAGCTCAGAGCATGCTATCTTCACGCCTGCCTTAAACGAGTCAACAGACAATCAATGACAAATACCTCACTGAGAGAGAGGTTTTCCATTTCAAAAGACAACAGCTCAATGGTTTCAAGACTGCTTTCCGAAGCTTGCAGAAAAGGAATCATCAAGATATCTGATACTTCTGCTTCAGTCAAAACAAGAAGCTACCTTCCGTATTGGGCTTGATTTTACTTGACTGCTTACTTGACTACCATTTGACAAAATGTCCGTTTTTCAAGCAAAAACCTCAAATAGAAGCTCTAATTGAGGTTTTTTTACTTGACTGCTTACTTGACAAAAAGTCTGATTCAGCTGAAATTATCAGCAAAGAAATCCCACACAGGATCCTTCGGCGGACGGGCAATGACTACTATGTGCTCACCTGTAACCGGATGATCGAACTCGATCTTCCTTGCATGAAGATGAATTCCTCCGTTCGGATCTGAACGCGGGAAGCCGTACTTCAAATCTCCCTTGATATGAATTCCAAGCGCCGCAAGCTGAGCTCTTATCTGATGATGCCTTCCCGTTTCAAGCTCGATCTCAAGAAGGTGGAAGCTCTTTGAAGAGCCTATGACCTTGTATCTGAGACGAGCCTCCTGACTTCCAGGAGTCTTTTCCC
>JAQUYU010000080.1 GCA_028691695.1 Sphaerochaetaceae bacterium | reverse complement strand
AAAAAGCAAGGAGAACTTTACCAGGAATCCTCTTTTTGAGAAGAATTCCCTGTTTTTCTTCTTGCTTATTCTTCACTTTGCAAACAAGTTACTTGCTTTCAGTATCCATTTGGTGCGTTTGTCCTAACAATATATGGCTACTAGTAGGAGAACTGCAATCTTTCCATTTCTTTCATGTTATGTTATTCTGTTTCTATGAAAGAAATGGCTAACCTTCCAGTTATTCAGACCTCCAACAGCTCATTTGCTCTTCTTAGAAAGAGTGGTCAGCTGTATGTGGACAAGACAGCTTTTCTGCATTCTCTGATTTCAGTCAATGGTGCTATGTGCTTCTTCTCTCGTCCGCGACGTTTTGGAAAAACTCTTGCTGTAAGCACATTGGAAGCTATATTTCAAGGGAAACGGAATCTTTTCGCGGGATTGGCCATCGACAGCTTGGATTATGAATGGATGGTATATCCCATCATTCATATAGATTTCGGTGAATGTCCGGAATGCACTTCCTCTGGGTTGAAAAGCTGGCTTTCAAGAAAGATGCTGTCCATAGCTGCATCAAATAGCCTAAAAATCGAAAAAGGGATTGATCCTTCCGAACAGCTTTCGAACCTGATTGATGCCCTTTCTTCTGAAGGGAATGACGTTGTTGTTCTGATCGATGAATATGACAAGGTTCTTTCAGACCATATTTTTTCTGCAGAAGTGGAAAAGATGCGTGATGTTCTTGGAAACTTCTATCAGGTAATCAAGTCGCATGGTTCTGAAATCCGCTTTGCATTCATAACAGGAGTGACTAAATATGCAAAGCTCAGCGTTTTCTCGAAGATGAACAATCTCAAGGATTATTCAATGAACCGCAAGTATTCATCAATGTTCGGATACACACAGGAAGAACTGGAAAGCAATTTCTCTAATTACATTGATCAGAGCCTTGCATCTGCTTCACTAAGCCGTTCGGATTATCTGAAGCAGCTGAAAATACATTATGATGGGTACCGGTTCTGTGATGATGCCGAGCCTTTGTACAATCCGGTTTCAATAGGAAATTTCTTCGAAGACGGCGGGTGCCGGTTTGATGATTACTGGATTGATACAGGAAACATGAAACTGCTTATGGATCTTTCCAGAAAAGTGGATTTCAACGTTGCTTCGGATCTGGATGAGCCAATGAATCAAGATAGCCTGAATAATTTCGATATCACTGAACTTGCTTCGCAGAATGTTACTTCTTCTGACTTGAAATCACTTCTGTTCCAAACTGGATATCTGACAATCAGGAGCAATTATCTTGATGCATTCGGTTCTCATGGATACTACCTTGATTTCCCCAATCTGGAAGTTCGCAGGGCTTTCCTTTTCAATTTGGCCATGGCTTACGCTCCTAACCTGGAAGATAGGGTGCAGGCAGGGAACCTTATTTCCATGATTCGGAATTCCGCATCGGAAGGCCGTACGGAACAGCTTATCGAAAGCCTCAGGATATTCCTTTCATGTATTCCTTATGATATTCAGATAAAGAATGAGAAATACTATCAGAGCTTGTTAGTTTGTGTGTTCAAGCTTCTTGGGCTTATTGTTCAAAGCGAAGTCAGGACTTCATCGGGACGAATTGATGCACTGATTGATGCGCAATGCCAGATGTATGTCATTGAATTCAAAATTGACAGATCTCCAGACGAAGCATTGCTTCAGATAAAAAGCAAGGATTACTGCCTGCCTTTCATGCATATGAAGCTAACTAAGACCATTCATCTCCTTGGAATAGCCTTTGATTCATCCAAGCGTAATATTTCGGATTGGAAGGAAGAGCTTATCTGAGCCTTATCTTGTTCAGGTAAGATTTTTTCATCGCATCGTCAAAGGCTGCATTGCTTTCATATTCATATCCAAGGCATGGCTTCCAGAGCGAAGGATCCTCCATGCAGAGGTAGAAGAACACATTCTTCTTCCAATTCTGTGGAAAGCTGCTGTAAAGCATGCTGAACATCTTCTTCTTTGTCTCGATCGGGTAGGAGTACTTTCCTGCAATGCCTGCCATCTCCATTTCGAGGATGCGGCTTTCACGTTCGCTTGCACGAAGTCTCTGAATCACAGGCTTGGGGAAGGTAAGCGTCCCCATCGAAATATCGACGACCTCTTCAGGAGCGAACATTGATGTCACCTTATGTACAATCTCAGGATATTCTTCATCCATACCCTTGAACCAGACCATCGGATGGAAGTGAAAGCCCACAAGGATTCCCGCATCTGCGGCTTTCCTTGCGGCTTCCAGACGCTCTTTGAGCGTGGCTGTCAGCAGCTCTTCATTCCCTATGATCGTCGGGGCGTTGAGCGACCATGTTGCAATCATGTTCCGAGGCACATCGACTTTACCTATCCAGTCGGTCCTCCTGCTCTTGCTTTTGAGCTCGATGACGAAATCCGGATGCTCTCTGGCAAATGAAGCAAGAGCGCTGAGCGTTCCCTGCTCATCGCCGAAAAGCAGGGAATCGGAACTCTGTCCAGTGGTGAAATGCCATGAACCTGCCGGCAGGTGCATCGTTTGAAGGCGTTCAGAGAGATTGCTGATGAACTTGATCTGGTTCTGGCTGTAGAAGCTCTGGATGGAGCAGTATGAGCATCCGAATGCACACTGCTGGACTGCATCAATCGTGCGCATGCCGCAGCATCGGAGAACTGGTGCTTCCGGCGGGCAAGGGCAGCGCCCGATGAGTGTCACATCATCGCCTGCAATCATCTCGCAGCGCACTTTGTCTGTGCGAACCGATGGCGGGCAGAAAGTGCTGTAGTCTGTGGGCTCCTGGCGAAGCTTCTCGATCTGGTTCTGGACATAGCTGACAGCGAATCTCGAAGCGCCTTTGTCATGGAGGCCTTTCATCTGCTCGTGATCTGGCCAGAATGCCTCAAGGTTCTGTTCCTGCCAGAGCCTCAAGTCATTTGCAAGCTCGCAGAGGATGCTTTGCTGAGAATAGGTCAGATGCATCTCTTCTTTCTTCCTCTCGATGAAGAGCCTGTCCTCGGGTCTCATTGTTTCCTGTAGCTTCTGCTGAACCGTCATGAAGCCATTGTACAGCTAAGTAGCCGATGTGTGAACTATTCCGTTGCAAAAGCGCGCAGTTGGGGATATTGTCATACTATGATTGACAGGGAAAGTGAAAACTTCATAAATGCACGTGCTCAGGCAAAGGCTCTTCCTGAGAACCCGGGGTGCTACATGATGAAGGATACCAGCGGCACTGTGATCTATGTAGGGAAGGCTAAGAATCTTCATAGACGGGTCAATCAGTACTTCCTCCCAGACCGTGATCTCAAGACCCAGGCACTGGTGGCCAAGATCCACAAGATAGACCATATTATCACAGGAAACGAATACGAAGCCCTAGTGCTTGAAAACAATCTGATCAAGAAATACAACCCTCATTACAACATTCTGCTCAAGGATGGCAAGAGCTACCCTGTGATAAGGATTACAAATGAGGATTATCCGAAGATATTCTCCACCAGAAGGATTATCAACGATGGCTCAAAGTACTACGGGCCATTTCCGGATGCAGGCAGGATGGCGATGTTCCTTGATCTGATCGACAGGCTTTTCTCTTTCCGTAAATGCGGGATTCCGCTTGTCAAGCGGGACAGGCCATGCCTTTACTATTACATTGGACGCTGCAGCGGCCCATGCTGCGGAAAAGTGACCATCGAGGATTACCGCAAGAACGTCGACAAGGTTGCGGATCTTCTGGAAGGCCGGAGCGAAGCACTTAAGAAGAAGCTCACATCCGAGATGAACGAGGCTTCCAAGGCCCTGATGTTCGAGCTTGCCGGGCGCAAGAGGGATCTGATTCGAAGCATCGATGCAGTCACAGCCGAGCAGGAAGTCCAGGATTTCGCCTCTGAGAGCCGCGATTATGCTGCAATTGAAATGAGAAGCCCTCTCTGCACGATTTCACTGATGCAGATCAGAGATGGGAAGCTGCTTGGCAAGGCACTTTACCGTGCCCAGACTCTCGGGTCCGAAGCCGAGACTCTTCTTGCCTTCCTTGTTCAGTACTACAGCGATGGAAAGCAGCTGCCTCATGAGCTTTATGTTTCTCAGGAGATTGACTACCAGCTGATTCAGGATTTCTTCAGATGCGAGCTTCATTCTACGATCAGCGTTGAGCTCCCCACTACAGGAAAGCATTTCAGGATTCTGAGGATGGCCAAGGAGAATGCCAGGCGCGACATAGAGCAGGTTGCCCGCACTATGGACAACACAGCAGGTCTTGCCGAACTTCAGAATGTGATAGGGCTCCCTGGCCCCCCTGCACTTATTGAAGGCTTTGATATTGCACAGCTGTCAGGCAAATATACTGTTGCTTCACTGATTTCATTCAAGGACGGTAATCCAGATCCCAAGAACTACAGAAGATTCAATATGAAAACCTTGAATGGAGCCATCGATGACTATGCTTCAATGGCAGAGGCGGTGAGAAGACGCTATACCCGTGTGGTCAAGGAAGACCTTCCTCGGCCTGATCTTATAATGGTGGACGGGGGCAAAGGACAGGTCAATGTCTCCAGGGATGTTCTTGATGAAGTCGGGCTTGCCGATGTCCCTGTGGTTGGACTTGCAAAGGAACGGGAGACGATTGTTTTCGACGATGACAGACCGGATCTGAACCTTCCGCTTTCTTCCGAAGGACTCAGGATTCTGATTGCAGTCAGGGATGAATGCCATAGATTCGCAACCGGAGCAAATCAGGCAATGCGCTCGCGTGATGTAAGCTTCAAGATTCTTGAGTCAGTTCCTGGAATCGGACCGGTGACAAGTGCCAGGATCATGCAGGTCTACGGTTCTATGGATGCCCTTCTTGAAGATAAGCCTGAGGATATCTCAAAGAAAGCGAAGATCGGCATTGAAACTGCCAAGAGGCTTGTGAAAAAGCTTGATATAACTCAGTAAGAAGGGAAATCCAGCACCTGAGTGCAGCGGCCCTTGTTCACAACAATATCGTAGATGAGCTTATGAAGCTGGATCCTCTGCAGATCCTGACCGCCTGAACGGAATTCAATTTCCTTTATAGCAAGTGCGCTGATGATGCGCTCTGTGTCAGATGCCTTGTAGTAATTGCAGGCCTGCTTGTAGGTAGTCACGTCATTTGGCCGTGCGATGCGCATCTTGCGATCCAGCACTGATGCATTCTGGAATGCAGCGTACTGGTCTGTTCCGCTTTCTGTCTGGACAAGCACTGAATGAAGGCGCCTGAAGCTCCAGACGAGGCTTGCAAAGACACTGACCAGCTGATCCTTCGCCGTGCGAAGAATTGAATCGCCGCATTCAAGAGAAGCCTGAAGATTACCCTCTGCAATATACGAGAAAAGCGTATAGCCATCATCCTGCCGTGTGTGGGTGAGGTATGTTTCTATGTCATCGTCAGTGATCAGGCTAGAGCCTTTCATCTGGAAGAAGATTGAAAGCTGCGAGCAGATAGTCTTGAGCTCTGCTGTGTCATTGTCCACCATAAGAAGGATCCGAGAGACTGCTTCGTCTTCTATCCTGATCCGGTTCTTGTAGAAGAATGCCTTCACCCAGCCGGGTTTCTGGCTGTCCTTCATCTCCCAGAATGTCTGCTTGACGAAATCTGCATTTGTACCCGAGAAGAAAGAATCAATCTCCTTGTTGATTGCGGTTTCTGCAATGGAGATGACGAATGTCACATCAGGATCAGGAGCCGAAAGATAATCAGTGATCATCTTCGCGAGATCCTTCTTTATGAAGGCAGGACGCGATGCTCCATTGGTGTACTCGGCTGGAATATCAAGCCAGATGAATCTTGAAGGTGAAAAGAGCGAAGCGTTTGAAAGAGCATCCGCAAGATGGTCTGCAAAGTCATCAAAGGGGTAGAACTTGTAGTTCTCCGCATCCGGTCCCAGCTCAGATTTGATTTTCTCTATCAGCTCGTTTTTCTCTCCAGTCTCAGGACCTAGGAGAAGATAGTTCTTTCCCATTGCGCTTCCTTGTTCTAATAGCTACGAAGTGATAGTACCAGCTTGCCAAGTACTTTGCAATCTCTGGTGAAAAGCGGATTGAATGCAGGGTTCGCCGGACGGAGCTCGATGTTGCCTGGGTGCAGGTAGAACTTCTTCAATGTGACTCCATCGTAATCGCCAAGGGAAGCCATGACTATCTCGCCGTTCTCCGCCGTCTCGCATTGTTCAAGTATTGCAAGATCTCCATCCATTATTCCAAGCTCGATCATGCTCTCGCCTTTCACTTTCATGGCGAAATAAGTTGCATTGCGGCTGCGGAGCAGCGAAGCCGGTATGGCGACTTCTCCATCCTTGTTCTCTTCGCAGATCAGAGGAAGACCGGCTGCTACCCGTCCGAGGATCGGAACGCTGATAGTGAAGGCATCAGAATCAACGAGGTCTGTTGCTATGATGCTGTTGGACCTGGAAACATTGTCTTCGCTTGATATTGCACCTTTCTTCTGAAGTGCTTTCATGTGGTCGAATGCGGCTTTGGTGGAGAACCCGAAGTGACGGGCAATATCGCGGTATGAGGCTGAATATCCTTTCTCCTGCTTGAATTCATACAGGAATGAAAGAACTTCTGACTGTCTTTTTGTTAGTCCCTTCATCATTGCTCCTCGAACTTGTTCTGAAAAAGCTTCTCGATGGCAGACGCAAGAGCCTGCTCATCTTCTCCGTCGCAGATCATTGTGATTCTGTCCTTGTATGGGCAGCCCAGTGTGATGATTCCCATCACTGACTTGCCATTCACATCCATGCTGTCCTTCTGGAAGTGAAGGCTGCTCTTGTATCCGGAGGCGACTCTGGCTATCAGGGCTGCCGGCCTGGTATGGATCCCTGCATGGTTGCTTACAACGATTTCCTTCTGGATCATGCTACATGTCCTCCGAACGGTACAGCCTTGATTCAAGGTAGTCCATCACCTGCGAATCAAGCTTGTCGGCTACATGGAATCCGAACTTCTCAAGCCTCTGAAGCCTGGCAGCGGTTTCGATGATTATAGGAATGTTGCGTCCCGGCTTGACCGGAACAACTGTGTATGGAATCTTGATCCCGAGAAGATCACGCTTTGTGTCTTCGCCTGAAAGGCGCTCATAGTCCTTGCCTGGATCCCAGTCTTCAAGCTCTGCCCAGAGCTGGACCTGCTTCTTTTCCCTGATGGCTCCAATTCCATAAAGATCCGGAACGTTGATGATTCCAAGCCCTCTGATCTCCATGTGGTGGGCGACCTGAGCGTTCTCTCCGCTGCCTATGATCATGGTATCGTTGATGTTGCGCAGCTTTACGATATCGTCGCAGATGAGCCGGTGTCCTCGTTCAAGCAGCTCTAGAGCCGTCTCGCTCTTTCCGACTCCGCTCTCCCCTGTGAGCAGAACTCCGATTCCGAAAACTTCCACAAGCACTCCGTGGATGGTCATTGCAGGGGCAAACTCTACATCGAGTATCTGATATATTCTTCTTGAAAGAGCCGATGAGAGAAGTGGACTTTGAAGAATGGGGCAGCCGACTTCCTCTGCCTTCTGGGCAAAATGCGGAGTAGGCTCGCCGCTGTCTGAGAAGATGCAGCATGGAATGTCATAGCTGAACATCTGGTCTATTGTATCGAAATTGCCTTCTGATTCAAGCTTTGCAAGATATTTCTGCTCTCCACGTCCGAATACCTGAAGGCTTATTGCCGAGAAGCTGTCGAAGAAGCCAGACAGAGGAAGGCCAGGCCGTGAGATGCGGCTTGCCGTTATCCTGCGTCCGAGGCCTTGCTTTCCTGCAATGCACTTGAGCTGCAGGAAGCCGCCTTCCTTGGCATCTATCTTAAGCAAATCAAGAATAGTTATTATTTCCATAATTGCACTATAACACGTATTTTCATCCATTGCAATAATTACTTATTATTTGTTAACCAATTTTTCGCTTTTTGTATGAAAGCCTTTTCTTTATCCTAA
>JAQUYU010000079.1 GCA_028691695.1 Sphaerochaetaceae bacterium | reverse complement strand
CAGGCGATATGCATCCTTCTGACAAATCCATCTTCAAGAAGAGCATCGATGCTATCCAAAGAGGAGAGAACTATCAGTCAATAGACATGCGATTCCTATGCCAGAACAGCAATGGCTGCATCTGGGTCAGGATGAATGAGCAGGTTTCCAGCCGAGAATCAGATGCCATCACCATATTCTGCAGTTTCACTGACATAACAACGCAGGTTGAGAACCGCATCCAGCTTGAGAAGGCAAATGAAGCCTTTATGAAGCAGTACGAATTCGAGAACGCACGAAGAAAGATTCTCGAGAAAGGATCAGAGACAGCCATCTGCTTCGATATCAGCACAGGAATAGTCAATGATTTCAGAACAACTGGCTCTCATCAACCCTCTCAGCCGATAACTTCGACCCTTCAGATAAAGGACATGCTCACTGGCAGCATTACGGACGATGAGGAAAAGGCCGCAGTGATCTCAATGTTCGACCGAGAGACCATCAGGCACAACATTGATTCAGGTGAAAGCGAATCGACTATCCAGTTCCAGATCAGAGAAAGCGATGATGAAATCCGCTGGAAGCAGATGAGAGCGCTTTATTCAAAGAACCAGAGCAGCGAATCGCTTATTGCATATGTGTATATTTACGACATAGATGACCAGAAGTGCAACGAGCTTGCTCTGGCAAGCGCTATGGATCAGAACGTCGATTTCATTTTCCTCCTCAAGCGCAGGACTGCGAGGGTAAAAGTCATAAGGAACAGATCCTCGCTTTCCGGAGTCATCGAAGGTTCCGAAATGGAGTTTGCAGAACTGAAAGAAATCTTCAAGAAGCAAGGCATGCCGGAAAAGGACATGAAACGTTTTCTTGGCAACAACCTGCTGGACAATGAGGTGATTGATTCAATAAGAAACCGGGATGGAATAACTTCGACATTCCGCGGCGAATCCATTCATCAGAAACAGATATTCGGCTTCTTCCTCGACGGTTCTGAACAATACATAGAGATTGTTCAAAGAGATGTAACCGAGCTGTACCATGAAGAAATGAAGCAGAAGGCCGCACTCCAGGCTGCTGTTGATGCTGCAAACAAAGCGATGAAAGCAAAAGGCGAATTCCTGTCAAGGATGAGCCATGACATACGCACCCCGATGAACGGAATCATCGGGCTGACAAGATTCGCCTTGAAGTCCAATGACGTCAATGAAATTCACCGCTACTTGAACCAGCTCAACACTTCAAGCCTCTTCATGCTTGGGCTTCTGAACGACATTCTCACCATGACCAAGATCGATGAGGGAAAGATTGTCCTGAAAAATGATTTCGTAAAGACCGCTGACCTTATTTCAGGAATCACTGCCATCATTGAAGCTCAGGCAGACGATAAGGGCGTTCATTTCATTTTCAAGGCAGGAGATCTGACAGGTCTTGAATACCAGGAGCTTGACCCGCTGAGGATACAGCAGGTTCTGCTGAATATCCTGAGCAATGCTGTCAAATACACTCCAGCTGGAGGGACGATTGAATATTCGCTTACGTCGTTTGCAAAGAAAGGACAGCTGTTCACAGAGCATATCATCAGCGACACAGGAGTAGGCATGAGTCCAGAGTTCATGAAAGTCATGTACGATCCTTTCTCACAGGAGAGCAACGTACTCTCTGCTGAGAACACAGGGACGGGACTTGGACTGGCAATCAGCAATGAGCTATGCAATCTGATGGGAGCTTCAGTCTCTGTTAAAAGCGAAATAGGCAAAGGGACCTGCTTTACAATCGACATTCCGGCAAAGCCGGCGACAGAAAAGCAATTCCTCTCTACACGCCCCAAAAAGCCAGCAGACAACGGCATGATTGCAGACCTTGCCGGCAAGAGAATACTGGTGTGCGAAGACCAGAAGCTGAATCAGATGATTATCAAGAAACTCCTTGCGGATGCCGGAATGGAAGCAGTCTGCGCATCTGATGGGAAGGAAGGACTGGATGATTATGAGATTTCGGAACCGGGTTATTTCGATGCGATTCTGATGGACATAAGGATGCCGGTTATGAATGGAATAGAAGCGTCAAAGGCAATACGCAATTCAGGCAGGACAGACAGCAACATCCCGATCATTGCTCTGTCGGCAAACGCATTCGATGATGATGTCCAGGCTTCGCTTGAAGCTGGGATTGACCAGCATCTGACCAAGCCTATCGAGCCTGCGGCTATGTATGAAGCCATAGATCATTGGACTTCATGCAAGAAGTGAAATCATTTCTTCCTTATGGCTGCTGAATAGTAATTGATGACGTTTTCTATGAGTTTTCTTTCTCTGATGGCAAAGAACCTGTAGCTTTCACAGAATCTGAACCGCCCATCTGATGTCCTGTTGCGTCTGCATCCGCCATTGCAGAAAACCCGAGCCACGCAATCGGCGCACTCCGGATTGCTGGAGACGGAAGATTCGATGAACTTTAGTTCTTCCCTACGCTGATCGACCTGAGCCAGATCATCATGATTAATATTAATGTTTCCAAGAAGGTATGAATCAGTGCAGAAAAAATCACAGGGATAGACAGAGCCATCGCTTTCAATCACATACTGTGCAGAACAGACACCGTTCACATCGCACTGCTCAGCATGTCCTTCAAGCATAATCTGCAAGAAATTCTCAATATGCCTGATGAAAACAGGTCTGGAATTGATGATTGCATCATACCATTTCTCAAAGATGAAGCAAAGAAACTGTCCATACAATTGGGCATCAAGAAAGTCCTTTCCCGGGTTCTGAATCGGGTTCATGCATGGGATGAACTGAAGATAGATCAGTCCCTTCTCCATAAAATAATTCCAGACACTGGGTAAATTTTCCACAATCTCATTCGTCACGACGCAGACGATATTGAATTGCACATCATTGCGAATCATGAGCCTGATTGATTCAAGAACCTTGCTACCGGAATGGCCTCGATGAATGTTGTGAAGCATCGGAAAGCCATCGAACGAGACACCGACAAGGAACCTGTTTTCTTTAAGAAAATCGCACCAGGCTTGATCGATCAGGGTGCCATTTGTCTGAATCGAATAATTGATTACTGTCTTGCCCTTCTCATTCATCTCCGCTGCAATGGCTACAAAACGCTTGAACCAGTCAAGCCCCGCCATCATCGGCTCTCCGCCTTGAAAGCAGACAGACAGAGTTTCTGCAGCTGGCAGAAAATTCAAAAGAATGCTGCGGATGGTCTCTTCATTCATCACAGGCGTGCATGCCTGGCTGCGGTGCGCTGCCTCATCTTTGTAGAAGCAGTAATCACAGTCAAGGTTGCAAAGCGAAGACGCGGGCTTGATAAGAACAGTTTCTATTTTCTTCATTCGACTATTATAGCCTTTCAAGCTTGAGTCTGACAACAATGCCAGGGAATTCCGGACGGCTGATGGTCGGTCCCTGAGTGTAGAGGCTTATTGTGTTGAGCCCTTTGCCCAGATGGACAGAAGAGCATATGCCGAACTCCTGCTTGTTCTCCTTCATCGGGAAGATGAAAGTTTCATCTGGAGTGTCGATGCACAGCTTCTGCTCGTGCTTCAGAGGTTCATCAAGAAGATAGCTCAAGCGGTAATCACCATCATGCTTCAGATCCAGATTCCAGCTGTAGGCGGTGATGATCTTGCGAAGGCTGTAGTATTCCGAGCCGGTATACCTGAAATGAGGAGTTCCGTTCTCAAGGACGACAGCCTCATTCCCATCGATGCTTTCAGAAGCAATCTCGCATGGACAGTGCCGGTCAAGTCCGCCACGCTCATCGATCTTCTTGCGGATCTCAAGCAGGACATCCCGCTCAAAAGGCACGACAGAACCATCACCCTCAGGCCCGATGTTAAGCAGATAGTTTCCACCGCCATCCAGGACACGGAACAGGTTCTCGGAAATGGCCTTGACCTTGCCAGGCAAGTCATCACGCTTCTGCCAGCTGCGATAGCCCCAGGTTTCATGGTAAACGGTAGCCGGAGTCTGCCATGGAACATCAAGAGAGCAGTCAGGATAGCCATTATCGGCCATCGTTACAAAATCACCGCAGTCATTCCATATGCGTCCATTGATCATTATTCCAGGCTGAAGCCTATGTGCAAGCTCCCTGACGGATTCGCTCTGATCCTTGGTCGGGGCTCCCATGTCCATCCATAGTTCGCAGATAGGACCGTAGTTGGAAAGCAGCTCAGTAAGCTGATCCAGGTTATACTGCATATGAAGAGGCGGAATGGCATCTGAGTTATGAGAGCTGATCGGCAACGCATACGGATAATGCCAGTCGATCCATGAATAATAAAGTCCGAACTTGAGACCGGCCTTACGGCAAGCCTCAGACATTTCGGCTATGACATCCTTGTGACAAGCCGAATGAACCGAATTGTAATCAGTAGTATCTGTATCGAAAAGACAGAAGCCGTCATGGTGCTTAGTCATCATAACGATATAGTTCATCCCTGCATCCTTGGCCAATGAAGCTATCTCATCCGCATTGAACTTCTCAATGGTCAATTGGCTAGCAAGCCGTTCGTAGTCGATATGAGGTATCGGACCATGAGACAGTATCTGCTCGCTGTAGCCATAAGTCACAGGCTTTCCGTTCCACATTCCTCCGCAGAGGGAGAACAGACCGAAGTGGACGAACATTCCGTATTTCAGGTCTTTCCAGCCTGAAATCACTTTTTCTCTTGCATCATCATTCCATTTGTATTTCATGGTTTCATTCTATTGCAAGTCCGAAGGCGGCGAAAGAGGCAAATGAGCCTAAGTTGAATGCTATTGAAGAAAGGCTAGAGGTCAAAATTTAAAAAAACGGACGTTTTCATAAATAATACTCCTGTTCTTCTCGAAAGTTCACGGGATTACTGAAAACCTACCCTTTCGCAATATGTATTTGTGTGGAGACAATTGAATCATGAAAAGGGAAAAAAACAATAACATCAACCCAGAAGTTGCGGCACTCACGCTCAACAAGCAGACTTTTGCCGCCAAGGTGACCAAGCACTGGCAGTTCTACCTTATAGTAGCTCTGCCCCTGCTCTTCTTCATCATCTTCCGATACTATCCGATGTACGGAATTCTTCTGGCATTCAAGAAGCGCTACAGCGTATCAAAGGGAATATGGGGAAGCGACTGGTCTCAGCCTTACGGGCTCGGACAGTTCATCAAGTTCTTCTCCAATCCATCGGCTCTCAGAACCATGTGGAATACATTCTCCATAAGCATGTATGCCTTGTTTGCTTCAATTCCTCTAGCAGTCATCATGGCTATCTGCCTCAATGAGTGCAGGTCAGAGAAATGGAAGAAAACAGTTCAGCTAGTTACTTACGCTCCATATTTCATTTCGACAGTCGTCATGGCCATTCTTTCTCAGGGTATCCATCACCCCCGTTGACCGATGAAAGCCCATGGCTGTCAAGCAGATCCTGGCCTTTGATCACCCAGATGTCATCCTTTGATGTAACAATCGGATTGAATGTATCTGATTCATGATGCATCCCACCCACGAATATTTTCTTTGACATAAAAGCCTCCTAAGCTTCTTTCTTCATTTCGGCGAACAGTCCCCAGGTCCTGGGCACTGATCCTATCTGCGGAACTGCAAGGTACTCGGAAATCATCATCCGTGCTCCTCCCTCCGCAGAATCCCATTCGCACACATCGCTGCATATCCGATTGGAAAGAGCTTTGCTTGATGCAGCAAGCTCATTCGACAGCAGCGAGGTGCAAAGCTCTTTGAACCTCGGCGGAAAATTCAGATAAAGCTTCGATACATCAAGAACCGAAACAAGAGAGAAAGCATCGGAAAGGATGCTCTTTGCAATGCTCCTGTCATCGGCCTTCTCATTCACCTGCATCTTTCCGAACAAACCAGAATACATCATATCCGAAGCATGGTATTCACCGCTGCGTCCGCAATCTCCCCTGTATATCCGGCCTCCAAGAACCAATCCTACACCAACAGCAACGCCGCCTATCTCACTGTCTTTCACAAGAACATATGCAAGGCTCTTGTCTGACATGAATTTGCCGGCACATAGCCTGGCATCGTTCTCCAGCTTAACAGGAAAATGAAAACTACCCAGGAAATCAGAGAAATCAGCATTCCAAAGACTCTGAGACCAGCATTCCCTGATGCTCTTGCCGTTCTGTCCAATGACTCCGGCAACGGATATCCCGACACCTAGGATCCTGAAACCGGAGCAAAGCCTTGTGACTTCCGCCACAATCTGGTTCACCTCGGACTGAAACCGTGCGGCAGGGCTGCCTGAATCAAGCTTTGAGAACATGCACACCTTGCTCTTCACTACGCTGCCGCAGGTGTCGCAGATGACAAGCCGGAATTTGTTTCCATCAATCTCCGCTCCCGCCACACGTCCGAAACTGCTGTTGATCTGAATGGCATAGCGCTTTCGTCCTGCATTCGAATAAGAGGGCTGAACATCCCCTTCCTTGATTATTCCCAGATCCAACAGCCTTGCAACACTGTACGTGACAGTGGAAGGCTGCAGCCCAAGCTCAGAGGCAATCTCAGTCCTGCTCAATGGGTTCTTCTGTATCAAGTTGAGAATCAGGTAGCTGTTGGCTTCCTTCTGGAACCTGCTGTTTCCGACAAGCCGGCTCATCGGCGAGCCATTCCTACTATGTCACCCACACGGCTGCTGTCAGTCTGCGAGATGGTGAACTCGCTCTGACGGAGCATTCCTCCCATGAGGATATGACCCGGATGGAACTTCATCAGCGATGGCTGCTCAGATGGCAGGAACACATGATATTCCTTGGCACCGATCTGCTTGCTGATCTTCTCGAAGTTCCGCTCGGAGATTCCGCAGCCAGGCATGATGATTATCCTGTCTCCTGCCTGCTTCACAAGGGCAGCAAGCTCATCGGCTCCTTCTGGAACCGTGGCTTCGTGGCCGCTGGTGAGCACCCGCGTCACTCCAAGCTGAATAAGCTGTTCAAGCGAGTCATGAGCATTGCGGGTCATGTCGAATGCTCTGTGGAACGTCACCGGAAGCGGACTGGCCGCCTTGATGATCTCGGCGCTGCGAACCATGTCGATGTCACCATCTGGAGTGAGGATTCCGAACACTATTGCATCGGCTCCCTCAGCCTTGAATACTTTCACATCTTCAAGCATCACTGCAAATTCATCATCGCTGTAGCAGAAATCCCCGCCGCGTGGACGGATCATCACGTTAAGCGGAAGGTGTGAAAGCCTTCTGGCAACTCTGAAAGTCCCTACCGACGGGGTAAGCCCGCCCTCAAACAGATCGCTGCAAAGCTACACTCTGTCAGCTCCGCCCTGCTCGGCACGAAGCACTGATGTCGCCGATTCCAGGCATATCTCAATCTTTGGATTCATATTGACTCCTTTTTATTTTTTCATTCAATGAATTAATAACTCATACTTTCAAATCTGTCAATTTAAATCCTCTGCTTTGCCATAAGCAATCATCAAACAATCTGCCCGAAGCGGTCCATTCTGTTCCAAGCCGCTCCATTGGTGTCCAAGCCGCTCCATTGGTGTCCAAGCCGCTCGGTACCCCTCGGTCCTGTCGCCCAAGCCGCACCATTGGTGTCCAAGCCGCACCATTGGTGTCCAAGCCGCACCATTGGTGTCCAAGCCGCACCATTGGTGTCCAAGCCGCTCCATTGGTGTCCAAGCCGCTCGGTACCCCTCGGTCGGGTCGTCCAAGCCGCTCCATTGGTGTCCATGTTAGCGTCAACCTAAAACCGCAAATGTAAGTCAACCGAAAAAAGCAAATCTGAGTCAGATTAAAAAAGCCAAAGCAAAACATCTCATTTTGAAAAAAATGAATCACCACATGCGTGAAGATCCGGATTTTATGTTTTTAGGCTCAACTTTATGCTGAAAGAATTTGCTATTATTGTTTCTTTCTGGCACCTCCAGTCGAAAATAAGGAGTCAGCCAAATATTTTGAGTGGGTATCTGGTAGCTGAGCACGATGAACCTGACACTGAGGACACTAAGGATGCTGGGGAGCACAGGCGCAAGCGGGACGCTGAGGACACTGAGGACAATGAACTGCACACTGGGGACGATGGGGACGATGAGGACACTGAGGACACTAAGGATGCTGGGGAGCACAGGCGCAAGCGGGACGCTGAGGACACTGAGGACAATGAACTGCACACTGGGGACGATGGGGACGATGAGGACACTGAGGACACTAGGGATGCTGGGGAGCACAGGCGCAAGCGGGACG
>JAQUYU010000078.1 GCA_028691695.1 Sphaerochaetaceae bacterium | reverse complement strand
ACCGCTTGAGAATGTGCTTGCAATCGAAGCAATCAGGAACATGATGAAGAGCCCGTAAGGAAGCATCTTGTCCGCCATTGGGTCATCAGTCTTGCTAAGCTTGCGCCTGAGCAGGAGCACGCATGGAATGAGAAGGATTACAGCTATTGCCGATGCAATCAGGGAATGGTGGACTTTGATCTTCAGAAAGAAGAAGCTGTAGAATACGTGACCTATCACGAACGACAGGATGCCAAGTGCGAAGACTTTGACTTTGTCTTTCCAGATCAGGCAGAAATCCCCGATTGCATAGAATATCATGGCTGTCTTGATGTCCCACTGCCTTTGAGGAGCCGGAACATTGGCCTTGAGCATAGCAGAGTAGAAGAAAAGCAGGCTTATGAGGATCAGCGGTTTAGTGAATACTTCTACTTTCCCGCCTGCTCTGTATTTGAGCTTGGAGCAGTTGACTGCGGAAAGTCCTATGAAAAGAGATAGGAATATAATTGATATCGTTGAAAAAGTCATAGGATGATTGTAAAGGCATGTGTCACGGATTTCAAGTGCCTTGATGCTTGCATCGGATGGGGCATTGGACTACTATCATGTCCATGGAAAACAAACAGATTGGATGGAAGCAGACTTTGACTGATCAGGTTATCTGGGTGCTGCGTTCTTTGATTCTCGGAGCTGTCATTGGACCTCTTTGCTACCTTCTGTCTTCTGCGGTCGGCTGGACTCAGTCTTTCCGCAGTTCGCATTCATGGATCATCTTCTTTCTTCCTGCTGGCGCGCTTTTCATCATGTGGCTCTACAATGCAGTCAACCCTATGCTTCGCGAAAGTTCGGGGACGACTATGGATATCATAAACTGGAACATAAGAAAGAGAACCAATCCGACTGAGAATCCTGATGCGCCCCAGCGAAGCATCTCGCCATGGCTTGCTCCAGTGATCTTCCTTTCGACATTTATAAGCCAGCTATGCGGTGCATCGACAGGCAAGGAGGGAGCCGGCGTTCAGATAGGCACTTCGATATCATCGCTGTTCTCTCGCATCGAGCAGAAGGTCTTTCATTTCAGCCGCAGCGGCGACATGGGAATATGGCTATGCATCGGATCCGGTTCTGCTTTCGGAGCTTTGTTCCGTGCTCCTGTTGCCGGAACCCTTTTCGGAATCATGGTTGCCTCTCCAAGCATCGCTCGCTTCGATGCAATGCTTCCATGTCTGACAGGAAGCATTACTGCTGTGTTCCTTTCTTCAATGCTTGGAATCGGAACACCATCAATTGCAGGCATAAAAGTGCTTCCCTGGAATATTGGATATGCAGTTGCCGCTCTGGCACTTGGAATAATTGCCGGTCTTCTTGCCAGGCTGTTCTTCGTCTGCGGAAGATGGGCAAGGAAGGCAGCATCTCATCTCATGCCAAACCCGTACGTGCGTGCTTCTGTCTGCGGTGCAATCCTGCTTGCCTGCTTTGCTGGTGAATTCCTGATTGCAGGCGATCTTGAGTACTGCGGTCTTTCGGTCTCGCTTCTCAACGATAGCCGTCCATGGTCGTTTGCAATTAAGCTTGTTCTTACTGCAATAACGATGGCAGCAGGTTTCACTGGCGGCGAAGTTGTTCCCACTATGGTGATAGGAGCAGCTGCATTCAGGACTCTTGGGCTTATTATCCCGATTCCTCTTCCAGTGCTTGCTGTATTCGGTGCAATAGGAATGCTGAGCGGTACTACGAATCTTCCGCTGGTTTGCTTTGCCTTAGGACTCGAGGTCTTCGGATTCCAGAATGCAGAGTATCTGTTCATCATCTGCGTGATGTCATTCATAGTCAGCGGCAGAGACAGCATCTATCCTAATCAGATCAAGAACTGAGATAGCCTAAAATCCCTATAATCATTCAAATATTATACTATCTCTCCATTACAAGCCATCGTATGCTTGAAGCAGGGTTGAAGGAGGACAGTATGATTGACGCTGAAGAGTATCTTGAAATGACTGAGGGAATCCGTGAGTTCCAGCAGCGCTACCATCAGAAGACAGTGACTTCCGATTTGATTGAGGCATACAACCTAGAAGAAGAGAACCGCAGGATGAAGGAAGACTGCCTGCTGTATGCTATGAATCAAGGAATTGCTACAGGAATTGCAAAGGGCAAGGCTGAAGGAATTTCAGAAACCAAGGCTGGGATTGTCCGGAATCTGAGTCAATTTGGCATGAGCGACTCTGACATCATCAGGATTGTGGGATGCACAGAGGAAGAGGTGCAGCAGTATCTGAAGCAGTGATTCCTGTTTATCGAATGACATTGATGTGATACAATCGTTTCATATCAAAATGAAACGGTTGCTCTGCAGTTTTTTATTACTCATAATGGTTCTCTCTTCGTCTTTTGCCCAGGTTGATTTCGGCTGCATATTTGCCTTGGAAGAGAATGTTGCAGACAAATCAGAGATTGGATCTGGCATTACTGTGAAGACTGATAGATGGTTCATGTCGGCGATGTTTGATTCGTATCATGCTGATTATGCGCTTCGGTATCAGTATCCAGCAGGCAAGACGCTGATGCTTCAGGCGGATTTCTACCTTGATTCTGCACTTGGCCTTGGCGTGGCTCCTTCGATTGGCCAGGATATCAGACTCGGAGGGTTCTATCTTGGATACAGAGTCGGAGTTCAGAGTACTGCAGTATTGTTCTTGGATGCAAGAGCCGGTATGGCAGTCACGCCCATGCTTTATTTTAATATTGGATGGAAGGTAATTGAGAATCTAAGCCTTGAGCTGTCTGCTGGAACAACTTCTCTTCAGCGGCCCAATCTTCAGATGGCTCCTGTTCTAGAAGCAAATGCGTATCTGGGATTTGGTTCGATGGCTATAGAATTCAGCATGATGGCAGGTCTGTCAGAGTTCTGGTGGGAAGAACTGTGCGTTTCCTTTGTCAGAGGCAGCATTGGATGCAGCATATCAATCGAAAAGGATGGCGACCGATGAGAAAGATCATGCTGATGCTTCTGATTGCCTTCTCTGCCTTGATCATCGCTGGCTGCTCTGGTTTCGGAGTGGATGAGGACGACAGGAAGGGCTCGTTCGAGCAATCGTATGATGCGCTTGTCGATGAGAGCAGGATTGTGCCCTCCGATGGATCCGGGCCTTTTTCTGTGATGGTGGTTACCGATGCCCACTTTGGGCGCAGTGCAAGAGACAGCGGGGTGTTTGAGAAGTATAATGAGATTCAATCATGGTACGAGTCTCATAAGGCCGAGATTGACTATACAATAAGTCTTGGTGATGCCACTGACGATTCGCTTGAGGCTGAGTATGTTCAGAGCAAAGCGTTTCTGGACAGCATAAGCAATGGCATGTTTCTTGCCGTTCCTGGCAACCATGATGTGCGAGATGGCGGCAGGCAGAGGTATTCTCAGATTTACGGAAGGCCTCAGTATTTCAGGATTGTCCTTCATGGGATTTCATTCTACTTTCTGGACAATGCCAACAGGACTCTTGGCTTCAAGCAGCTGTCACAGCTTGAGAAGGCGATGGAAAACGATGACAACAGGAAGGTTGTGATAACCCATTATCCGGTCTATCCGACATTAGAAGTGGTGTATGGGGCAATGTCCGACAGTGTTGAAGTATCAAAGCTCGTTGATCTTTTCACATCTAATAACACTTCTTTGGTTCTCACCGGGCATTATCATCGGAAAAACATAACTTCTCATTACAGCAGCTCGTGCACTGAGCTTGTGCTCAGGCCTTGCCATGGGCGCAAGGCTGGGTACATCGATACCACTCCGGCATCCTGGTTCCTCTTTGATTTCGATCCTGACGCAGGCATGTGCAAGGTCACTTGGTATTATCTTGAAGAAGGTCAGAGCATCCCCTCATCTGAGGTCTGGGGAACTTTCAGCCTTTAGGCGAATGGCGGCGAAGAATTGAGGCTTGGCCAGAAAAATCATTGTAAAATATGCGGTAGAAAACATATGCTTTTTTTGATATAATCTGGCTATGGCAAAGCAAAACGGAAGCGCTTCCGGCTATGATGAGAGCTCGATTCAGACATTGAGTTCGCTTGAGCACATCAGGCTGCGTCCCGGCATGTACGTCGGGCGTCTTGGGGATGGCTCGCATCTTGACGACGGAATCTATATTCTCTTGAAGGAAATCATTGACAATGCAGTGGATGAGTTCACAATGCACTGCGGAAATCGGATCAATATAACGATACAGGACGACTGTGTCACCGTTCGTGACTTCGGACGTGGAATCCCGTTCGGAAAAGTTGTGGACTGCGTTTCGCTCATCAATACAGGCGCAAAATACAACACTGACGTCTTTCAGTTTTCGGTCGGGCTCAATGGAGTCGGAACAAAGGCAGTCAATGCGCTTTCTTCGTTCTTCCGTGTCACTTCATTCCGCGACGGCAGCTTCTTCGAGGCCACATTCGAGAAAGGCAAGAAGAGCGGGACCAGGGAAGGCCGCACCTCTGAAGCCAACGGAACCTATGTGGAATTCATTCCTGATCATGAGATGTTCGGGGATTATCATTTCAATGATGAGTTCATCAAGGAGAGGCTTGAAAGCTATTCATACCTAAATGTAGGTCTGACGCTTTCGTTCAACAAGCAGCTTTTCAAGTCAGCAAACGGGCTGATGGATCTTCTGGATCAGCAAGTCGGAGAAGATCAGATCTATCCGATAGTCCATTACCAGTCCCAGTATCTGGAGTTTGCATTTACTCATGTGCGCAATACCTATGGCGAGAATTACTTCTCATATGTCAACGGGCAGCATACAAGCGATGGAGGAACCCATCTCTCATCGTTCAAGGAAGGCGTGCTCAAGGGAATCAATGAGTATTTCAACAAGAACTGGTCGCCGCTTGATGTCCGTGACGGGATAGTCGGTGCCGTTTCGGTGAAGCTTCAGAACCCGATGTTCGAAAGCCAGACGAAGAACAAGCTTGGCAATGTCGAGATCCGCGCTCCATTGACAGCTCAGATCAAAGAGGCTGTCAGCGACTACCTGTTCAAGCATCCAGATGATGCCAGGCTGCTTTCCGAGCGCATAGTGAACAACGAGAAGCTTCGCAAGGAACTCAATGATGTCAAGAAGGGTGCAAAGGAAGCTGCCCGCAAGGTTGCACTGAATATTCCGAAGCTCAAGGACTGCAAGTACCACCTCTCACAGACCAAGGATCCGTCCAAGGGCGAGGCGAGCATGATTTTCCTCACCGAGGGAGATTCTGCTTCCGGAACGATCACCCGTACAAGGGATGTGTTCACCCAGGCTGTGTTCAGCCTCAGAGGGAAGATCCTCAATGTCTGCGGAAAGGCGAAGACGGAGATATATAAGAACGAAGAGCTGTACAACATGATGGTCGCACTTGGAATCGAGAATGGCATTGATGGGCTTCGCTATGGGAAGGTGATCATTGCAACCGATGCTGATAACGACGGTTTCCATATCAGGAACCTTCTGATGACTTATTTCTTCACTTACTTCGAGGATCTGATTCTTTCTGGAAGAGTGTATATCCTCGAGACCCCGCTTTTCAGGGTCCGTAACAAGACGGTCACTGACTACTGCTACTCGGACAAAGAGCGCGACGATGCCGTGAAAACACTGAAGGGAGCTGAAATCACACGATTCAAAGGACTTGGGGAGATCGATGCGAAGGAGTTCGGACAGTTCATCGGAGAAGATATCAAGCTGGTGCCGGTTAAAGCCCTTTCTATGACCGACATCAAGAAGAACATTGACTTCTACATGGGTGGCAACACTCCTGAAAGAAGAGCTTTCATCATGGAGAATCTCGTCTGATGCCATACGCCGAAACACTATACAAGAAGAACTACATAGAATATGCCTCATATGTTATCAAGGATAGGGCGATTCCTGAGATTAATGATGGCTTCAAGCCTGTCCAGAGACGAATAATCCATACTCTTCTGGAGATGGACGACGGACGGTTCCACAAGGTTGCCAACGTCGTCGGATTCTGCATGCGCTACCATCCACATGGAGATGCCTCAATCTATGGAGCTTTGGTGAATCTTGCCAATTGCGATCTTCTGATTGACAAGCAGGGCAACTTCGGAAACTGGATGACAGGTGACGGCCCTGCTGCTCCAAGGTACATTGAATGCCGGATCAACCCGATAGCAAAGAAGATTCTCTACAATCCTGAGATCACTGAGTTCGTAGATTCGTACGATGGAAGGAACCAGGAGCCTGTGACATTCCCGTCCAAGATTCCTCTTGTCCTTATCCAGGGATCAAGCGGAATTGCTCCTGGAATGATTACCGAGATATTCCCTCACAATGCCTTGGAAGTCCTTTCTGCCCAGGAGGCGGATCTTCGTGGAGAGAGCTTCCAGCTTTATCCGGATTTCCCTAGCGGCGGAATCATCGACGTCTCGGATTACAAGGATGGAAACGGAACTGTAGTGTGCCGGGCCAAGCTTGATACATCAGATCCGAAGAAGATTGTCATCTATGAGCTTCCGTATGGCATGGACAGCGAGAAGATGATTGATTCAATTGAAGATGCCGTGAAGAAGGGAAAGCTCAAGATCAACTCGATCAATGATTTCACTTCGAGCTCGGTCAACATCGAAATCAGCCTTGCAAAAGGCACTTATTCCAAAGATGTCATCGATGCTCTTTATGCCTATACCAAGTGCGAGATGAAGCTTCAGGCCAGCTGCCTTGTGATTCAGGACAGGCTTCCTGTGCTTACGAACGTATCGGACATAATCCATTACCATTCCAAGCACCTTGTTGATGTCCTTCACAAGGAGCTTGAGCTTGAGATCGGGCATCTGGAAGACAGGCTTCAGGCACGGACTCTTGAAAGGATTTTCGTAGAAGAGAGAATCTATAAGCGCATCGAGCAGAAGCGCAGCCCTGAAGCTATCGCCACAGCCGTGAAGACGGGCTTCGAGCCATTCTCAGCTGAGCTTTTCAGACCGATTTCCGACGATGACGTCGATCATCTGCTCAAGCTCCCGATCCGCAGGATAAGCCTTTTCGATATTGAGAAGAACCATCAGGAGATCGATGAGATCAATTCAGGCATCGCCGCTGCAAAGGATCACCTTGCACACATAGTGGAATATGCTATTTCATATCTTGAGGACCTTAAGAAGAACGACATGTCCGGCGAGCGGTTCGAGCGCAAGACTCAGGTGAAGAGCTTTGACATCGTCAATGCCAAGGAAATTGCTCAGCGTGACCAGAACCTGCGCTATGATTCTGATACTGGCTATATTGGCTACGGGCTTAGAACTGGAAATATCATCATGCAGGTCTCGGTCTATGACAAGATCCTGATGATCCACAAGACTGGCACGTACAGCTATGTCACAGCTCCAGAGAAGCTGTTCATAGGCAAGGAGATGATGATCTGCTCGCTTGCAGACCGTGAAGATGACACTGTCTATACTGTTATATTCCAAGGGAAGAAGTCCAAGAAGATCTTCATAAACAGAATTGTCCTTGGCGGATTCATCCTGAACAAGGCCTATTCGTTCGTCCCGCCTGATTCCGACAAGGATCAGTTCGTGTGCAAGAAGATTTCCACCCTTCCAAATGCGAAGCTCGCTATCACTTACAAGCCTGGCCGTGGCTACAAGAAACTTGAGGATCAGTACTATTTCTCGGATTTTGCTGTTCACCGTCATGGTCTTACTGGAGTGACGCTGACCGACAAGGAGATTTCTTCAATAAAGATCACCCCTGTCAAGGATGTGGAAGTAGAGACGGAGCCGTCTCTTTTTGATGTGGATTCAAAGGAAGGAAAAGATGAGTGATGACCCAATGGCTCTTGAAGAGCGTATTCTTTATATTGATAACCATCTGATTATCGTAAACAAGCTGCCAGGTGAGCTGACCCAGGGAGACGAGACCGGGGATCGGACCCTCGCCGATGATATCAAGGATTATCTGAAGGTCAAGTTTGACAAGCCGGGAAACGTGTTTCTCGGAATCGTCCATCGGCTGGACCGCCCTACAAGCGGAGCAATGATCTATGCGCGCACTGACAAGGCCCTTTCACGGATGAGCCAGCTGTTCAAGACTGCTGGAGTGAAGAAGACCTATTGGGCTGCAGTTGACAAGCTTCCTCCTCAGAACGAGGGATATCTTGTCAACGAGCTGGTACGCGACAGCAAGAAGAACAAGAGCTTCGTTGTCCGGGAAAAGACTCCTGGAAGTCAGGAGGCTCGTCTCAGATACAAGGTCATAGGCTCTTCAAAGAGCTTCCACCTTCTTGAGATCGAGCTTGAAACGGGAAGGCATCATCAGATAAGAGCTCAGCTTGC
>JAQUYU010000077.1 GCA_028691695.1 Sphaerochaetaceae bacterium | reverse complement strand
GTTCTGCTCTTCTGATGCAATTTTTGATTCCATGTCATTTTTCTGAACAGCAAGAGCCGATATCTGAGTGTCAAGGTAGTCTATCCGGTCCTTGTACTGAGCAATCCTTCCTTCGCAGATCTCTATCGCCTTGTCAAACGAAAGCAGCCTTGACTGAATTTGACGAAGGTATATGCGCCTCTTCTGCTCACGGATCTCGTCGCAGCACTTCAGAAGCTCGGCAGGACAGTCCGGGCCAATCCAGTCCGGCATCTTTGATACCAGGAAGGTCCCGTATTCCTGATCCTTCTTCTCGGCAGCGTCCTTGAGGCGGTCGCATTCAAGCTCCACCTCGCGCAGCCTGAGGTTGGTAACCGAGTCCTTGGCCTGGGAAAGCTTCTCGCTTCGCCGGCTGATCTCGACATTGAGGCTGTCACGGATCCTGTCAATATTTCCAAGCTCGATGAACACAGACTCCGCTCTTGCTCCCGAAAGCAGCCTGCCCTCGCCTGACTGGGCAATCAGCTTGCCGATCTGGCAATACACGCCTTCAAGTTTCTTTTCAAGCGACTTGATCTGCTTCGAATGGACGAATGCCATCAATGGTGAGGCCGAACCCTTGTTCTTCGCCTCTATACGGTCATGATCCTGACGGTAGCTCTTAAGAGGGGCAACAGCAAAATCAAGATCCTCCGGCAGCAAGCCTACATCATACGATTCGGCAGCAACAGCCCCAAGGACTGAATAAAGCTTGAGCCGCTGGGCTTCCAGATCCTTCAGACGAATGCGGACATTGGTTATGGTAGTGCCGCTCTCATTGATTTCAAAAAGCGCATTCTTCAGGCTCGCAAGTCTTTCGCTTGATGCATCATAGGCAGAACGTGAAGCCATTACCTCAGAGACGAGTTTTGGGTTTTCAGGAAAAGAAACACGGCCGTCCGACGAAAGCGCTTCACGGCCAAGCTTGCCGCAAAGCCGCACCAGAATCTTCTGCTCTTGCTCGGTCTCCTTATGCAGGGAGTCCATTTCCGTCAAAATCGATGCCATCATAAGTATTCTAACACAATACAGTTTCCTTGACAAACCTCGGATGGATTTATATTCTAATAGAAAACGCAAAGGAATAGATTCTTTGATTATGGAAACATACTACTCAGACAGATCAGAATTCAGCAAGGCCACGGTAGAGAATCCGTGGGTATTCACATTGGACAAGGAAACTGCGGCCGGACTAGCCAGCCTCGAGTCACTTGTAAGTGGAAAATTCATAAGAACGCCGATACAGAAACGAAGCCTTTTCATCGTATCGCCAAGCTGCAAGACTGAGGGAACTTTCGACAATCTCTGCTGCATCAACCAGGAAACCTGGGACAGTGCGGATTCTGAGATCATCAAGAACCCGGCAATCAGCATAGCATCATCGCCTGAGAGAATCATCGATCATATCCAGAAGAACGATCTCGACCTCGAGATGTTCGGACGGATCATTGTTTTCGATCTTGGACTTAATGAAGCGGACCATAAGGTCTTTCTTGATGACATCAGCTTCATTCTGGACAGAGTAAAGAACAAAACGATTGAAGTGCATCTTTTCACAGATCAGGAAGAGCTTCCAATGAGTTTTGCGGCTTCAGCAATCAAGAAGGACTGGAAGAAGCCGGCAGAGAGACGGGCAGATGAAAGGCCTGCACGCACTTACTCTGAGAGAGTCCCCTACAAGGAGCGCACATCAATGCAGATCAAGAAAAACGAAAAGACTGACATGGCAGCCATGCCTGAGAAGATCAAAGCCAGTCTAGAGCAGACTCTTTCTTATTCCAATCCTGAGGAACTGGAAGAGATCAAGAAGCTTATTCAGAAGAACGTCCCGCTTGGACGCAGAACCTATTTTGCAGCCTACCTGCTTCTGAACAGCAACGGCCCAAGAAGGCAGTTCAGAGACAGATCGGACAGACCTGAGAGATCCGACAGATCAGAGAGACCTGAAAGATCAGAGAGACCTGAGAGATCAGAGAGATTCGACAGGTCAGACAGACCTGAAAGATCAGAGAGATTTGACCGGTCAGACAGATCAACAAGACCTGAAAGATCAGACAGACCTAGAAATGACAGAAGCGACAGAAGAGACAGACCTGAGCGCAAGGCTCCGGTTGTAATTCCAGACAGCAAGAACTTCTACATCAACGTCGGTTCTCAGGACAGAATGAATCCTAGAGCTCTTGCAGCCTTCGTTGCAGAGAACTGCGGAATCGAGAGCGATGACGTGATGGCCATTTCCGTGAAATCCGCCTATGCATTCTTCACAGTGAAAGATGAGCTTGCAGACAAGATCATCCCTGGTCTTTCTGACAAAATCGTTGGAAAGAAGACCGTGAAGATCAACTTTGCAAACAGCCAGAAAGGAAAGGGACCTCGTGCAGAAGCCCCAGCTCATTCCGAAGAAGAAGCTCCTGCCGAAGAAGCAGCACCTGTTGAAGAAGCAGCACCTGCCGAAGAAGCAGTCGTCCCAGCTCCAGCCGAAGAAGAAGCCACAGCTCCAACAGAAGAAGCAGTTCCTGCTCCTGCCGAGGAAACTGAGCAGCACGACAACTGAAACAGCAAGGAGGGGAAATGGAGATTCAAAGATACCCAGTAGGCCTCATTCAGACCAACTGCTATGTTCTTCATTTTCCTGACAATCTTTGCATCATGATCGATCCAGGTGACGAGGCCGAGGTCATTGACCAGAACCTTGAGCACCTGGATTTCATTTTGCTCACCCATGCCCACTGGGATCATATGCTGGCCCTCTGCGACGTGAAAGCTGCGTTTCCGCAGGCAAAGCTTGCAATGCATTCCAAAGCGCTTTATTCAAAGGCTCAGCAGCTTGAGCTTATGGATCAGATGAATCCATACCTCAGAACGCAGTTCGCCAGCCGTTTCGACAACCTTCCGAAACCGGACATCCTGCTCGAAGACGGATCTGAGATAGGACCGTTCAAGGTTCTGAGCACGCCAGGACACACGCCTGGATCGGTATGCTACTATGACAAGAATGATGGAGTGCTGTTTTCAGGTGACACGCTGTTCGAGAACAGCTATGGACGCACAGACTTCATCGGCGGCTCGGAGGATGACATGTACACATCACTTGTGCGCCTTTCAAGGGAAATTCCACCATCAACCAAGCTATGCCCGGGACATGAAGGCATATCAACAGTCGGTCAGGCGATGAGATTCATATTCGGATCCCGCTAACGTTTTCTGAAGTCGCTCATGATAATTGCGATTGAGCGGGTCGAATCCAGATTCGCCAGGATCATCTGAAGCAGGCTCATCAGAGGAACTATCACGAACATGCCTGCAACTCCCCAGATATAGCCGCCGACAAGAAGCGATAGAAGAATCATCGATGGACTGAGGTTCATGTAGCTTCGCCGTGTCTTGCGGCCAACGAGATTAACAATCAGAACCTCTGCTATGACAGTCTGGGAAAGCATCGCAAGGAATCTGTCCATCTGCGGGAACGACTGGAGCAGCCCGAAAAAACCTGCCATGGCCACTGCCAGAGCAGGACCTATTGCAGGAATGAAGTTCAGAGCCATTGCAAGAGCGGCGCAGGCAAGCGACAGATCGAGGTTAGAGATTTCACCGATGATATAGAAGGCAACGCCTGAGAACAGGCATATGAGGGCTTTCCTGCTCACATATCTGCCAAGCTGCGAATTGATCTTCTCCACGAAGCTGTTGATCTTCAGGTCAGTCTGGCTGTCCTTCGAGAAAGCAAGGATCTTGTTCGCAAGGGTATTGCTCTCGAGCAGAAGGAAGAAATCATAGAGAATCACCATCATCAGCGACTTCGCTATCTTCATCAGGTCGGATGAAACCCTCCCGATTGCGCTTGAAAGTATATCGTACCATGGAATCTCGAAAGTCTTGAGGAATGCAAGCGATTCAATGCTTCCGAACTTACTATCTATGAACTGGTCAAACCATTGATTGACAGCGTTGAACTTGCCCTCGTAGGTGGGGAACTTGTTCACAAGCTGCTGGATCGAAATTGCGGCGAAGAACCCAAGGACAGCCAGGCACACCACGAGTATGGCAAGGCAGGCTGCAACTATGAAGCCGCTCTTCCATCCGGCTTTTTCAAGCTGGCTTATCAACGGAATCAGAAGCATGTAGAGAAGGAATGCAATCACAATCGGAAGAAGGATGTCGCTTGATACCTTGAAAGTTGCAATGACCGCAACGAAAGCAAGCAGCTGCATGCATACCTTCATAGTATTAACGCTTTTTTGATCCCCTGTCGTCATACCATTGAGGATATCCCCTATTTTCCTTAATGGCAAGAAGTGATAGAGTCTGCTTATGGAAGAAAGCGTCATTTCAGAAAAAATCAGGATAGTTCTTGTTGATACTCAGGACGGAGCCAATATCGGCAGCGTCTGCAGAGCAATGAAGACGATGGGGCTTTCTCAGCTGGTGCTTGTAACACACCGCATCTACGATGAGAACAGGGTACGCACCCTTGCCCTGCATGCCCAGGATCTCTGGGACAGCAGGAAGGAATTCCGCACGCTTTCCGAAGCGCTGGAAGGAAGCTCGCTGACCGTTGCCGCTACAAGACGCAAGGGAAAGTTCAGGAAGACTTCTTCAGTTAGCCCTGAGCAGCTTGCCTCGCAGATTGCAGAAATGGGGCAAGGCGTGGTCTCGATAGTGTTCGGACGGGAATCAGACGGGCTTACCGATGACGAGGTGAACCAATGCAACATGGTTGTAACCATTCCGACAAGCCCCGGCTTCCCTTCGCTCAACCTTTCGCAGTCAGTCCAGATCATATGCTACTGTCTTTTCACCGGCCTCAAGACCTATCCTGATGGAAAGATCGTAGCCTCAGGGGAAAAGATGAATCTGGGTTCGGCCAGAATCATCGAAGCGATGGCACAGACGGGATACTTCAAGACGGAAGAAGAAAAAAAACTCACAGGGCTGTTTCTTCGTGATATAATCGCAAGAAGCGCCCCTTCGGATGCCGAGCTTGGAAAGATTGAAAAGCTTTTCACGAAGCTTTCGAACATAAAAGTGCACAAGGAGATAAAGCAATGAAATCAAAGGTCTACTTCACTGACTTCAGAATAAGAAGAGAAGAGAATCTCATCGAGAAATTCGACAGGCTCTATGACAAGGCTGGTCTTGGAAAGATTGACATGAAGGACAAGTTCGTTGCAATCAAGATGCATTTCGGCGAAATGGGCAATCTTGCATACCTCAGGCACAACTACGCAGCAGGGCTGGTCGCCTACATCAAGCGCCACGGCGGAAAGCCGTTTCTCACCGACTGCAACACGCTTTACACCGGTTCCAGGACAAATGCCCTCGATCATCTGGAAACAGCATTCGTCCATGGCTTCAGCTTCCCGACAACAGGTGCCCAGGTGATCATTGCAGACGGACTCAAAGGCGACGATGAAGCCTCGATTCCAGTTCAGGGTGCACGCTACTGCCAGACTGCGCTCATCGGGCGTGCTCTGGCCGATGCAGACATAATCATCTCGCTCACGCACTTCAAAGGCCATGAATCAGCCGGATTCGGAGGAGCTCTGAAGAACCTCGGAATGGGCGGCGGATCCAGAGCAGGCAAGAAGGACATGCACAGCAGCTGCAAGCCTCAGATGGTAGCCGGAAAATGCATTGCATGCCATAAATGCGACAAGGCATGTGCACATGGGGCACCTGATTTCTCAACAGGCAAATGCGTCATCGACTATACCAAGTGCGTCGGATGCGGCCGCTGCGTAGAGGCCTGCCCCACAGGTGCGATCATCGCCGGCACCGACGAGAACTTCAAGGTGCTTGACTGCAAGATCGCCGAATACACCAAGGCAGTGATCAATGGAAAGCCGAATTTCCACATAGCATTCGTAATGGACATCTCTCCGTTCTGCGACTGCTATCCGAACAACGATGCTCCGATAGTCCCGGATGTAGGTGTTTTCGCCTCATCTGACCCTGTTGCCATTGATGTGGCATGTGCCGATGCAGTGAACAGAATGCCGGCAAACCCCGACAGTCTTCTTTCCGAGCGCTGCTCCAAGGATCATGACCACGATCATTTCATGGCTTTGCACCATGGTACTGACTGGCATGCCCAGGTGAACCATGGACAGGAGATCGGACTCGGGTCCACAGACTACGAACTGATCACGATGCAGTGAACAGCTTGAGATTTTCAGAAAGCTGGTTTATACATTAGAGCTATGGAAGAAGAAACAGGAAGCAAGAACTTCAAGCACATGCACACCGCGATGCTCATCTTAACATGCATCGTGATTCTCTGCGTTCTCAAATGGTCAAGCGAAGTCAGCCTCGTGCTGGTTCTGGCCGTATTCCTCTACCTCTTGCTGTCACCTCTTGCAAGACGGATGGAGAAATCCAAGTTTCCTCCGCTCCTTGCAACGATCATCTCTATGCTAGTCCTGCTAGTGATAATCGCGGCTGCCTTTATTTTCTTCTTCTATGCAGTGGATCTTCTGATGAAGACCCTTCCAAGATACGGAAGCAGGCTTGCCGAGCTTGAATCATACCTTACCAAGCTGCTTTCCAAGGTCGTGGACCTGCCAAGTGATTTCACTATCCTAGGCGGGCTGAATGTAGACTGGATCAGCCTGATTCTTTCCACACTGAGATCCGTTTCTTCGATGGCCATTACAATAATCAGCAAGGGCGTTCTGGTTCTGATCTTCGTGATGTTCCTGCTTGCCGAGCGTGACACTGTGGTTCCGAAGGTGCTTGAATTCGTAAAGCACAAGGATCCTGGCACGGTCGAGCAGCTGTTTTTCAGAATCAACCGCCAGGTCTCCAAGTATCTGGCTCTCAAGTCGTTCATAAGCATCCTCACAGGCATAGCATTCTTCCTCTGCACCAAGGCCGTGGGACTGGAATTCGCTTCACTGTGCGGAGTGCTGGCATTCGTCATGAACTTCATTCCTACCATTGGAAGCATAATAGTCACGATCATGACTATTCTGATGGCAGTGCTGCAGTTCTTCCCGGCATGGTCACCAATCCTCTTCGTGGCATTCGGCACGCTGATCATCGAAGGAGTACTGGGAAACATAATAGATCCTAAGATACAGGGCAACCAGCTCAATCTCAGTCCATTCGTGCTTCTGGTCTCACTCACTCTGTGGGGCTACATCTGGGGAATAATCGGCATGTTCCTTGCGGTTCCGATGATGAGCATTCTTCAGATCATTTTCGCCAATATCGATCAGACCAAGCCTTTCGCTGTACTTCTATCCGGCGGTTCGAAGCAGAAGCAGAAGAAAGAGAAGAAAAAGAAGAATGACGATCCTGACCAGAACTTCAAGGACAGCATTGTACTGCCATCAGACAGGAAGCAGTGATGGATCTTCTCGAACAAGCAAGGCATCGCCTTTTCTCGCAAGCAAAAGTCCCATCTTCCCTCGGCGCGCTGGAAACAATCGCCCTTGAAATGGTGCGTGTTCAGAAAACGCTTGATATCTCAATTGCCGATCCTTATCTGATTCTCTGTGCTGCCGATCACGGTGCTGTCTGCTCTGAAATAACCCTGAGCAGCGCTGACATCACAAGAAGCCAGTGCCTGAACTTCGCCTCCGGAAACGGAAGCTGCGCAATAGCGTGCCAGCAGAACAATGTCGGATTCAGGATGCTTGACCTCGGAATCCTCAAGCCGCTGCCCCCCGATTCAGCTATTCAGGACTGCCGCATCGCAGCCGGCACCTCTGACTTCTTCAAAGGAAATGCAATGACCGAAGACCAGCTTCAAAGAGCAATGAAAGCCGGAAGCGATGCAGTTTCTGCTCTTCCGCCTGATTGCAACACTGTGGTATTCGGAGAGATGGGCATCGGAAATTCCTCATCGGCGATCCTGCTTGCAGCAGCACTATCGGGCAAGAAGCTTGATCCGTTCTTCGACTGCGGCAACCTTGACAGCAGCAGAATTGCCATCAGGAAATACACTGCTCTCTGCAAGGCTCTTGAAAGCTTCAAGCCATCAACTCCACAAGAAGCCTTCATTCGTTTCGGAGGATTTGAAATCGCCGCAATCGCTGGCGGCATGATTCAGGCCTCGAAGAAAGGGCTTGCAATTCTTGTCGATGGTCTAATTACAGCATCTTCACTTCTTTTTGCAAGCAAGATCTATCCAGATACCATCAATCATTGCATTGCAGCCCACAAGTCATCAAACAGAGGATACATGGCCATAATCAATGAAACTGGCCTTGTCCCTATGCTCGATTTCGGCATGGCACCAGGCGAAGGTACAGGGGCTGTATCTGCCATTCCTCTGTTCAGGGAAAGCTGTGCGTTGTTCTGCCAGATGAAGTCCTTTGAAAAGGCCGCAGTAAGCTGTGTCTACA
>JAQUYU010000076.1 GCA_028691695.1 Sphaerochaetaceae bacterium | reverse complement strand
TTGGCTATAGTGCATGTCTGGGTCTCTCTGGTTCCGTCAGGGTTGCGGACAAGCTTAGGTGCGCTGTTCTTGATCCAGCCTTCGGTGCGTTCATACTGATTGTTGTAGAGAACAAGAGCCCGCTTGCCTTCTGTTCCGTTGGCATAAGCGAATACGGATTCCAGGACGCCGCCGTTGCCGATTGCATCAAAGAGCTGGAAGTATTCGCAGTTGGAGAACAGCCATCTCATCTTGAGCAGAGGGAATATCTGTCTCTGGTGTCTTTCGATGAGCTTTGCATCGGGTGTCTCGTTCCAGTAAGCCTTTGTGTATTCCATTCCGTACTTTTCTGAGAATCCTTCGATCTGGCCATGCCCGAACATCGGAAGCCCTGGCATCGTGGACAGAAGAGTGCAGACCCCGAAATAGCGGTCGCCGTTTCCGAACTGTGAAACCGCAGGCTCTTCGTCTGGGTTGTTCATGAAGTTCACATAGCGCTTGAGAATCTCTGGGTCAAAGAGAATAGTCTTCTTGATTGTATCCCTGTACTTCTGGTTCTCCTGGTTCTTAAGCATGTTCATGAAAGCGCTGTTGTACACCCTGTGCATTCCAAGAGTACGGACGAAGTATCCTTCCATCATCCAGAAAGCCTCGGCAAGAAGCAGTGTATCAGGCACTTCAGAAGCAACTCTGTCCACCACTTCGCGCCAGAATTCATTAGGCATCGCCTTGTCGAACTCTTCGTCCGTCATTGAATGGACGGCACGTCCTGCAATATCTGGCTGAGTTCCAGGAGCAGGGTACCAGAGCCTTCTGATGTGTTTCTTTGCAAGCGTCATTGCGGCATCGAAACGAATGATGTGGAAGTTCCTTGCTACTTCAAGTATCTGTTGAATGACAGCCTCTTTTGTCTCTTGATTGAGGAAATTCAGCTGTGCTGTATCATTCCAGGGCATCGTTGTCCCATCGTTTCCATGGTATATATAATCAGTTTCTCCTGTCCTTCGATCGATTCTCCTGAAAACTACGGCGGCATCTGAACGATCGAAATAATGGTCTTCGATCTTCACTTCGATCCTTGAGTCATTTGAAAGATCCGGCCCGTTGAAGCTGTATGAAGGGAACGGCTTGAAAGACTGCTGCATGAAGTAGTCCTTATGGTCTTTCATCCAATCGGAATCAAGGCCGGTGTGGTTGGGCACCATGTCGCTTGCAAGTCTAATTCCCCTTGCTTCGCAGCGATGACGGAGGTTGTCTAGAGCAGGCCATGATCCGATGAGCCCTGAGATATTGTAGCTCTTGATCGAGTATGCCGAAGCTTCCGCTTCCGGGTTGCCGCAGAGATTCTTTATTTTCTTTGAAGCTTCGCTTCTTTCCCATAGGCCTATGAGCCAGAGGGCGTTGAAGCCGCGGTCGTGCAGGGTATCAAGCTCCTCATCTGGAATTTCATTGAGCGACCTGATGGGCCGTTTGTACTGCTTGGACAGCTGATCAAGCCAAACAAGAGTGTTCTTCGCAATCATCACTACGTTGGGCATCCAGTTCTTGTCGTCTGAGAACAATTCGCCCTCGCCTGTCATAGAAGAAAAGTCAGGAACTCTGGAAGGACCAGGGCCGCCTCCAGCCGCTTTCGGATGAAAACCTTCCTTGAGAATTCCACGGGCCTTCTCAATCATCAGGATCAGGCTGTCACCAAGAATCGGTCTCCACTTGGTCTGGATGAATCCAAGCTGGTCGGTGATGCTGTCAGGGAAAAGCCTGGCCGGTTCGGTGAGGAAGCCGAAGATGTCCTCTTCCGGGTTGGTCTTTCTGGAAGCTGCTTCAATTGCATTGTCGCGCAACCCTCCAAGAAGACAGAGCAGTCCTTTTGCCGAATCAGGAATCTTCACATCACTGCTCTGGATGAGTCTTCCGAGCACTCTGCTCATTGCAGGGTTCGCCTTGATGACCTCAGTCACGAAGAAGCAGCGGGTATCGTCCTCCATCTTGATGAAAGGCGAAATGGCCTCAGCCTTGGCATCTGCATTAGGGAACTCATCTTCGTAGAAATCAAGGAGCTTCCTTATTTCTATGTTCTTTTCCGAAAGGCTTGAGAACCTTGAAAAGTAATTGGAATCCAATGTGGTAAGATAGTGGGTAAGGACTGTCTGGTACGCCATGTGGATTATTGCGCAGGAAGTCAGCTGTCCTTCATTCATTTCCTCATGGAATGCTGCTTGGTATGAGTCCGCAACATTCTGTGCCTGAACCATAAGCTCTGGAATCGATTCTGAAGTGAAAAGAGGCTCTTTCAGCTTCATGTACTTTCTGGTTTTCTTGAGAATCCGCATTTCCCTTCTGTCAATTTCCATATCCATCTCCATTGGTTTCCTTCCCGGTTCCTAGCAACGCTGCTTTTTCAAGCAGCTGGGGAAGCTCTGCTCTTTCACTCTCCGAGAATCCGCTCAGAACGTAGGAAGCAAGATCCTGCTTCCCTTTAGGCCTGCCGATTCCGAATCTAAGTCTTCCAAATCCATCTGTTCCCAGATGCTGCTGTATCGACCTCAGTCCGTTGTGCCCTCGCAGAGGACCTCCGACCTGAAGCCTGATATCTGTGAATTCAATTTCCGTGTCGTCATGAAACACCACAATGTCTTCTGGCTTGAGCTTGAAGAAATCCATCGCTTCACGGACTGAGATTCCGCTTTCATTCATGAACGTCTCCGGCTTGAGCAGTATATCGCTGCCGTTTCTGGACCAGGTCCCATGAAATTTCTTCTGCCAGTTCTGGATTCCAAGCACATCGCAGATAAGCCATCCCGCATTGTGTCGAGTGTTGCGGTATTGCGAGCCCGGATTTCCAAGAAAGACAAGAAGCTTGTTCATATATTTCAATATAAAGTCATTTTGCTATGTTTACAAGAAGCAAAGCTGTATAATGATGTCATGGGAAAGATTCTGCCTTTTGAAAAGCGCCTCCTTGTGATAGGCGTCCTGTCGGTTCTTGAAGATGACGATCCTGTCATCGCTGACCTCGAGTCTGTCTGGGGGCCTGTGCGGAAGCGCACCGGAGCCGTGCCATTTGCCTTCACGGATTACTACAATCCTGAAATGGGCTCCCGTCCGATGCGTTACTTCCTTGTATTCTCTGATCTGGTCAATCCTTCATGCCTCGCTGAGATCAAGATTAAGACAAACAGCATCGAAGACAGATATGCCGTTTCCGGCCAGCGCAGGATAAACCTTGATCCAGGCCTGCTGGACCTTGGAAGCCTGATCCTTGCAACTACAAAGGACAGCGCCCACAGGATTCCGCTTTCTGATGGAATCTATGCAGAGACGACTCTCATATACCACACACATAGCTTTCATCCGCTTGACTGGACCTATGCCGACTATGCAAGCCCTGCTTTCCTTAAACTGTTTGCCAGCCTTCGAGAAGAGTACAAGAAACAGATCCGACGGTAATCGTTTTGCCTTTTTTCAGCAGAACCTTCTTTTCTTCGCTTTATAGAGCAGGAGGAATGTTCTATGAACAGAAGAAGAATGCTTATTCTTGCAGCAATGACTATTATAGCTCTGGCCTTTTCAGGCTGCAGCGGACTGCAAAGCCGTAGAGTGGCTGTGGTAATACCCAATCATCCATGGGAAGAGGCCGGAGGACTGACAATCTGGCATGATCTGGAGATCCATACAAGCGAAGGTATCGAGAATTGCTACATAGGTCCCGGTCAGCGGACCGTAGACGTTGTTATTCCTCTTGGCGAGCCTGTAATCGTCCTTGCTTATCCGCTTGGACAGGGGAGCCCCTTCGGTGCATGGCTGAGTCCAGGAACCGGCGACACGCCTGTGATGATGACGCAGATGGATGGAGTTCTCCTTGAGAACTTCTGCCGGGTCGATGGCTGCTGGAATGATCTCAACTATGAAAAGCTTGCTTCGATCATTGTCTCTCAGACTTCGGATTACCGGCAGCCTGACCGCATGAGGCTCCTTGAAGATGCAGCGAACGGGAGGCTTAAGGAAAGCTCAGTACTTCTTCGCGAGAAGATTGAAGTCAAAGATCTGGAGATTCCTTCAGGCCTATGGCATCCGGAACTTGCCAGAGATGGAAATCTGTATGTCTCCAGAAGTCAGGAGCCTTCGATTCGGATGTACCCGGGCACTGTGCGTTACTACAACTTCCAGCTTCGACTGATGCTCAGCATCCATGTCAAAGAAGACGGCAGCTTTGAAAGCTCAATTTCCGAAGGGCTTATCAACTAGCAAAACAAATTGATATTGTGTACTATTAAGCCAATGGAATCGCTTAAGAATCTTTTCAAAATTGGGTACGGACCTTCAAGCAGTCATACTATGGGTCCAAGGCTTGCAGCTGGCATGTTTCTGAAGCTGTATCCTGATGCCGCCTCTTATGAGGCTGATCTGTTTGGAAGCCTTGCTGCAACAGGAAAAGGCCACCTCACTGACGATGCCATAAGAAAGGTATTTGCAGATAGAAAGATTGATATTTTCTGGTATCCGGACATCGAAAAGCCATTTCATCCTAATGCTGTCACCTTCAAGGCCATAAGCGGCGATTCCTCTGAGATTGGCCAGAAGACCTACTACAGCATCGGTGGCGGCCAAGTCGTGGACGACGAGTATGCCGCCCTTGCGATGAATGATGAGGACAACACTTCAAAGAACGTCCACCTTCTTGAGACACCTGAGAATCAGGTCTATCCAGCAGAGGTGAACAACATGGAGAAGATTCTTGCCTATTGCAGCGAAGAAGGCCTCCAGATATGGGAAGTCGCCGTGAAGTTCGAAGGCGATTCGATCCTGGACTACATGAAGCAGGTCTGGACTGTGATGAAGCAGGCAGTAGAGGATGGGCTTGAAGCCGAGGGCGTGCTCCCAGGTGGGCTCAAGCTTGCACGAAAGGCCGGACAGTACTATCAGCATGCCTGCGATCTCAAAGGAGCACTCGGCGAGGATGCTCTTGCAATGAGCTATGCCCTTGCAGTCTCTGAACAGAATGCGGCAGGCGGCCAGATAGTCACTGCTCCTACATGCGGGTCTTCCGGCGTGCTTCCGGGGATGCTGTACTTTTATTCTACACGGATGGCGGTTCCTGAGAAGCGAATTCTCAAAGCCATGCTTACTGCTGGAATCATAGGCAATGTGGTCAAGACCAACGGCTCTATAAGCGGTGCTGAGGTCGGGTGCCAGGGCGAAATCGGAGTGGCCTGCGCAATGGCAAGCGGAGCCGGAGCCCAGATTCTTGGAGGTTCGATCTACCAGATCGAATATGCGGCGGAAATGGGGCTTGAGCATCATCTCGGTCTCACCTGCGATCCGATGAAAGGCTTGGTGCAGATTCCGTGCATCGAGCGCAATGCCATGGCTGCAACCAGGGCTATAAGCGATGCTACGTATGCGCTGCTAAGCGATGGAAGGCACAAAGTGTCCTTCGATAATGTTGTGGATGTAATGATGAGGACAGGACATGCAATTCCTTCTCTTTATCGCGAAACCTCAAAAGGAGGGCTAGCCACGCTTACGTTCTCCAATTGATGGAGAGGAGGCTATTTATGGAATCTTATGTCATCATCGGCGGAGGAAACGCCGGTGTAAGCGCCGCTCAGGCGATCAGGGAAATTGACAAGGCTTCATCGCTTTGCATCATAACAGATGAGCATGATCTGCCTTACAGGCGGCCGATGCTTACAAAGAACTTCTCTGGCATTGATTCTTCAAATCCGTATGCAATGCATGATGAAGCCTGGTATGAGGCTCTTGCAATAGAGCTCTGCCATGATTCTGCTCTAAGGATCGACCTTGCTGGCAAGACTGTCAGTCTTGCATCCGGCAGCAGCCGCAGCTTTTCCAAGCTCATCATAGCATCTGGATCAAGATGCTTCATTCCGCCCTTTGCAGGTTCGGATTCCGCAAATGTCGTATCAATCAGAAAGACAGATGATGTGAGAAGGCTTTCAGGCATACTCAAGGATTCCGCAAGTGCAGCAGTCATCGGCGGCGGAGTGCTTGGCATAGAAGCTGCGTGGGAGATGCGAAAGATGGGCAAGGCTGTCAGTGTCATTGAGGCAGCTCCTGCTCTTATGCCGCGCAACCTGGACCGCGATGCAGCTGCAATTATCCTCTCAAAGGCAAAAGAGCAGGGTGTGAACATCATCCTAGCTGCAAAGACCGCTTCAATCGGCACTGATGGCGTGACGCTTGAGGGCGGTTCTCTTGTGCCAGGCGATGCTGTTGTGCTTTCCTGCGGTGTAAGGTCGAATATCTCGCTTGCTCAGGAAGCAGGAATAGCCTGCGACAGAGCGATAATCGTCGATGACCATATGAGAACGAGTGTGCCTGATGTGTATGCATGCGGTGACTGTGCCCAGTATTCCGGCTTCTGTGCTGGAATATGGCCTGTTGCTGGAGCAGAGGGCAAGGTTGCTGGAACCAACGCCGCCGGCGGTGATTGCCTCTATGCTCCAAAAGCATATGCAATGATGATGAATGCTCTTGGTACTGGGCTTTACAGTGCTGGAAAGATTGCATCAGAAGGAGCACAGTCAAAGACCATCGAAACCCCATCTGTCTGGATCAGGCTTTACTATACCGATTCCAAGCTTACAGGATTCATAATGATAGGCGATACGAAGAAAGCCTTCGGACTGTCTCCTCTTCTTGAAAGAGGAGCCTCTGAAGAAGAGGTCAGTGCTTTTCTGAAGTAGAATTCCTGCTCTCTACAATTTCTGCAGCCGAAGCTATGATTCCCGCCATGCCCTGAAGGTTTGACGGGATGATGAGCTTCGTGCTCTTTCCGTCGGCGACTTTCTCTAGTGCTTCAAGGGAGCGCATCTGAATGACATAGTCATCGGCTCCTGCTTCCTTGATCATCCGGATGCCTTCGGCCTTTGCCTTCTGAACTGCAAGGATTGCAGCAGCTTCGCCTTCTGATTTCTGGATTGCCGCTTCCTTCTGGGCTTCGGCTTCGAGTATCACTGACTGCTTGTGTCCTTCGGCAACAAGGATTTCGCTCTGTTTCTGGCCTTCGGCGACAAGGATCGATTCACGGCGCTCGCGCTCTGCACGCATCTGCTTTTCCATTGCTTCCTTGATTGCATCCGGCGGAATGATGTTCTTCACCTCGACGCGGTTGACTTTGATTCCCCATGGATCGGTGGCTTCGTCGAGGATTCCACGCATCTTGGTGTTGATCACATCGCGGCTTGTCAGTGTCTCATCAAGCTCAAGTTCTCCAATGATGTTCCTGAGCGTTGTAGCAGAAAGGTTCTCAAGCGCTCCTTCGGGGTTCTCCACACCGTAGGTGTAAAGCTTTGAGTCGGTGACCTGGAAATAGACCACGGTGTCGATAGACATCGTGACATTGTCCTTTGTGATCACAGGCTGGGGCGGAAAGTCGAGGATCTTCTCTTTGAGCGAGACTTTCTTCGCAATGCGGTCAATGAATGGAACCTTCACATGAAGCCCGACTTTCCATGTAGTACTGTATGCTCCAAGCCTTTCTATCACGAATGCCTCGGACTGCGGAACAATTCTGATGTTCGTGACTATTATCAATACGACTACTATCAGAATTGCGATTATGATATAGATCATCATTGTTTTTCAGAGCCTCCTTTCGGTTCCAGAATCAGGGTGTTGCCTTCTACTGAAGATACTGTGCAGATGGTGCCTTCAGGTATTTCACTGTCAGATGCCGCTGCCCAGATCACTGCATTGCTGCTTTTCGCTTCGCCTTTTTCAAACTTGGTGATCTTCTTAGTCACCACTACGTCCTGCCCGATGATGGTTGCAACGTTGGTCTTTGCGTTGAGCTTGAGCTTCTTGATGGCAAACGGTCTTGTTGTGAGAATCAATGTGATGGTAAGCACAAGAAAGATCAGAATCTGCCAGTGGACTGCAAGTCCCGTCATTGATAGAAAGATCATGACAAGCGCGCTGATTGCTCCCCAGATGGTGGTAAGGGCCATCGTGAGAGCTTCGATGATTACAAGAACAACCATTGCGGCAAGCCATATCCAAGGCATTATTGATGTCAATGTTTCCATGAAGCAAATTATACCACAGCGTCACTGATGGAACAAGGATTCTGCATGGATTGGAAAACATCGTAGTCCGGACATGATTATTTCTCTTGAACCCTTAAATGGTTTTTTCATAAGACCTGCACAACGTGAACTAGTGAGATAAGAATTCTACCCAAGTAAATCTGATATGCACCCAAAAGGGTAACACTTTTTGAAGTGATGCTACCCAGAAGGGTAACACTCTTCTTATAACCGAACCCATAGAGGGTAACGGTTTAGTTTTCTACATGGCGGTGATCCGCATCGAAAGTAACGGAAGTTCAGAAAGTGCAGAAAGTAACGAAAGTAACGAAAGTGCGGAAAGTGCGTAAACTAAA
>JAQUYU010000075.1 GCA_028691695.1 Sphaerochaetaceae bacterium | reverse complement strand
TCATATATGGGTTACATAAATGGGCCGGATGCCATTGTTGCCGAGACTGGATTCAGAATCAGCAGTCTGAATGGGTTCTGTGCAGCTGCAAGCTTCATGTACATGGCCCACGGAGAGAACAGGATCCATAGCGACAACAGTGTGAGCGAGGCTCCAGTCATGGGAGAGGATGAGCCAAAGTTCATCTTCACTCCGACCAAGACAGATGGAGTGACGGATGTGGAGCATACATTCGTAATAAAGGCCACGGCGGAGATGCTGATAGGCGATTCTGTAACCGTTGAGGCGGGGGCTGCACTTCAGAGGGTGCTGAACTACATGAATGAAATCGGGAAGGACATCTGGGATGCCTCTTTCCAGCTGACTATAAGGATTGATGCAATGTCACTGTTCGGGCTTTAGGGCCTCAAAAGCATGGCGAAGAACAGAGTTTTGGCCAAAACAACCTGTTTTTGTTGCGTTTTGTTTTTTTTCTTTGTTAATGGCTGATTTGTGTGGTAAAATGTGCAATGCAAACTAACCAACGATTCATCAAGAATCAGGACTGAAAAGAAGGAAGAACTGTGAATACCAGCTGTGCTATAGAGATGCGTGGCATCACAAAGCGCTTTGGGCAGGTGGTGGCGAATGATTCCATCGACCTGAGCATCAAGCGCGGCGAAATACTGTCGCTTCTCGGCGAGAACGGAAGCGGCAAGACCACGCTGATGAACATGCTTGCTGGAATCTACCAGCCTGACGAAGGTGAGATTCTGCAAGACGGACTGCCCATAGCTATCCGTTCGCCAAAGGATGCCTACGACCACGGAATCGGGATGATTCACCAGCACTACAAGCTAGTGGATGTATTCACTGCGGCGCAGAACATAGTGCTTGGGCTAAACGATCAGAAGCTTGATCTTAAGTCCATCAATGCAAAAGTAAAGGCAATCTGCGACAAGTATTCATTTGTAATCGATCCGGCAATGAAGATCTACGACATGTCTGTTTCACAGAAGCAGACAGTCGAAATCGTAAAGGTTCTTTACCGTGGAGCCGACATTCTCATTCTTGATGAGCCTACAGCAGTTCTTACTCCTCAGGAGACGGATAAGCTGTTCGCTGTCCTGCACAACATGAAAGCAGATGGGAAAGCGGTAATCATCATCACCCACAAGCTCAATGAAGTTATGGAAATATCCGATGAGGTAGCAGTGCTTCGCAAGGGAAAATACATCGGAACCGTGAAAACCAGCGAGACCGATCCTCAGGCTCTGACAGACATGATGGTCGGACATGCAGTTGTTCTGAACATAGACCGTCCGAAATTTGAAAAACCGGTTCCAAGGCTCAAGGTTCAGGGGCTCACCTGCATAGACCACGAAGGAATCACGAAGCTCGATGGAGTTTCGTTCACAGCGAACGGAGGTGAAATCCTCGGAGTTGCTGGAATTGCAGGATCCGGGCAGAAAGAGCTGCTTGAATCCATCTCGGGGCTCTATCCTGTAAAGGAAGGCAGCGTCAGTTTCATCGGAGGAGACGGCAAAGCAAAAGAACTAGTCGGCATGACTCCTATGCAGATCCGCAAGACCGGTGTCGGGATGGCATTCGTGCCCGAAGATCGTCTTGGAATGGGACTAGTAGGTTCTATGGGAATGACAGGAAACATGATGCTCCGGTCCTGGCGGAAAGGAAAAGGCATTTTCCTCAACAAGAAATCACCGGAAGACCTGGCAAAGAAGATATGGGATGAACTGGAAGTCGTTACTCCCAGCACGAGCTTCCCTGTGCGCAGGATGTCAGGCGGAAATGTCCAGAAGGTTCTGGTAGGCCGTGAAATTGCCAGCCAGCCTAAGATTCTGATGACCGCCTACCCTGTACGTGGCCTTGATATAAACACTTCTTATACAATCTACAATCTTCTCACCGAACAGAAGATGAACGGCGTAGCAGTTCTGTTCGTAGGAGAAGACCTTGATGTGCTTCTTGAGCTCTGCGACCGGATTCTCGTTCTTTGCGGCGGAAAGGTAAGCGGCATAGTAGATGCCCGCAGCGCTACCAAGGAAGAAATCGGATTCATGATGACCACCCTCGGCGGGAAGGAGAATGCCTGATGTCAGCTGAAGTGAAAACACCTTTCGTGCGCCTTGCAAAACGTGATTCCATGGATCCGAAGAAAGTCTGGGCCATACGTCTTTCTTCAATCCTCGTGGCCTTGATTCTTGGAATGATTCCGATAATGATCACTGGACAGAATCCTTTCACCGCATATGGAATAATCATCAACGGATCGCTGGGAAAGCCAATATACATCAAACAGACCATCAAGATAGCCATACCGCTTCTGGGCTGTGCCCTTGCAATAGCCCCATGCTTCAAGATGCGTTTCTGGAACATTGGTGCTGAAGGTCAGATTACGGCAGGAGCGATTGCCGCTTCATATTTCGCCCTCTATTGGTCCGACAAGGTTCCAAGCTTCGTCCTGATTCTGATAATGTTTGTAACAGCGGCAATAGCTGGAGGAATCTGGGGACTGATACCTGCATTCTTCAAGGCGAAGTGGAATACTAATGAGACTCTGTTCACATTGATGATGAACTACATCATCATAGGAATCGTATCTTGGCTACAGGGCGGCCCGTGGGAAGGGCGCAAAGGCTCGCAGCTGATCCCTATGTTCAATCAATCGGCAAGGCTTCCTGAGATTTTCGGGATTCACTGCGGATGGATCATAGTCCTGCTTCTAGTTGTTCTGATGCATATTTACATGAACTACACAAAGCATGGCTACGAAATCGCAGTAATCGGTGATTCTGAGAATACCGCACGCTATGCTGGAATGAACGTAGGCAAGATCATGATGCGGACAATGTTCCTTTCTGGAGCAATCTGCGGAGTCGTAGGATTCATAGTAGTTTCCGGTGCAAACCACACTCTGAACAATGGCGTAGCCAACGGCGTTGGCTTCACTTCGATTACAGTGGCATGGCTTTCACAGCTCAACGCTTTTGCAATGATTGTCATATCCCTTATACTAGCTATCCTTACAAAAGGCGCCAACACTCTTCAGACAAGGCTGAAAGTGCCAGCATCCATTTCGGACATTGTAACTGGCATTTTGCTTTTCTGCATGCTGAGCTGTGAGTTCTTCATCAATTACAAGCTTATCTTCCGCCATGGCAAATCAGAAGAGGAGGCATCCAAATGAGTGCAATCATCGCTTTAATCGTAGCTGCCGTCACATTCGGTACAGTTCTGATGTTTGGAACGCTTGGCGAAATCCTCACTGAGAAATCTGGAAACCTTAACCTGGGAGTCGAGGGCATCATGTACATGGGCGGTGCATTCGGGCTGGCTGGAGCATTCAACTATGAGCAGGCAGTGGGAGCTGCTTCCTCAAGCGGATTGCTGGCCATACTGATTGCAATAATCTCCGCTTTCGCAGCAGGTGCAATTGCCTCCCTTGTCTATGGCTTCATCACCATAACGCTCAGGGCAAACCAGAATGTAACGGGCCTTGCCCTTACAATATTCGGAACAGGCGTCGGACAGTTCACAGGTGAGTTCCTAAGAGTCCGCGAAGGCAACTTCGTGGCTTTGAGCAACCATCTGAAGGATTCGTTTGCAAACCCGATCATGCCTAAGTTCCTGCAGGACATCCCTATCCTTGGCAAGATCCTGTTCAGCCACAGCGTATTCTTCTATATTGCAGTGATTCTGGCAATTGCAATGCATCTGTTCTTTGTAAAGACAAAGAAAGGAATGTACCTCAGAGCAGTAGGAGAATCTCCTTCTACTGCAGATGCGGCAGGGATCAACATTACATTGTACAAATACCTGGCAACAATCATTGGAGGAGGAATCTCTGCCATCGGCGGCATGGTGTACATTGTCACTACAGCAGGCTGCGTATGGAACCATGCAGGTCTTTCTGGAGTCGGCTGGCTTGCAGTTGCCCTGGTGATCTTCTGCCTGTGGCGTCCGCTGAATGCCATCTGGGGATCAGTTCTGTTCGGTGCATTGATGATCATGTACCTCAGGGTAAGGATACCATTCATCCCAACTGAGATCTACAAGATCCTTCCTTATGTGGTCACAGTCATAGTGCTAGTATTCTCAAGCATGAGAAACAACAAGGAGAAGCAGCCTCCGGCATCGCTAGGGGCAAACTATTTCCGAGAGGAAAGGTAAATTTTGCACTGTTTTTTGCAGTGCAAGTATGATAATATGAAAAAAGGCGGGGCAGTCCCCCACCCTTTCAGGAGGAAAACATGAAAAAATTCACAGTATTGCTCATGGTTATGCTCATGACCGTCAGCATGGTATTCGCTAACGGGACAACCGAAGCAGCACCAGCGAAGTCTGAAGCCATCAAGGTCGGGCTTATCTGCATCGGTGATGAAAATGACCAGGGCTACACCTACAACTTCATCCGTGGCCAGAAAGAAGCAACAGAAAAGCTTGCTGCCGAAGGAATCAACGTTGAATGGGTGACCAAGTACAACATTGGTGAGGATTCCACATGCGTGGATGCAAACATCGAAGTTGCGGAAGAGGACTGCAAGATCATCTTCAATAACAGCTACGGGTTTGAGCCTTTCATGCTTGAAGTTGCACCAAACTATCCGAACATCGACTTCGTGTCATGCACAAACTGCGTTTCTTCCCATGATGCTCTTCCAAATACTTTCAATGCATTTGCAAACATCTATGAAGGCCGCTATGTTGCAGGCGTTGTTGCTGGACTCAAGCTTAACCAGATGATTTCCGAAGGAAAGATCACTGCTGACAAGGCCGTCATCGGCTACGTCGGAGCTTTCTCATTCGCAGAAGTAATTTCCGGTTTCACATCATACTACCTCGGCGCAAAGAGCGTATGCCCGTCAGTCACGATGAAGGTTTCATTCGTCGGATCATGGTCCGACGCCACTGCTGAAGCAGATGCTGCAAAGGCACTTGCCGACCAGGGATGCGTGATGATCTCTCAGCATTCAGACAACACCACACCGGCCACAGCTGCTCAGTCCGCAGGAATCTTCCACACTGGATACAACAACGACATGACCTCTGTTGCTCCTAATGCTTCACTGATCTCCACCAGAATTGACTGGTCCGTCTACTTCTATGAATTCATCAAGGCATTCGTTGCCGGTGAAAAGCTTGACCAGGATTGGTGCAAGGGAATGGAAGACGATGCAGTGAAGATGACAGAGCTCAACACCGCCATCGCAGCTCCTGGAACACAGGCAAAGATGGATCAGGTCATTGCCGATATCTCATCAGGCAAGATCCAGGTATTCGACACATCCAAATTCACTGTGAAGGGAGCAACCGTAACTCACGCATTCGCACGTGACACAAACGGCGACTTCGCTGCTGATACCGATGAAGCAGTATTCGATGGTGCATACCACGAATCATACTTCCAGAGTGCTCCGTACTTCACAGAGCAGATTGATGGAATCACCTGGCTCAACGCAGCTTACTAGAATTAAATCCTTTTCAAGGAGAACCGCAGGCGATGAACCTGCGGTTTTTTTATCTTGGCCAATGTCAGCTTTTCTTCCGTTTGCTGTTTTGCTTTTCTATTCTCCCCTTCCAATCGCCTGTGATCTTTTGGCACTTGCGGACAGCTGAAACTGCTTCCCCGATGCTTTCGTAGTTGACACAAATCCCAGTTGGATCGTTGCTGTATCCAGCTGCACGGCTTTGATCGATTCCGAAACGGTCTGCAGTCCTTATTGCATCAATGTTCGCTCCAAGGAACAGGAATTCCCATCCCTTGCTATTCTGCGTCTCAATCAGTTTCTTCACACGGTCAAAACTGAACTGATGACTGGAATTCTCCATTCCGTCTGTGGTGATCACGAATATCGTGTTTCGGGGACGATCTTCCACCCTGATATATTTATGAACATTCATTATGTGGTGAATAGCCGCTCCCATTGCATCAAGCAGTGCTGTCGATCCGCCAACCGTGTATTGTTCCAGTGTCATCGGCTGAATCTTTTCAAGCGGAACTCTGTCATGAATCACCTTGCTTTCGTTGTTGAATAGGACAGTGGATATCAGGGCTTCTCCCTCTTCCTTCTTCTGATTCTCAATCATTGAATTGAATCCTCCGATCGTATCGGATTCCAGCCCTTGCATAGATCCGCTTCTATCAAGGACAAATACGACTTCTGTAAGATTATCTTTCATTCAGTTTTCCTCCTGTGAAGCTTCCACGCCTCACAGTTGCATCTTAGAGGAAAGTCTAAGCAAAATGGTCGCATTCAAAGCGACATTTCAGCAGCCAAGAAGACTCTGGTCAAAAGCGAAGAGAGCTTCATTGATCCGGTTGATATCATAATCGCCTTTGGTGATGAAGTATTCGATGATTACATCGAACTTGCTGCTATGCGACAGTGTGAATCCTGCCTTGCCGATCAGATCAATGGCTTGCGGGAGCGAAAGCTTCAAAGCGATTGCAAATGCAATTGCAGTGGGCTTGCTGGGTTGGTAATAATCGTTGCTTCTGATCTTTGAAAAAAGCCTGCGGTCAATGTTTGCTTTCCTGTAGCAGTCTGTCTCAGAGATGCCCTGCTCATGAATTTTCCTGAACAGCATCTGTGAAAAGCTTTCATCAAAGGATTGAACTGCGCTGCTCAGATCATCGGGTTCGGCACTCATTATGGGAATGAGTTCCAGATTGAAGCAGTCCGAATGCTCATCTATGTACTGGCTTATATCACTGAACAGCTTTGAGCCAATCTGGTATGATTTCCGGTCGAAGATCACAATATAGACCATCATTTCGTTGTCAAGGAGAAAACTGCTGACAGCGGAAAGTGCAATTTCAAGGGCTTTGTCCTTCGGATATCCATATGCTCCGGAAGAGATCAGCGGGAAAGCGATCGAGGCGCAGCCGGTGGAATGCGCCAGCTCAAGCGAATTGCGGTAGCATGAAGCAAGAGCCTCAGGTTCTCCATGCGTGCCTCCATGCCAGATGGGGCCTACCGTATGAATCACATGACGGCACGGAAGATTATAGGATGCAGTGATTTTTGCTTCACCTGTGCGGCAACCGCCTAGCGTCCTGCATTCGGCAAGAAGCCCAGGTCCGGCTGCACGATGGATTGCTCCATCAACGCCGCCCCCGCCAAGAAGCGAGCAGTTGGCGGCATTGACTATGGCATCGACCTTCATCCTGGTTATGACATCCCTTACAATCATCAATGGCATCAGGCCTTCTCCATTTTCTACGAAGCAACAGAAGACGATGATGAAGCAAGCATTCTCACCGATCCGCTGTACAGCAATACCAGAGCAGCGCTTACAATCATTGCCCCAATGATATCAGTAGCCCAATGAACGCCAGAAACAAGGCGGAATACAACCATCACTACCAGATAGACAGCCAGAACAGCATTCACTGCACAGGATGCAGCAAAGCTTTCAATCCTGCAATGCAGCTGCATCATAGCCGTGGATACTATGCAAAGCATGATCAGCGTAGTGGAAGATGGATAAGAGGCTTCAAGTCTGCCTTCAATCAGCACAGGACGATAATTGATCACCACCTCCTCGAAGAACAGGTAGACAGCAATCACAGCGATATAGAACACGCCAAGTGCAAGAAGGCTGCTGTCAACCTTTCGTATGCTTCTGAACTTGACAAGCTGATGCAATCCAAGAACAGCAAAGCCCGCGGCTATCAGGATTGCAGGGATTCCTCCCCAGTCTGAGATGCTGTAAAGCACTATGTGCACTCCTGATGCATCATGAACTGCCTTGTTGAATGATGCAAAGCCCACAAGAGAACCTTCCGGCCCTATAGCCTGAACATCCACTGTCCTCACTAACAGTGTGAAAGCAACAAACAGCAGGAGCAACGCCGCCCCCGCTATGACCAAATTCAGACCCTTCTTTCTTGAATCCATATCAATCTCCAATCATCCGCACTTCTTCAATGCTACACTGATTCTATGCCAAGTGCAAGGCGAAGTTCTGCAATCAATCTTTCAGAAGAGATTCAAGCCTTTATGACTGACCGATTGCCAAACGCAGCACATCAAGCAGTCTTGCGGAATCAATGGGCTTTGAGATGAAGGCATCCAGCCCAGCATGCTCAAGACTATCAGACTGATCATCGAAAGCTTCGGCAGAAATTGCAATTATCGGAATAGTACCTGCATCTGAGCAGCCTGAATCCCTGATGCATCTTGTCGATTCAATTCCATCCATTACCGGCATCCTCAAATCCATCAGGATGGCATCGAAACTACCATTTGAGGCGAGGTACAGATCAAGCGCCATTTTTCCATCGACTGCAGTACAGACATCCATACCATTCTGCTCAAGAATATGCTTCAGCACCAAGGTATTAATCTTATTGTCTTCAGCCAGAAGTATCTTGCTGCCGGAAAGATTAGTTTCGCCCGAATTAGGAAGGTATTGATATTTCCTTTCAATGCTGAAATGGACACAAGTGCCCTTTCCTTCTTCACTATCAATATCAAGCGATGAGTCCATCAATGAAAGGGTATGCTTTACAATCGTCAGCCCAAGTCCATTTCCCGGAACTGAATCAGTAAACCTTGAATGTTCCTGCTCAAACGGAATGCCCGCTTT
>JAQUYU010000074.1 GCA_028691695.1 Sphaerochaetaceae bacterium | reverse complement strand
GCAAGAAGATATGAAGGAGAGCCATTCTCGAACGCTGGCTTCTGTGTCTCTTCCGATGGTGAAATCACTTCCTGTTCATCAAAAACCGAATTGAAGACATCAAGATTGCAGGATGGAAGGAGAACAGCGGCGACAGCCAGAATTACAATCAGAAGTTTTTTTCTATTCATGCCAACCTCCTCAGTAAGGCTTCACAGCAGAGGCGCTGTATTCGAAATCGACCGAAGCGCCATCGCATGTGACGCGGTATTTTCCAGTTCCCGCCTGAACATCAAGCGTCTCGGTTATCTCTACGGTCGCTGTCTTGCGGTTGTACGGGCTCTGCGGGAAAGTCACTTCAATCGTGCCGGTTCCAATGCTCAGAAGGGGGTCGGATCCAAGATATCCTGCACCTTCCTGATCTTTTGCCTTGATCTCAAGGGATGCTGATGTTGACAGGCCAAACCCTGATTCTCCGATCATAGCCGATGAGAGTTCAAGCGAACCTGATTTCTGGGTTGGACTTCCCCAGCTGGAGGCATATGAACTCTTTATGCTCACCCCTGGTTTTCCGGCATATTCTTTCTGCCCTACAGATTCTGTAGCCCCTCTAGGCGGCCACCAGTCCCCTCCGAAGCTGTCGTTTGCCTTGTGGAGCTCCTCAGATAGGAAATAGTTGACGATATTCAGCACTTCTTCCGGCTTGAGCATCCTGTATGCATCATCGGAGGCTGAACTCTGAGCTGAATAGAATTCCACAGAATCAGCCGTCCGGCTGCTGCTGATCGAGAATGAAGACTTGCATGAAGCCGGATCAGCCACTGTCTTGCCTTCGTAAAGGAGAGTGAAGGTTTTCCCATCGCTGCTTCTTTCCATGTATCCAGCCGTTCCGGCCGTTCCGCTTGATTGTCCGGCGCCCAGCCCCTGAACCGAAGCCTTCACAGCCGCTGAAGAACCCTGGGTGATGTAGTAATCCTCGGCATCAGCAACGGAAGTCCAGGACAAAGTGAAATAGGGCTTTGAGACACTGCTTGTGACATTGAACACTGCCGGAGCCTTGAGAACATAGCCGAAGTTCGAATCATCGCCGCTTCTGAATACCTGCTTCTGCGAAACAAGAGTCCCTTTCACGGTTTCCAACGTGAAATATGTGTCGTTCTTGGAATTGAGAACATAGCTTGTGACAGTCAGGCTTGTTCCAGCCGACCATGACGAGCCATCGCTGCTTGTATAAAGCCTGTAAGAATCCGCACCATCGACTGCTGTCCAGCTGACTTTGATTTCCTGTCCGCTTGCTGCCTTCGAAGCCTGGATGCCTTTTGGAGGTGCAAGCCAGCAGCCTTCAGCGGGAGTGATCAGACTTTCTGAAACAGGATCAAGACCCTCTTTTTCAGGAATCACAAGGACCTTGTACTTCTCTGAAAGCGGATATGGGTTCGCATCGCTCGGAGCAAACATGTCATCGCTGCTATGGAAAACCAGCTCATAAGAAGTCTGCCCTTCCTGCGCGAGAACGTATGCATTTCCAATGAAAGCATCATCACTGCTTCTTCGGACATCAAGAGAGTACCCATCTGCTCCACAGGCTGCTGTCCAGCTGACTCTGAACGAATCCGAAGATTCATTCTGCGTCGCAGAAGGCGACATCAAGGCAGGCCCGAAAAGGCAGCCTGTTTCAGCCTGAGAAGCAGCAGTCAGCTCCCCTGAACTGTCTTTTGCCTGAACTATGAATTCATAAATCAGACCTGCAGCCCCGTCTGGTGTGAACTGCATTTCGGATTCGGATAGGTTCTGCGCAGCGAATGCTCCTTCCGAGCCTGAAAGCCGATAGCTCAGACGATAGCCTGATGCGCCCTCTGAAGGATTGAATCTTATGCTCACCGATGAAGAAGAAGTGCCGTCCGAAGCAGCAAGTCTGCTTGGGATTGCAAGAGTGCTACCTTGCTCGACAATGATCGAAGCCGTGTCGTTGTAAGCCGCATGAGATGCATCCCCATCGCCTGAATAAGCAGCAACAACTCGGAAATACGGCTTGATTCCATCTTCCAGGCCATCGAAAGTAACAGTGATTGTGCTTCCAGACTTGATGAAGCATTCGGGATTGGCCAGAGAGGAAACAACCACGGCAGAAGCCGCCACATCCTCCTTGGAAAGTGACTCCTGGATAGAATAATGCAGGAAGGCAGGATCAAGCTCGACGGAATTGCCCGTCAGATTCTCATTCCAGGAAACTACGATCTTCTTCGCCTTGCCCTGCGAAACAGACAGATCGGTCATGTATCTGATTGATTCGAATGCTGTGCTGTAAACAACTGGCTCGGATGTCGAAATCGACTCGGAATAGGTTCCATCTGAGTATTTGAGCTTGAGTGAATAGGTATAGCTGTGATTGTAGCGCGAATCTGTTTCGTCCCCGGCCGTGCCCATGGTGAATGCATCAGTATATGAAAACCCTGTGACAGATTCGAAAACCTCTGTTCCATAGGCATCGACTCTGGACAGAACGAAGCTGCCCTCCCCTTCGGATGGGTCAGCATAGTTCCAAGACAGAGAAATGCTGACAGCAGCAGAACCGACATTACTTGAAGAGACGGACAGATCAGATGGAAGCCATATTGCATAGCCTGGATTTGCCGTCCTGATGATTTCTTCGCTGTCGCTTTGACGGATCAGGTTCTTGGAATTGCGAAGATAGTACGAAGTGACCCGGTAATCATAGAGAGTGTTCTTATCGACGGAAGAATCGGTGAAGCAATAGGAAGCCTTGCCGAGCGTTCCATCAGGAGTCCATCCGTACTCATCAGTGTTTATGTCATCCGTCTGAGACACAACTGTTTCCCAGCTGTCCTGACCGCTTACCGAACGTTCCACCTTCGCTCTATGGACAACTGTGACGCCTTCTCCCAGGCCTATCACGTAATCCGGCATGACCCATTGCACTTTTACCGATGATTTCTCCGTTCCCTGCGAAGCGGCTGCTGATAATGCGGCAACCGGGGAAGAAGAGGAAGCTGTAGTGATATCAATGCTTTCGCTTTCAATTTCAATCCCGTTGCCCAGATCGATGCTCAAGGCATATGAAGCATTCACTGCATTGCCTGAAAGCGTCTGGGAGAACTGCGAGCCTGTTCCAGTGTACACAATCGATTCAATGCCGTTGAGCGTTCTCTTGAGGTTGAATACGAACCCATCATAAAGCTTTCGCTCTGTATCAATAGCTGAATAAAGCGGATCATCATCCCAGACAAGCGTCACCTTTGAGCCCTCCACCAGAGAAGAAAGCTGGAAAACGGGAAGAACAGCTCCCTCGGCTGTTTCAGATTCCATGCTGGAGAAAACCGCATCCTTTGTTCCCTGACGGTAAGTGATCTTCGTAACAACGGCCGCCAGCACATGAGTGCCCGGTTCAAGAGCCGGTATCTTTACAGAAAACGTCGTCTGACCATCGGATGGCACAATTGCCGTCGTGTATACAGTGGAGAAATCCGGGCTCAGCCTGTAACGGACTTCGTAGCTCAGGTTGCAATCTTCTGCATCAGTCTGCCCATCGAATGTGATGGTGACGCTGTCTTTCCCATCTGTGGTAGCAGATAGATCGGTAACCGTCTTGGCAGAAATCACCGGAGTCAAAGCACTCTCTCCGGATCCCGATATCAAGTCGGCTTTACAGCCAGAAAACAGCATTAACAGCAGGGCTGAGGCAAAAGCCAGCCCTCTCAGTTTATTCTTTGAGTTCATAACAAAACGATAATGTGCATAATTTAATTTTTCGTCAAGTTAATCGACAACTATTAGATATAATGATTAAAAATTGCCAAATTCGGACAATTGTGTGAAAAATGTGCTAATTCTTCAATCAGTTAAGAAATGGAATCTGCGACACAAGGCTCAGCAGCACCGGAGCAAGAACAAGTGCAGGCAGGAAATTGGCTGTCTTGAATTTCTTCAGATCCAGCAATCCGAATCCGATCATTAGAAGCAGCACCCCTCCGGTTGCGGCTAATTCGCCAATTCCCGCATCTCCAAGAAGCGGCTGCAGCCATCCACCGGCTAGAGTGAAGAACCCTTGGTACACTAGGACGAACAGAGCCGAGAAAGCAACACCGATTCCGTAAGCCGCTCCGAAAACGATTGCCATGCAGCCGTCCATTATTGATTTCACCAGAAGCGTCTGGTACTGCCCGGCTGTACCGGCCTGAATCGAGCCGACTACAGTCATTGCACCTGAACAGAACAGGATTGAGGCGCTCATGAAACCCTGTGCGAATGTGCTGCCTTCAGTAGTTTCGCCTTTTTTCCTGGTCAACCCCTCAATCTTCTCACCCAGCTTGAGAATTCCATCCTCAATCCTGATCAGATAGCCGATTCCACCTCCGATCACCAGAGCAAGAATCATCACAAGAGCATTGGAGGATTTAAGAGCCATCCCCATTCCAAGGACCAATGTCACGCATCCGCTTGATGCGAACACCACCTCCTTGAATTTCTCAGAGATGTGTTTTTTCAGAAGAAGCCCAATCAGAGCTCCCAGGACAACGGCAATGCAGTTTATATAGGTAGCAATCATGTTGAAAATGAGTATAATGACAAATGTGCAGCAGCATCAAGGAGGCTGGTCTTTGGATTTCATCATTCTTGCCGCAGGCAACTCTTCCAGGCTTCCCGAAGCGAACAAGCTTCTGCTCCCTGTTTCAGGGATTCCGCTCTGCGTCCATGCTGTCCAGCAGGCACTGAAGGCCTCATCGGTTATCGGAGGGAATGTCATAGTCGTCACCGGCTTCGAATCTTCCTTGATCCAGAACACAATTACAGCGGCCCTAGAAGGTGAAAAAGTTACTTTCGTTGAGAACCGGAACTTTCTAAATGGCCAGTTCTCTTCAACAAAGGCAGGCCTTGAGGCTATCACAGAGGGCTCACCGTTTTTCATCTGTCTTTCCGACCTTCCGCTGATAACAGCAGCCCATTACATCAAGCTAGTTCAATATCTTGCTGGATTTGACGCTGTAAGGCCATTTTCAGGCGGACGGCCTGGTCATCCGGTTCTTCATGCATCATCGCTTCGCAGCAGAATACTTGCCCTGCCTGACACGGGTTCAGTCCGTGAAGTGCTGTCCGGATGCAAAGTGAATCAATATGAAGACGGCGACCCTGCATGGGTCACCGACATAGACACTATTTCGGATTACAGGGCACTTCACTGCTGAAGACTGTCATCATCGGATTCATAGTAGTAGGAATAATCGATTCCTTTCATGTAGACCTGCCTGTCATCAATCTTGTCGGTCATAGCGTTTTTTATCAGGTTTCTAATCTTGGAACTGTCATCTGGACTTAGCTTCATAGCATCAAGATAATCTGCTTTATTAATAAGGCTCCAATCGACGCAGAATCGCAGATTCCTTTTCAGAATCAGATCCAGCCATATTCTGGCGGCTCTGCCATTTCCTTCCATGAATGGGTGTGCCACATTCATTTCAACATATTTGTCGATAATCTGTTCAAATGTCTGTTCAGGCATTTTCTCTATGGTTTTCAAAGCATTATCGAGATACTTGGCCGGAGCGAACATGAAATTACCCTTGCTGATATTCTTGGTTCGGATCTGTCCAGCGAAATCAAAAAGACCTCCGAAAATGAACGAATGAATCTGCTGAAGCCCTTTCACCGTTCCCACTTCAATGCTATCAATCATCGAGCTCCCGAAAAGGGAATAGGCCTTGGCCTTGCTTTTTCCATCAACTGTGTCTTCTCCATGGATGAACCATTGAATGAACCGTGACGATCTTTGATTTGGAAACTGAGTGGCAAGCTCCAGAACATCTTTATCATCAAGAACGTCTGAGCTTCTCTGTTTTCCATCCGGAGCAAGTATCTTCAACTGGGTAGTGTGGCTACCCAGTTGGCTACCATTCCTCTTCAGCTTTGATTTCAAGTATTTCCAGTAGTTCCTGTTCTTTTCATAATCATCCTGACAATTCAGCACACCGATTATGTCAATGACAGAAAAGAACCATCTTGAACTCTCATCGTTCCAAATGGCTCTGACTGGCCGGTCTCCAAAAAATCTTATCGACACTTTACTCATCAACAATGATCCTCACATGAAATATACCATGCGAAGCCCTGATTTACAAACAGAAAGGGGATGCCTTTCAGCACCCCCATTGATTAAGCTTGCTTTGAAATCACAAGATTTGGACCTGCCATATCAAGATTGATCGTATCGCCCTCGACGAATTTGCCCTCAAGCATCTGCATCGCAAGCGGATTCTCAATCTCGTTGACAAGAGCACGCTTGATAGGACGTGCACCGAAATCAGGATTGAAGCCCCTATCGCCTATCATCTGCGTCACCGCAGGAGTCCACTTGAGAGTGAATCCCTTCTCAGAGATGCGATAAGCAAGCTGCTTCATCTGAAGCTCCACAATCTTGCCGATTGCATTGCGGTCAAGGCGGTTGAACACTATGATCTCATCAATCCTGTTGATGAACTCCGGCTTGAACGAATGCCTGATTATATCCAGCACCTTTGCCTTGGCGTCGGAGAAATTCTCGTTTCCAAGAATCTCAGACGACCCGAGATTGCTCGTCATGATGATGATAGTGTTGCGGAAATCCACAACCCTTCCCTGACCATCAGTGAGACGGCCATCATCAAGAAGCTGCAGGAGGATGTTGAACACATCCGGATGAGCTTTCTCAATTTCATCGAACAGAATGACCGAATACGGCCTTCTGCGGACAATTTCAGTAAGCTGCCCGCCCTGATCGTATCCGACATATCCTGGAGGAGCTCCAATAAGACGCGAGACTGAGAATTTCTCCATGTACTCGCTCATATCGATTCGGGCAAGAGCCTTCTCATCATCAAAGAGGAAATCAGCCAGGACTTTTGCAAGCTCAGTCTTTCCGACGCCGGTAGGACCTGCGAACAGGAATGAGCCAAGCGGCCTGTTCTGGTCGGAAAGTCCGGTCTTGTTGCGCCTGATTGCATTTGCAACAGCGCTTACGGCTTCGTCCTGCCCGATGACTTTCTCATGAAGAATGTCCTCAAGCTTAAGGTACTTGTCCATCTCGCTCGAAAGCATCTTTCCTACAGGAATTCCGGTCCAGGTGGACACAACCTTTGCAATGTCCTCCTCGCCTACCTCTTCGCGAAGCAGCGAACCGTTCTCCTGAAGCTTCGAAAGCTTGTCGCTCATATCAGAAATGCTCTTGGTGAGAGCCGGGATCCTGCCATGCTTGATCTCAGCGGCCTTTCCAAGGTCACCCTGACGCTCGGCAAGCATCTCGTCGGTCTTGAGCTTCTCAAGCTCAGCCTTCTCCGATCTGATTCCATCGATTACAGTCTTCTCGTTCTCCCATTTCAGATGCATCGCATCGTGCTTCTCGGTAAGGTCGGCAAGCTCGTCACGGATCTTGTCCAGTCTCTTTACAGAATTCGGATCATCCTCTTTGGAAAGAGCCTGCTTCTCAATATTCAGCTGAAGCATCCTGCGCTCGATCTTGTCCAGCTCCACTGGCTGGCTCTCGATTTCCATCTTGAGCTGGCTTGCTGCCTCATCGACCAGGTCAATGGCCTTGTCCGGCAGGAAGCGGTTGGTAATGTACCTGTTGGAAAGCACAGCAGCAGCGACAATGGCATCATCTGTGATTCTCACGCCATGATGAACCTCATAGCGCTCCTTGATTCCACGAAGAATCGCAATGGTATCCTCAACAGACGGTTCCTTTACGTAAACCGGCTGGAAACGTCTTTCAAGAGCCTTGTCTTTCTCGATGTACTTGCGATATTCATCCAAAGTCGTTGCACCGACTGTATGAAGCTCGCCGCGAGCCAGAGCCGGCTTGATCAGGTTTGAAGCATCGGTGGAACCCTCAGCAGCACCTGCGCCGACAATGGTATGAAGCTCATCAATGAACAGAATGATCTGCCCCTCGCTCTTTGCAACATCATTGATAACAGCCTTGAGCCGCTCTTCGAACTCGCCACGGTATTTGGCACCAGCGACAAGCTGTCCGAGATCAAGTTCCAGGATTCTCTTGTCCTTGAGAGACTCAGGAACATCCTTGGACACTATGCGCTCGGCAAGACCTTCGATTATTGCAGTCTTTCCGACTCCAGGCTCTCCGATCAGCACCGGGTTGTTCTTGGTCTTTCTCGAAAGAACCTGCATCACCCGTCTGATTTCCTCATCACGTCCGATCACTGGATCCATCTTGCCTGTGCGGGCAAGAGCAGTGATATCCTTGCAGTATTTGTCCAGAGCACCGTACTTGCTCTCCGCATCCTCATCAGTAACACGCTGGTTGCCCCTGAGAGCCTTGAGCGCCTCAAGCATCTGGTCATGATGAAGCCCGAACTTCCGGAAAAGCTCTCCGACAGCATCGTCTTCATCCATCATCGCAAGAATGATATGGTCTGTGCTTATAAACTCGTCCTTCATCTGGGAAGCTATTTCCTGGCTTCTCGAAAGAACATTGTTCAGATGTCTAGAAATCACCGCCCCGCTGTTAGAGCCATAGCTCTTGGGGTTCTTGTCTATAATAATCTTCAGCTCGGACTGGAATACCTTAGGATCGGTGCCAAGCTTCTGAAGAAGCCCTCCGGCCATCCCGTTCTCCTGCTCAAGAAAGCAGTACATGAGATGCTCGCTGCCGATTTCAGCATTGCTGTTCTTTGCGGCGAGGGCCTGCGACTCGGTAATCGCTTCCTTCACTTTTACAGTAAATTGATCAAAATTCATGATTTCCCT
>JAQUYU010000073.1 GCA_028691695.1 Sphaerochaetaceae bacterium | reverse complement strand
TATGAATAAGTGCAATACATACCCTTGCTATTAAACAAATCAGGCCTTTGACTATGGTAACAGGAGCAAATTATCTTCTTTAGACTAAGCGATTGAAAATTACTTTTAAAGTATTTATAAAAATTACTGATTCTATAATCATCACAATTGCAATAGACGGTTTTTCCAGAAAACTGAGAAGCGTAATACTGAAGTTCCCGTTCAATATCACACATCTGAGTATAAAACTCATCATTCTTGTTTTGCTTTGCGCGGTTCAATAAATCATGTTCAATTACTCTAGGCATTTTTACTTTCCCGTACGCATTTGCTGCAGAATCATCTTGCTTTGAGCAGAAATAGCTTTCTGACCAGAACATAGGGATGAATCAAAAGGCCATCAAGGAATCACTTCCAAGATGGCCTGAATCGTCAGTTGAAATCCACAATCGGCTTATCGTAGAACAATGGAGCATCATAGCCCAGCATGTTGATGCAGGTGGCTGTGATCGAAGTGATTCCCAGACCTGTCTCCAAAGTCTTGGAATACTCACCATTGTAGCAAGGATCATAGACTATGAATGGAACAGGATTGAGTGAATGGCTTGTCTTGGCACACGGAGTTCCATCTGCCTTGAGCTTCGGGTTGCCCTTCTTGTCATGCTCGATCATGTCATCCGAATTTCCGTGGTCAGCAGTGATGAGCAGAACTCCGCCTGCCTTCTCCACTGCTTTCACTATCCGCCCGATCTGAAGATCAAGAGCTTCCATCGAACAGATTACAGCCTCGAACACGCCGGTATGGCCTACCATGTCGCCATTTGGGAAGTTGAGCTTCATGAAATCCCACTTTCCGCTTTCGATTTCGGCAATCAGCCTATCGGCAATCTCGGCGCACTTCATCCAAGGACGCTGCTCGAACGGAACTATGTCGGAATCAATCTGTACATACTCTTCAAGCTTGTCATCAAACTTGCCGGATCGGTTTCCATTGAAGAAATAGGTCACATGGCCGAACTTCTGAGTCTCTGATATTGAGAACTGATGCAGCCCTGTTGCACAAAGATACTCAGCAATAGTCTTGTCGATGGCCGGAGGCTGAACAAGATACTGGCGAGGGATGTGAAGATCGCCATCATATTCCATCATTCCAGCGTACTGGACGGCTGGAACACGGCCTCTATCGAACTCCTTGAGATCCTTCTCATCAAAGGCTCTGGAAATCTCAATCGCTCGGTCTCCACGGAAGTTGAACAGAATGACGCTGTCATTGTCCTCTATAGGCCCGACCGGCTTTCCGCTCTTTGCAATAACGAATCCAGGGATATCCTGATCGATGGCTCCGGTTTCCTTGCGCAGGGTCACTATCGCTTCATGAGCAGAGGCAAACTGCCTGCCATTCCCATGAACATGAATCTCCCAGCCCTTTCTTACCATATCCCAGTTGGCATTGTAACGGTCCATAGTTATGACCATTCTTCCGCCGCCTGAAGCAATGCATGCATCAAAGCCGTCGGTATTGAGCCCTGCAAGGAACTCTTCGAACGGATCGAAGTATTCCAGAGCAGAAGTCTCTCCTACGTCACGGCCGTCGAGCAGTCCATGAATGCGGACATGCTTGACTCCTTCGGCCTTGGCTTCAACTATCATATCCATGAGGTTATGGATGTTCGAATGAACGTTTCCATCGGACATCAGCCCAAGAAAATGCAGAGTGCTTCCATGCTCTTTCACGTTGGAAATGAGCTTCTTCCAGGTTTCGCCCTGATACATCTTCTTCGATGCAATGGATTCCATCACAAGCTTGGCACCCTGGGCGAACACACGTCCGCATCCCATGGCATTGTGCCCTACTTCGCTGTTTCCCATATCATCATCGGAAGGAAGTCCTACAGCCGTTCCATGAGCCTTGAGCTTCGTCCAAGGGCATGTGGCCATGAGGCGGTCAAGGTTCTCCGTATGAGCAGCCTTCACAGCATCGCCGTCGGCGTATTTTCCGAATCCTACTCCATCCATTATCAGAAGGATGACTGGGCCTTTGCGGGAAATCTTCCCGTTCTTTGTAAGTTTTTCAACTGTAACCATAATTAATATATACTCCTAAATAACTGAATCATCAAAGCGGCTTTGTTGCTTCCTTGAGGTAAGCAAGAGCTTCTGGTGCAACTTTCGAAGAAAGCTTATCAAGCACTTCCTTGTGGTATGAATCAACAAGCGCGATCTCCTCATCAGTGAGCATGCTCTTGTCTATCAGATCTCTCTCATATGGACACATCGTAAGGAATTCGAACTTGAAGAAATTGCCGAACTCCGTAGTCTCGGCCTTCTGGACGGCTACAAGGTTCTCAATCCTCACCCCGTGACGTCCTTCAAGATACACACCGGGCTCATCGCTTATCACCATTCCAATTTGCAGAGGGTATTCTGTGCTGGCAGAGCCGACTCTGTGGGAAATGCTGGCTGGCCCTTCATGAACGCAAAGGCAGAAACCAACGCCATGCCCCGTTCCGTGACTGAACAGAAGACCATTGTTCCAGAGGAACTGGCTTGCAAGAGCATCAAGCTGAATGCCGCAGGTTCCTTCTGGGAAATGAGTCCTGAACAGTGCAAGATGACCTTTAAGAACCAGTGTATAGTCACGCTTCTCATCCGCAGTCGGCATCCCGAACAGCAGAGTTCTGGTGACATCGGTCATTCCCATCTCATAGTGACCGCCGGTATCAAGGACGACGAGACCGCGCTTGACAGCGCTTGACGATTTTTCAGTTGCGCTGTAATGGCACATTGCGCCATGCGCAGCATAGCCTGCAATCGGACCGAACGACGGTCCAAGCTCGCCAGGCATCTTGTCACGCTCAGCCTGAAGGGTATCGGTAAGCTTCATTTCTGTCCAGCCTTCCGGATTCTTCTTCACCTTTGCAAGGAAGTTTACCAGAGCAGCTCCATCAAGGATGTGAGCCTCTCTCATTCCATCCAGCTCAACAGGATTCTTGCATGCCTTCATCCGTGTAGTCACATCCATCTGATTGACGAACTGAGTCTTTGCAGGGAATGAACTATAAATAAGCATATTGGTCTTGCCGAAGTCCAAGGCGACTTTCTTACCTTGCTCAATGGTGCCGACGAAAAGACCCGTCTGATCATATGGCAAGACCCTCACTACGTTCGATATTGAATCGTAGATCTCGTCAGAGAACCGCTTGCGGTCTGCAAAAAGCACAGTATCGCTGCGGCCGATCAGAAGGTATGATAGGAACACCGGATTGTAGGCAATGTCATTTCCCCTGAGATTCAGAACCCAGGCAATATCATCAAGGCTTGAAATCATCATGTAATCAATGTCGCCGAACTTTGAACGGACCTGATCAAGCTTTTCCTTTGCAGAGAAGCCGCAGATCCTGTCAGGCATCTGGCGCACAGGGAAATCAGGAACGCTCGGGCGGTCAGGCCAGATTGCATCAAGATAGTCTGCCGTCGGAACAACTTCAAAGCCTTCAGCGGTCATTCTGTCAAGCTCGGCTTTCATTAGACAATCTGCCGAAGTCCCGATTCTGTGCAGCTGCGTCTTCTGCGAACAGAGGTACTCCCAGAATGTCGGTACACCTGGCTTGTCAGCTTTGAAAAGCGTGATGCAGGTGCCTTTGATCTCTGCCTCTGCCTGAATATGGTATCTTGAATCCACCCAGAGGTCTGCTCCATCAGGAGTCACGAGCACAGTTCCAGCGCTTCCAGTAAAGCCCGTAAGAAAAGCTCGGGTGCGCCAGCGCGGACACACGTATTCGCTGTTATGCGGATCTGATCCATACACAATCCAACCATCAAGGTGGTCTTTCTTCATCATTTCCTGGATCTTTCTGATTTTATCATCAACCGTCATCTCTGGCTCCTTTGCTCAAAGCACTGCAAACGCAGCCTTTATTCTTCGTAGTTATTATAATAAATATTCCCCAAATAATCATCAGAGCGCATAGCAGCTGCCCCATCGAGAAATTCCATACCGACTGGAACAGCTGAATAGGTCCGTCATGACCGCCCAGGGTAATGATGTATCCAAGGTTCTCATCAGGTTCCCTGAGGTATTCCAGGCCAAACCTGAACACTCCGTACAGCACCAGATACCAGCCAGTGATCAGGCCATGTCCTCCTGCACGGTGCTTTGCTGCATATGGTCTTATGACAAACCATAGGATCAGGAAAACAGCAATGCCTTCAAAGAAGGCTTCGAACAGCTGGGACGGGAACCGTGGAAGGTTCACATAGTCTCCTGGATTGAACGGGATTCCCAATTCGGTAGCCAGAGAAGCCACCCATGGCAGCGAAGTTGAAAGCTTTTCCGCATTTGGGAACATCATTCCTATCAGAGAAGCTGTCACCCTCCCATAAAGCTCAGCGTTGAAGAAGTTTCCGAGCCGTCCGAAAGTATATCCCAGAGGCACTCCAAGAAGAAGTGCATCGGTCATCTCGTAGAAGGTCCGTACTTTCACAGCCGGCATCTTGTCGGCCTTCTTCTTTCCGTACTTGGCGACAGCCGCTTCATGCTGCTTGATTGAGCTCTTCTTCGTACTGCGGCAGTACAGAAGGACCCCTGCCACAACTCCGGCAACACCGCCATGGTAGCTCATGCCAGGCAGACCGACAAAGCGTCCGTTTTCGAATGGCCAGAAGATCATCCATGGATGAGTGAGGTAGTACAGTCTGTTGTCATCGTAGATGAACACCGAACCAAGCCTAGCTCCAAGGAGCAGGAAGGCAATTACCCATATGAACAGGTTCAGAATATCGTCATCTGTGATGTCAATCATCTTCTTCTTCCGTTCGAGGCGCACAACCAGGTATGCCAGAGCGAAAGCGACTAGATACATCAGCGAATACCAGCGTATCGGAAGGCCTGGAATCACATATGGTGATATGAACGAAGGATAATCAATGTAAAGATACATGGAGAAAGTTTACCCTCTGCCATGTTCGGGGTCAATAGCGTTTCCTTCAACATGTTTTTGTTGTATATTTCTAGGTATGAAAAAGTTCATAGCATCAGCGCTTATCGCTTTAGCAATCTTGTCTTTCCCGCTTGCTGCGGGTGGCTCCTCAGAGCAGGTCCTTTCGAATTCAGTCCCTATGCAGACACAATCATCCGGTTCACTGCTTCAGTCTTCCAGTTCTGATACTGCACAGGAAGATGAAATAAGCCGCGATATGTCCAAGCTCACACGGCTGTATCGATTCGTAGACCAGAATTTCTACAAGGACGTGGATTATAACAAAGCCTATGAAGCGATGGCCACAGCTCTGTTCGAAAGCCTTGAGGACAAATACAGCTACTACATAGCCGCTGAAGAAAAGGATGATTACGTAGAGCAGACTTTAGGAACCTATGGCGGAATAGGATTGTACTTCTCAAAAACCTACATCCAGTATCAGGATGAAGAAGACATCACCACTTGGTACTGCCTTGTGGACAGGGTGTTCCCGAACACTCCATGCTCAAGAGCTGGACTGCGATCAGGTGATCTGATCACTGCCATCGATGGAACTGATGTGAAGGACCTTGAGGCCACTGACTGCGCAAAGCTGATGAAGGGTGAAGCGGGAACGAAGGTCCAGCTTACAGTAAAGCGTTCCGACCAGGAGTTCGTTCTCAACCTCACCCGCCAGATTGTCGATGTTCCGACGGTGGAATACACCACCATTGACAACGGATCGATCGGCTACATCCAGATCACTCAGTTCTCCGAGTCAACCTGGCAGAAAATGGTCGAAGCTCTGATTGATTTCGATGACCGGAAAGTCAAGAAGATCATTATAGATCTGCGTTCAAACGGCGGAGGGGACATCAATACAGCCCTTTCCATAGCCGACAGTTTCATAAGCAAGGGTGAGCTTCTTACAATAAACTACAAGAATAGTGATCCGGAGGTATACAACGCCCGCAGTCAGACTCTTGTGGATTCGGATGTCAAAGTGGCTCTGCTCACCAACGGACAGACGGCCAGTTCTTCCGAGATACTCACAGGAGCTATGAAGGACAATAACAGAGCGACGATCATCGGAACCAAGACTTACGGAAAAGGAATCATGCAGGTTGTATCTCCTTTTGACGAGGGCTATATTTCCCTTACCGAAGCAAGCTTCGTCACCGCCAGCCACAATGAAATCCATGGTGTTGGAATAGAGCCTGATATCCTGGTTCCTGAGCTTGAGATGACCGACGAAGAAGCCGAATCCTACACCAACGTTTACAACGATGGAGTCATTGCAGATTATGTGGATGCTCATCCGGATTTCACCGACGAGAACATCGAAGCTTTCAAGCTTGATCCGAAATACGGAGAAATCCGCCATGAGATTCTAAGAATCCTTGTCCGCTACGAATACATCAACCGTCTGCCTGGCGATCAGCAGTTCCTAATAGACCCGAACTATGACCAATGTCTCAAGACTGCTGTGGATTTCCTCAATGGAGAAACCAAATGAGGCTTTTCCTTCTGGATGAATCATTCCATGGCCAGAATCCTTATGAAATCAGCGGCCCTGATGCCCATTATCTTGCCGATGTTCTGCGTCTTCCCATAGGCCAGAGCATCATGGCACGAGACATGAGCTCTCAGCTATGGTCGTTGAAGCTGAAGGAAATCAGAAAAGGCGTCTGCATCGTCGAAACCAGGAAAGCCGAGCAGGCATCAAAAGGAACCGATGCGCTTCCTGAATACCAAGACCTGCTTCCTATTACCCTCTTTCAGTGCCTCACACGTCCTAAGAAGCTTGAGCAGATAGTCCGCCAGGCAACTGAGATCGGGGTTTCTCGCATTGTTCTTGTAAGAAGCCGCTATTCATGCACCGAAAAGATCCGGCCTGAACGTCTTGATGCCCAGATCAAGGAAGCAATACAGCAAAGCGGTTCCCTTGTTCCGACTGCAATCGAAGGGCCTGTAGATATCAAGGATATCAAGCCCGAACCATGTGGCACTGCCTTGTTCTTTCACCAGACAAGCCTTCCAGGTCAGCATTCCCTGCAGGAGGCAACCTGCAATCTGAAGGATCCTGTTTCTCTTCTGATCGGTCCTGAGGGCGGACTTGATGACAGCGAGTGCTCTATTCTCCGTTCTCACAGCTTCGAACCGGTTCTTCTGGATACCAACATACTTCGAGCAGAAACTGCTGCGGTCTATGGTATTGCGGTTGTGCAATCAGCATTGCAAAACCGCAGTCGGAAAGGAAATAATTACTGTTAAGGAAACACTTGTTAAGTATTTGACAACTTGTGGATAACTTGGGGAATAACCGGTGAGATTCCTAGTGGAATAACACTTTAAGATGTTATTAATTACCATAATACTTATATAAGAATTGAATTGAATCAGTTTGGAATAAGTGTTTCATCTTATTGCTTTATAAAGAATTAACTACCAGAAGCGACAAAGCCTTTTACTCAGTTGTCATATGTGACAAGCACTAATTCGTTGCCAGGGAAGGATATTCAATATACTGGACAGAAAACCTTGTGGATAACCTGTTTACAACCTCTGAAGTTGTGCCAGAACATTGCCACTTCTAACAACTGGCAATCAAGTCAGAATTCATACAGAATACAAGAACTCCGTTACTGTGAATGGATTTAATCAATACTGTCAATCCGTTGGATGATTTTCTTTATCTGTTCAGTTTTGAAAGGTGTTTTCCCGTCCTTGTAATATTGGATGTCAACTACAGTGGCCTCTGTCTCCTTGTCGCTCTTTCCAACTGGAACCATGACTACATCGTCATAATCTATTGATTCGTCCTCACAGAGGTAGGTACTTTCCTTCTGGCTATCATGAAGCATGACAGTGCAGTACATTTTTTCGCCTTTTCTTTGAAGCGGCAAGTCAATGCGATCCTGATCCAAGGCTTCCAGAAAAACACGGCTCTTCAGAATCAGATTCTCTATAAGGGTTGCTATGCCCGACCATATTTCAGGAAGGGTGTCTTTGGTGAAAAACCCTGACTGGCTGAATATCCTGCCCGAATCAAAGCGGGCTTTGATCTTGTAAGTCTTGCTGCTTGGCATGGAATCCGAAGGGATCTTTCGCGTTTTCCAAAGCTGTATATTGGTGCTTAAGAAATTCAAGGAATCAGAAATGAGGTTGTTGTTTTTCAGCTCCATCATGAAGCTTTCTCCGTTCCCAGAGTTTTCGGTGGTTGCAATCAGCTTGTGCTCCTCTCTTTCAATAACAAGTTTCTCTTTATAGCATTCGTCCTTGCGTTCCTTGGTATATTCCATGACGAAGCTATCAATTCTGTCTCCAGACATGTCACAGTCAAAGAGTAAAAGATCACTCTGGAATGTAATGCGTCTTATAAGGAATGAGAGGTCCGAAAGAGCATCAGAAGGCAAAAGAGCGACAGAATCCACGAACTTGAAGCTTGTTCCTTCTTCATTGACCATCTCAAGCTTCCATTCAAAGCCTATTGAAAGACCATCTCCGAATTTATTGGGATTCTTCTTGGCAGAGAAAACGGATGTGAATCTTTCAAGTATGAACTCGGCAATATCGGGAACGATATCCGTATCGTTCTTTTCAATCTGGCATTCTCTTCCGGTGTCTCCCATTTCCCATTTCTTGATCAGCAGCTTTCCCTTGGATGTCAATGAGAATTCCTGTCGTGTTGGATACCCTGGTTCAATTGAACTTTTTTCAGAATCTGCTGTCTGAAGGACTATCTTAACGGCATGCCCTTCAAATGCAGGAATTACTTTATGCAACTCGGCTTTGTTTTTCATATTGACTCCTTGTGTGTTATTAATAGTAAACCATGAAAAGCA
>JAQUYU010000072.1 GCA_028691695.1 Sphaerochaetaceae bacterium | reverse complement strand
AAAACCGTGCTAATATGAGTTTACATCATTTTCAAATGGCTTTATGCCGAGGAGGAAAAATGAAAAAACTTACAGTTGCTATTCTCATAGTGGCACTTGCAATGACATCCCTGTTTGCACAGGGCGGTGCAGAGGCTCAGACAGCAGTCCTGAACAAGGACAAGCCGTTTGTGTTCTTCAACAGACAGCCGTCAGATCCGACTACGGGTGCAATCGACATGGACAGCATGAACTGGAACGACAAGACATTCTACGTCGGATTCGATGCTGCCGGCGGCGGAGCAGTGCAGGGACAGCTCATCCTTGACTATCTCGCCACCTGCGATGCTTCCATCGACCGCAACGGCGACGGAACAATCGGATACGTGCTTTGCATCGGCGACGTCGGGCACAATGACTCCAAGGCCAGAACCCAGGGAATCAGAAAGGCTCTCGGAACCTGGAACGGATCGACGGACCCAGGCCAGGCCGTTGAAGGCTCAGTGACCATTTCCGGCAAGAAATACAAGGTAGTAGAGCTTGAAGGAAAGGCAATGACAGGAACCGATGGTTCGACATGGAATGCAAACGCTGCTACAGAAGCCATGGGCGGATGGGCAACAAAGTACGGCAAGCAGATCGACATGGTAGTTTCCAACAACGATGGAATGGCCATGGGATGCCTGCAGGCTTCCAACTATCCAGTCGGCGTTCCAATCTTCGGATATGATGCCAATGCCGATGCTATCGAAGCCATCGGTGCTGGAAAGCTTTCCGGAACAGTCTCTCAGAACGTTGATGCTCAGGCCACAGCCACTCTGCAGGTTCTCAGGAACCTCGTGGACGGACTCACCGGATCTGATGTCTGGACAAAGGGAATTTCCGAGCCTGACCAGTATGGCAACAAGATTTCCGCCGATATGGAATATCTGCCGGAGACCAAGGCTCTGCTTGCAAAGAACGCAGGCGTCAATGCTGACAACTGGAAGGACTACACCGCCGGATCAAGAGATGCCGGAATCAAGCAGTCCACAGCCCCTGTGAAGAAGATTCTTCTTACAATCTACAACTCAGGCGACAACTTCCTGTCTTCATCCTATCTTCCTGCTCTGTATTACTATGCACCGCTTCTTGGAATCAACCTCACGGTCGTCCAGGGCGATGGACAGAACGAAGCATCCTGTCTTGATAAGTTCACCAACCTCAACAGCTTTGATGGCTTTGCTGTCAACATGGTCAAGACCAACTCCGGAAGAGACTATCTGGACAAGGTGAAGTATTGATTTCCCTCTAATGGGCAAATAGTTCAATCGGGCATGCAGGCCTTTGTGGTCTGCATGCTTTTGGCAGATAAGGATAAAACAAGAAGAAATGGAAGATACAGCAGTACTGGAAATAAGGAATCTTTCCAAATCCTTTGCAAAGAACAAAGTTCTGGACGGGATAGACCTGACCGTGAAGAAAGGCACCGTTCACGGGCTGATGGGTGAGAACGGGGCAGGCAAGTCCACTATGATGAAGTGCCTGTTCGGCATCTATGCAAAGGACGAGGGCAGCATAACCCTCTACGGCAAGCCTGTGGACTTCAAGAGCCCGAAAGAGGCGCTTGAGAACGGCGTTGCAATGGTTCATCAGGAACTCAATCAATGTCTCGATCTTCCTGTTATGGACAACCTGTACCTAGGCAGGTTCCCGACCAGGCTTGGCATCGTGGATGAAGCCAAGATGCTGAGGGCGAGCAACAGGCTGTTCGTTTCCCTCAATATGAATGTCAATCCGAAGACCACGATGCGCAGCATGGGAGTCTCCCAGCGGCAGATGGTCGAGATTGCAAAGGCGGTATCATACAACGCCAAGCTCATCGTTCTGGATGAGCCTACTTCTTCGCTCACCGAACGCGAAGTGAAGAAGCTTTTCTCAATAGTGGACAATCTAAGGAAGCAGGGTGTTTCCTTTGTCTATATATCGCACAAGATGGATGAGGTCTTCGAGATCTGCGATGAGGTCTCTGTCATGAGAGACGGAAAGATGATCCTCACCAAGGCCGTCAAGGATACTTCGATGAACGAGCTTATCTCCGCAATGGTAGGCCGTTCGCTGGAGAAGCGGTTCCCTGATGTTGACAACAAGCCAGGCAAGCCTTTCCTCGAAGTGCGGAACCTCACCACGAAGTTCGACCCGGTCCTGGAGAATATCTCATTTACAGTGAACAAGGGCGAGATCTTCGGCCTGTACGGACTGGTCGGGGCAGGGCGGAGCGAGCTTCTTGAAGCGATGTTCGGCGTGCGCACGATTGCTTCCGGTCAGGAGATCCTTGATGGAAAGAAGCTCCACTTCGACAGCAGCAAGGATGCAATGGCGTACAACTTCGCCATGATCACCGAAGAGCGCAAGAAGAACGGGATGTTCGGCAAGGACACTATCAAGTTCAACACCTGCATAACAAATCTTGATGCATACAAGTCCGCCGGGATCATCTCACCGCGCAAGATGTTCAATGCGGCCAACCGGCAGATCCGCCAGATGAATACCCGCTGCGTCTCTAGCGAGGAGCTGATAAGCTCACTGTCAGGCGGAAACCAGCAGAAGGTCATCATCGGAAAGTGGATGGAACGCGAGCCCGATGTGTTCCTTATGGATGAACCGACCCGAGGAATCGATGTCGGGGCCAAGTATGAAATATACCAGCTCATCATCCGCATGGCGAAGGAAGGCAAGACCATAGTCATGGTTTCCAGCGAGATGCCCGAGATCCTCGGCGTAACAAACCGCATTGCCGTCATGTCTAACCACAGGATTGCCGGCATTGTCAATACAAGTGAAACGAATCAGGAAGAGCTGCTCAGACTGGCAGCCAGATACCTATAGGAGGCTAGTATGGCTGATAACAATAAGGTCATTTCAATAGACGAAGACAAGAGAATAGCACAATACACCGATCAGCTTCGCAAGCTCCGGACTGATGGCGTACTCAAGCAGGGCAAGCTCCGCGACGAGATGGTCGCTGCAAAGAAGAACAAGCTTCTTGAGCCTGCCCAGCGTGAGCAGATCATTGCCGATTGCAGGAAGGGAATTGATGAGGCACGTGCCGATGCCGAAGTTCACAAGAATGAGATCAACGCCCTTACAAAGGAAGCAGTTGCCTACGTCAACAAGGTAAGTTCCGCCTATGAAGCGCAGGTCGAAGCAGAGCAGGATGCAGTGATTGCCCAGGCTCGTCAGGCATTGAGCGCAGAGCAGGAGAAGATCAAGGCTTCGCTCGAGGCAAGAATCGCCGAGATTGAGAAGCAGTCCCAAGGCATTTCGGATGCCGAGAAGAAATCTGAGCTCAACATTGCCAAGTACGAGTCCGATTCTGCATTGTTCGATGCCAAGCGCAGATGCGCCACAGCAGTGGATCAGGCCAAGGCTGCGAAGAACCAGGCTTTCATCGACAGGGTTCAGAAGAACATCTCGATCCGTCATGGAAAGACTGATTTCGCCGAGGAGACCAAGCTCAAGTGGCGAAACTACAAGTTCAACTTCAAGGCTTCCAAGTTCCTTCTGGACAATGGCCTGTATCTGGCGATCATAATCTTCTTCGTAGTTTGCATCATCCTTGCCCCTCTGAAAGGCAACGGCAATCTTCTCACCCTGCCCAACATCTTCACGATTCTCGAGCAGTCTTCAACCAGAATGTTCTACGCCCTCGGCGTTGCAGGACTGATTCTGCTTGCAGGAACTGACCTCAGCATCGGCAGAATGGTAGCACTCGGCGCTGTAATCACCGGGCTGATCCTTCATCCGGGAACGAACATCGTCACTATGTTCAAGATGGGGCCGTGGAACTTCACTGCAATCCCGATGTTCTGGCGCGTTGCAATGGCCCTTGTGCTTTCGATAGTGCTGTGCACCATATTCTCCGCTTTCGCAGGCTTCTTCGCCGCAAAGCTCAAGATGCATCCATTCATCTGCACCTTGGGAACCCAGCTGATCATCTATGGCCTGCTGTTCTTCGGAACAAGCGGCACTCCAGTAGGTTCGATTGATTCTTCGATAAAGGATGCAATCGGCGGCCGCTGGATCATCGGCATGACTGGCAATGGAGAGCTTCTCACGTTCCCGAAGCTGATCATTCCTGCAATCTTCGCAATCATCGTTGCATGGTTCATCTGGAACAAGACAGTGTTCGGCAAGAACATGTACGCAGTCGGAGGCAACAGCGAAGCTGCAGCAGTTTCAGGAATCAGCGTATTCTGGACCACTCTTGGCGTGTTCATCATGGCCGGCGTGTTCTACGGATGCGGCTCGTTCCTAGAGGCATTCAGGGCGAACGCCAGCGCAGGAACAGGGCAGGGCTATGAGCTTGATGCCATCGCAGCCTGCGTTGTCGGAGGTATTTCGTTCAACGGAGGAATCGGAAAGATCAAGGGAGCCGTGATAGGAGTCATTATCTTCACCGGTCTGACTTACTGCCTCACATTCCTCGGAATCGACACCAACCTCCAGTTCGTGTTCAAGGGCTTCATCATCCTTGCAGCTGTCTCGCTTGACAGCATCAAGTACTTGAAGAAGAAATAAGACCTTCTGCATATGTTTTGTAAGCCGGTTCCCCATAAAGGAGCCGGCTTCTTTTCGCTTGCCTGCCTGATTGAACTTTTCCTTTCATTTCATCATAATCGGCTTCATGAGCCAGCAGATTTTCGACAAGCCGACCCGGCGTCAGCTTTTATCTTTGTACCTAGTGTGCGGCATCGCAGAATTCGCCAACTACATGATCTGTCTTGGAATGGTCTATCACCTTTCATCGCGCTTCGGCCTTGATTCGTTCGCCATAGGAATCGCATCAAGCGTCAACACCGCAAGCTACCTTCTGTTCTGCCTTTTCTTCGAATCGCAGTATGAGAAGATCAAGCCAGCCGTCTGCATCATGGTTTCTCTTCTGGGCATGGGCTCGTGCGCTCTGGTGCTTGGAATCACATCAAGCGTCACTCTGTTCATTGTCCTTCTATTCCTCTATGGCGCCTTCCGCTCGATGCTCTGGCCTCAGATCACAGGGCTCATCAACCGCGGGAAAGAGGGAATTGCGCTCTCCAAGGCCCAAGGTGGCTTCAATCTTTCCTGGAATCTCTTTGCAGGCCTCAGTCCTTTGTTTTCCGGGCTGATCCTTCAGGCTTCGACCAGCATTGTGTTCGTGGTTTCCGCCGGTCTGATCTACATCGCAATGGCGTTTCTCTTCAGCTCTCCGCTTACCCGAAGCGCAGAAAGCGACAGGACGCAGATTGCCGCAGAAGGGATGAAGGACCACAGCACTGTTCTGAGGTTTTTCGCATGGGCAGGGCTGGTTCTTGTGTACCTTGAAAGCAACTCAACGCTTACTGTGTTCCCATTGTTCGGCCAGGACAGCCTTGGATTCTCCGAGCTTCAGACCGGAATCCTTCTTTCAATCAAGGGCACTGTTGCTTCGGTGCTGTTCATACTGATCGGGCGGATGAGCTGGTGGAAGTTCAAGAAATGGGTCCTCTTCTCAAGTCAGGCCCTTCTTGTCGCTGCCTGCCTTCTCGGGCAGCAGATTGCAGACTTCGCATCGGCTCTGGTCTACTGTCTGGTGCTTGGAGTTTGCTTTGCATTCATCTATTCACAGGCTCTCTTCTATGCGATGAGCGGTGCAGTGAACAAATCCAAGAGGATGATGTTCCATGAGGTCATCCTGACTCTGGGATGCGTCATTGGCTCAACCGGCGGCGGATATGTCTATCGCCAGAGCGGATGGGCCTATCTGATGCAGGACATAATGCTGCTAAGCATAGCAGTCCTTGCAATCGAGCTTATGCTGGCCTATTACATGCACCGCAACAACGTTGCCGACTATGTCTCCCATTTCAATGACAAGGATTCTGCCGGCAGCAGCAGGTTGACATCAGACCTTCAAAAACATTAATATACTTCTGTTCTTGCGATGATAGCTCAGTTGGATAGAGCAACTGCCTTCTAAGCAGTAGGTCGTTGGTTCGAGACCAACTCGTCGTAAATCACACAGCCCGGCATGTCAGTTCATGCTGGGTTTTTTTTCAACCCGATGCCAAGTCGACTAACCCGACTAACCCGTCTAACCCGATGCCAAGTCGACTAACCCGACTAACCCGACAAAGTTTCAGACCTCGCCGGAGCACCGTCAGTACCGTCAGCACCGTTCGAAGTGCATTACTCCAATGAATCTGGCTTGACAAGCATCGGAAAACAGCCGGTTACAGTGAAAGAAGCAAAGTGCTATCAACAGTTCTTCGGGCGGAGCAAGCCATGCGAGTTCTGCACTTGCAAGGAAGAGGAAGGGCATGTGTTCTTCTATGAAGTCGAGATTCCTGAAACAGGACGTGCCTTGTCCATAGTGTCTGAGCTTTGCAGCTGGAACGGCAGGAAGCTGATCATTGAGTTCAGCAATGACATAACAGAACGAAGACGCAGCAAGAAGCTGACAGAAAGCATCTTCGCCAATGTTCCGTGCGGGCTATGCCTGTATAGATCGTGAAGGATGTAATCAAGGCGAAGGAAGCGGGTATGGATGATCATATTGCGAAGCCGATTGATCCGCAGATGCTCTATATGGTTCTTGCAAGATACATAAGAAAATAGAAGAAGAAGGCGGCCTGCTGATAGACCGCCTTCTTGGAGTTTTACAAGAAGAAACTTATTTCGTTATGGCGTCATGCCATTTTTTCTGGTTTGTTGGATTCCTCCGCTGGTTCATCTTTCTTTGCTTCAGTCACTGGTGCATCTTTCTTTGCTTCAGTCACTGGTTCATCTTTCTTTGCTTCAGCAGCAGGTACCTCTTTCTTTGCTTCAGCAGCTGGTGCAGAGCATGCCTTTGTGCAGTCGCAGCGGAGCACTGAGCTCAGGATGAACAGCAGCAGCCCGGAGATGATTCCGGTGCAGCCGAGGATCAGAGTGCGGAGGTTTGCTCCCGTGCTTTGAGTTGTATATTCGATTGAATAGAAGCCGAAGCTTCTGTGATACTGTACTGGTGATGGAATGAAGCTGACTGCAATCAGAACAGCTGCAAGAGCCAGCACAATGATTCCTATGATGAAACATGCTTTCGAAGTCTTTTTCATTATTCTTAATGCTCCTTGAAATCCAGAATTGATCGTACCTTCACGGTACATTTCAAATATAGCAGTATTTCAGGTTTGGAAAAGAGGTCTGCATATTTCTTCATCATTCTTCACATTGCTTTATCTTCCTTTATCTTCCTTTTCCGCAACGTTCAGACCGTTTACACCGGGAGCAACGTTCAAATCGTCAAGCTCGAATAACTGGAATTGAAAGCGAAATGAGGTGGATGGGTTTGACCAGAGAAATGCAAATGCTGTATCATCTTGCACAAACAGGGGGATGCCATGGGAAAGCAGAAGATCGGCTGGATAGGAACGGGGATCATGGGAAAGAGCATGTGCTCTCATGTGATCGACGCCGGATATGAGGCTTTCGTGTTCAACAGGACGAAAAGCAAAGCCGACGAGCTGGTTGCAAAAGGAGCCGTCTGGTGCAAAAGCGCTGCCGAAGTGGCATCGAAAGCGGATATTGTTTTCACCATCGTCGGCTACCCGAAGGACGTGAGGCAGGTGTACTTCGGAGACGAAGGGTGCTTTGCAGCAGATGTGAAAGGCAAGGTCTTCATTGACATGACAACCACTGAGCCGACTCTTACCCAGGAGATTTTCAAGAGGGCGAGGATTCTTGGAGCCGACGCCTTGGATGCACCTGTTTCAGGCGGAGACCGCGGTGCGAGGGAAGCCACGCTTTCGATAATGGCTGGAGGAGACAGGGATGCCTTTGAGAAAGTTCTGCCGATTCTGAATGTCATGGGAAAGTCGGTGATCTACGAAGGCAAGGCCGGAGCAGGGCAGCATACCAAGATGGCCAATCAGATTGTCATTGCAGGAACCATGGCCGGAGTGTCCGAAGCGATGGTTTATGCAAGTTCTGCAGGACTGGACATAGGAACTATGCTAAAGACCATAGGCGGGGGTGCAGCAGGGTGCTGGACTCTTGCAAACCTTGCTCCCAGAGTGGAGAAGGGTGATTTCAAGCCAGGGTTCATGATCGATCATTTCGTGAAGGACATGAGGATTGCGATTTCCGAGGCTCAGAACATGGGACTCAGGCTGCCGGCGCTTGAACTGGTGTGCTCGGAGTACGAGGACCTTCAGAGCAAGGGGCTAGGGAAGCTTGGCACTCAGGCTCTGGTCAAGGAGATAGGAGGATCTGATGTTCATTGATGAGAAAGGCGCTGTCCTGAAGATCGGGGAGCAGAGCATCGCTCTTCCGCTCATCACCGACGAGAACGGCAAGAAGAGCGTTGACATAAGGCGTTTGAGAAAGGATTCCGGGATCATCACCTACGATCCGGGGTTCGGCAACACTGCAAGCTGCATGAGCTCGATCTGCACCGTTGACGGCGAGAAAGGCATATTGAAGTACCGAGGCTATGACATCGAGGACCTGGTCGATCACTGCGATTTCGTCGAGGTGGCGCATCTTCTTGTCAAAGGCGAGCTGCCCAATGTGGAGCAGCGCAAGAACTACATGGAGCTGCTCAACCGGCACTCGCTGCTGCACAATGACATGCAGGATTTCTTCAGGAGCTACCCGCCGGGAGCCCATCCGATGGCGATTCTTGCTGCAATGGTGGCCTCGCTTTCAGCATTCTACCCGGAGATGGAGAACGCTGACCCTGAGGAAAACATCGACCTTACAGTGACGCGGCTTCTGTCGAAGATGAGGACGATCGCCGCATTCACCTACCGCAAGGAGCTTGGGATGGATTTCGTCAATCCGTCGTACAA
>JAQUYU010000071.1 GCA_028691695.1 Sphaerochaetaceae bacterium | reverse complement strand
ACGAAATCTCCTTGCTTCTTACAAGAGCGATGAGCAGAGGACGGTGCTTGTTTACGGAAGACGGCGTATAGGGAAAAGCGAGCTTATCAAGCAATCAATCCGTAAGAGCGGAATACGTAGCATTTATTACGAGTGCAAGCAGACTACTGAACCAAATAATGTCCAAAGCCTTTCTGCTTTGATATCGGAAATTCTTGGCTATCCTAAACTGGCTTTTTCCAGCATTGAGGAAACGCTTGAATTCCTTTTCAGAACAGCAGTGAAAGAAAAGCTGATAGTAGCTTTGGATGAATATTCGTACCTTAGAGATGTGGTCAAAGGACTGGACAGCATTATTCAGTCACTGATTGACAAATACAAAGATTCATCGAATATGAAGCTGATTCTCTCCGGTTCTTATGTTGATGCAATGATGTCTCTTCTTGCAAATGGAAATCCATTGTTCGGAAGAATTGATCTGACAATCAACCCAAGCCTATGGATTATCTGGATTCTGCCCTCTTCTATCCATCGTTTTCCAATGATGACAAAGTTCGCCTCTTCAGTGTATTCGGTGGCATACCGTATTACAACAGGCTGATAGATTCAGGCAAAACAGTGAAAGAGAATATCATTGACTTGATAGCATCTCCTGGGGCAAGGCTTGAAAACGAGGTTGTGATGTATCTTCGTTCTGAAATCTCGAAGATCGTCAATGTCAATGAGGTGTTCGAAGCTCTCGCCAGTGGATTTTCAAAATTCAGCGACATTCTGTCTCAATCCAATGTTTCAAGCGGACCAACGCTTGCGGATGTTCTGGACAAGCTCATCAGAATGGAAGTTGTAGTCAGGGAAGTGCCTATCAATGATGAGGGGAACAAGAAGAAGGCTGGGTATTTCATCAGCGATAATATGTTTCTTTTCTACTATCGGTATGTTTTCCGTTACCCTTCCCAGATGAACGTGATGGATCCTGAGGCCTTCTTTGATCGATACATTTCTGATGATTTTGAAAGCAAGTACGTTCCGAAACGGTTCGAGGTGATTTGCAGGCAATACTTGATTCGTCAGAACAAGGAAGGAAGGCTTGCGGAGCCCTTTGAGAGAATAGGAAAGTATTGGTATGAACTGCCATCAGAGCATCGCAACGGCGAATTCGATGTTGTGACTGAGGATAGAAAAGGATATGCCTTATATGAAGCGAAGTTCTGGAAAAACTCAGTTAATAAGGATGAGATTCTGAATGAAATCAAGCAGGTTTCCGATACAGGACTTAAGCCATACAAGATAGGGTTCTTCTCGAGATCCGGGTTCGGCAACCTTGATGGACTGGATATTGATGCTTTTGATCTGAAAGATATCTACGGAGAATAAAAAGAAGGAGGCACCTGCAATGCAAGCGCCTCCAGCTAGAATGCTGTTTTACTTACTTATTCTCTTTCCTGAAGCACATGAACCAGTCAAGGCAGTATGTGTTCTCGTCCTTGGTCTGCATCCGCTCTTTTGCGGTTCCGCAGCTTCCGGCGGTCGGAACGATCACGTCGTCACCTGGCTGCCAGTTGGCCGGGGTGGCGCAGTTGTCGGAATCGGCCTTCTGAAGGGCAATGATGATTCTCTTGATTTCTGCGAAATTCCTTCCGGTTGAAAGCGGATAGTAGAGGATGGTTCTGATCTTGCCTTCCGGATCGATCACGAAGACGGCACGGACTGCCTGTGTGCCAGAGGCATTGGGCTGAATCATTCCATACTTGCGTGCTACATCCATCTTGATGTCCTCGATGAGAGGGAATCTGACTTCGGCATTCTTGATTCCGTTCCATTCAAGTTCCTGGATTTTCCTCAGCCATGCGATATGTGCATAAAGCGAATCCACGGAAAGCCCGACCAATTCGGTATTCAGTGCCTTGAATTCATCCATCATGCTTGCGAAAGTCATGAACTCCGTAGTGCATACCGGTGTGAAATCAGCTGGGTGCGAGAAAAGGATTACCCATTTTCCTTTGTAGTCTTCTGGGAAGTTGATCTTTCCCTGTGTTGTTACAGCTTCGAATGACGGTGCATTGTCTCCTATGAGAGGCATTCTGTTTTCTTTGTTATCATCCATGATTGTTTTACTCCTTGTCTTTGAAAGACAAGCTGAATATAACATAAGTTAGTCATAACTAACAGTGATAAAGTCACCATATATTGCTTTTGTACAATTTCCGAGAAAAACGACATTTTTCGCCCACTTTGGCAAATATTCTGTTGCAGAAAAAGCCTGAAACCCTAGATATGGTGAGAAGCAAACTCGCCAATCATCTTGAGCTTTTTTGGAATCTCGATTGCCTGTGGGCAGAGCTTGACGCATTTTCCGCATTCTATGCAGCTTCGAGGACCTTCATCGCTCTTGATTGAGGAGAACTGCTTCTTGAACTCTGCAATATCCTGAGTATGTGCATAGCTGTTGTAGGCTGCAAATACCTTTGGAATAAGGACGCCATTGGGGCAAGGCTGGCAGTACTGGCAGCCTGTACATGGAATCCCGCAGCTGTCAAGATAGGCGACTCTGACTTTCTCTACCAGTGCTAACTCATCCTCGGAAAGAGGCTTGAATGACTTGAAAGTAGCAAGATTGTCATCAAGCTGGTCCTCTGTGCTCATTCCGGAAAGAACAGTCTGGACACCCTCAAGCGAAGCGGCATAACGCAGGGCAAGAGAAGCGGGAGAGCCTTTGTAACCCGAATCGTGAATGATCTGAAGGGCTTTCGGGCAGAGAGCAGCAAGAGCTCCTCCACGCACCGGCTCCATCACAATGATAGGAAGGCCTGCATTTCGCAGAATCTGATAGAGCCTGGCAGCATCCTGATAGTACCAGTCGAAGTAATTGAGCTGGATCTGGACGAAGTCCCACTTGCAAGTGCTTACCGCTTTCTCCAGGCAGGCAGCGCTTCCATGGAATGAGAAACCAAGGTGGCGGATCTTTCCTTCTTTCTTGAACTGAAGCAGCTGCTGAAAGACATCAAATGGAACTATTACCTTCTCCCATCGTTCATCTCCGACAGCATGTGCAAGGTAGTAATCGAAATGATCGACCTTGCAGATTTCAAGCTGCTCGTTGAAGTAACGGGCAACATCATCCTTGGTTTTGATCAGGTACAGCGGAAGCTTGTTGGCAAGATTATAGCTTGCTCTTGGAAATTGCCTGAGCACCCGGGCTGTGAACTCCTGACTCTGGCCGTGGTGGTAAGGATAGGCAGTATCGAAGTAGGTGATGCCGCTTCGGTATGCTTTTTCAAGCAGGCTGGCAGCCGCCGGCTCGTTGATTTTCTCATCGGCTGTTTGGGGAAACCTCATGCAACCATAGCCAAGCTTTGAAGGTTCAGTGTTCATCAGCGTTCCTTTATTGATTTCCAGGCTTTGATTATCTGGCCAATCGCCAGCTGCTCGTCAATCGTCGTGAGCTTTCCATTCTCCAGCAGGACTTTTCCGCGGCATAGGACATCGCGGATGTTCGCCCTGTCGGAACTGAAAGCTATGGCAGAATAAGGATCGTTCATAGGAGAGGTGCTGGCCTGATTCATATCCATTATGATCAGATCTGCATCCTTGCCTTTTTCAATAGTGCCCATCTCGGACTCTCTTCCAAGTGCACGGGCTCCGCCTGAAGTGGCAATGCGAAGCATCTCGAACGGGGTGAACCGCTGCTCGAAATCCGGACAGCTGACAGAATTCACCATAAGGGCGAGGTTGAGCTCTTTGAGAAGATTGAGATTGTTGTTGCTGCTTGCCCCATCAGTTCCCATTGCTATGTTGATGCCGTGCTTTCTCCATTCGTTGATTCTGGCAATGCCGCTTCCAAGCTTGCAGTTGCTGCTTGGATTGTGGACTATTGAAGTGTCCTTGCCTGAGAGCATATCAAGCTCTTCGTCGGTGAGATGGACTCCATGGGCGATGTAAGTCGACGAGGCATCGAAGACCCCGAGGCTTTCAAGGTACATGGCAGGCGTCTTTCCGTACTCTTTGATGGAATCCTCGACTTCCTTGCGTGTCTCCGAGACATGGGTATTGAGCCGTGTTCCAAGGTCGCATGCCAAGGCGCTTGCAAACTTGTAGGACTCGGCGGTGGTGGTGTAGATTGCATGAGGTGACGGGTCGACCTCGATCATGCCATCGTTTCTGAGAACCTTTTCAAGCGGGGGCATCCGTTCAGCAAGACGCTTCTTGGAATCGGCAAGATCCCCGAAGAATGTGAACCCGATGTTTGCCTTGATTCCTGCCTGGTATACTGCACGTGCAGTTTCAGAGGCATGGAAGTACATGTCGGCGAATAAAACGGTGCCGCTCTTGATGAGCTCGGCTGCTCCGACCACAGATGCTGCATAGATATCATCCTTGTTGAGCTTGTCCTCTATAGGGAATATCTCGTGAAGCCACTGAAACAGGTTGCCTTGATCCTTGTAGTTTCGCATCAGAACCATCGCAAGATGGGTATGGGCATTTACGAATGCCGGCATTACGATGCAGCCAGAAGCATCGATGGTCTTATCTGGAATAAAAGAAGCCGCATCAGCACCAAGTGCTGCTATGCGGCCATCATCGATTGCTATGTCACCCTCAAAAAGGGCATCTTTTGTTGTAAGCGGAAGAACAAGACCGTTTCTGATTAATGTTTTCATGGTCTAATTCTACCACAGAATCAAGGATTTGTTATAGCTGTTCAGGAAGCTTTCTCCAGGTAATCGCTTATGGACTGGGCTATGAGCATATGTCCCTTTTCTGACGGATGCATTCCATCTTCGCAGAGAAGCTCCTTGCTGTTCTTGTCCAGAAGGAAAGCAGTTCTGATGTCTATGAGAGGAACCTTCTTGTCGTAGGCTATGCTTGAAATCTCAAGATTGTACGACTCATGCCATCGGTAGATGTACTGGACGTCGCCGCCTAGGTAATGGAGGATGTTCTCACGGCTCTTTCCCTGTGATACCCTGTCGAAGAAGCGCTGGGCATCTATCGGCGGAAGATTGAGCAGGATGGGAGTTGCCCCGATGCTCTGGATTTCATCAATCATCGCATTGTATTTGCTCCTGAAATCCTCGCGAGTCGTCATCGGGAAGTGAACTGCATCCGGTTCCTTGGCAACCTCGTCCCAGTGAAAATCCGAATCGTTTCCGCCGTATTCGATGAGAACATACTGGCTTTGCGATACCTTGTCCTTATGAAAATCCAGCATAGCCAGCCCTTTGGTCACAGTGCAGCCGAACTTGGAGAAGTTCTCTATTGCAAATCCGAATTTCTTTTTTAGAAGAGAGACGTAATTGTCCTTGAGTTGGTTGTACCTGCTTGAAATCCCATCGAACACCACACCCTTTGAAATAGAATCACCAAGAACACAGATATTCATTTTTTCCTCCGTCTATTCTGGATAATACTGCATTCTTCGCCCTGCGTATTGAGCAATTCTCACCAATTCCGACTCGATTCCGGGAAAATTAATTACTATAAAATGGAAACAATCGATGGGTCAATTTGCCTGCTGGCCGGTTTTGGCCTATGGTGAATATTGGCTATTGGATGTTTTCAAGGTGAATAAACCGTATTGACCAATTTTGAATTATTTGCAATAATTCTAAAAATAACAATAAATTAGCAGGGGTGTTCACATGTTGGAAGCGATCAGCAGAATCTTGTCAGGAAGATTCTGGTGGGTGTATGCGATTATTTTCTTCGGGAAGCTGTTAGAAGTGGCTCTGGCCACGCTCAGGACTCAGCTCATAGTCAAAGGCGAGAGGATTCTCGGTGCTTTGGTGGCAGCACTGGAGTACATGATCTGGATTCTGATCACTGCAACTGTTCTGGCTGATTTCACTTCGGATCCGATCAAGATCGTTGTTCTGACTCTAGCCTTTTCCCTTGGCCAGATTGTCGGCAGCTACATAGAGGAAGCGCTGGCGCTTGGGACATGCACGATAAATGCTGTCTTCTCTGACAGAGCCGATGCGGACAAGGCTGCAAGCCTGCTGAGGGAGAAGGGATTGGCCCTTACGATCTTCGATGCAGAGGGAATCCAGAGCGCTCCAAGGACTGTGATAATGATGACGCTCAAGCGCAAGCTCGTGGAAGGCGCCATAAAGACAATCCACAAGGCGGACCCAAAGGCTGTGATAAGCACAGCCCAGTCAGTTTCGCTTGAAGGCGGGACGATGGCAGACAGCCGGAAGGCAGCACGGACCGGTCTGTTCAAGTGATTGTTTGTTTTTTTCTCTGAAAACTTGATTCTTGGAAGATTTGTCTGTATCTTTCTTAAGGTTCACCGAAAAGTGGACTTCATATAGAAAACAATTTGTGTTTATAGGAGAGTGATTATGGCTAAACAACTTCAGTTCAGTGAAGAAGCTCGTAGATCATTGATTGCAGGAGTGGAGAAGATTTCAAAGGCCGTTATGGTGACCTTGGGACCAAAGGGACGCACAGTCCTTCTGGACAAGAAGTTCGGCGCTCCGATGATTACAAAGGACGGCGTTACCGTCGCGAAGGAAGTGGAGCTTGAGGATCCGTTCGAGAACATGGGAGCTCAGCTTGTCAAGGAAGTCGCTTCCAAGACGAATGATGTTGCTGGTGATGGAACCACAACCGCCACAGTTCTTGCCTGGGCTTTCACCAAGGAAGGAATGAAGAGCGTTTCTGCAGGCGTCAATCCGATGGGAATCAGCCGTGGAATCGATATGGCCGTCAAGGACACTATCGAGCAGATCAAGAAGCAGGCTATTACCATCAATGACAAGGAAGAGATTGCTCAGGTTGCTGCAATCAGTTCAAACAACGACCAGACAATCGGCGAAGAGCTTGCCAATGCCATGGAAAGAGTCGGAATGGACGGCGTCATCACAGTCGAGGAATCCAAGACTATTGATACCCATACTGATTTCGTCGAAGGAATGCAGTTTGACCGCGGCTATCTTTCCGCTTATTTTGCCAACAACCGTGACACCATGACCTGTGTTCTGGAAGATCCGTATGTTCTTCTCTACGACAAGAAGATATCCAACATGAAGGAGCTCCTTCCTGTTCTCGAGAAGGTTGTACAGACCGGCAAGCCGCTTCTGATCATCGCAGAGGATGTCGATGGCGAAGCTCTTGCAACACTTGTTGTCAACTGCCTCCGCGGCACACTCAATGTGTGTGCTATCAAGGCTCCTGGCTTCGGCGATCGCAGAAAGGCCATGATGGAGGATATTGCAATCCTTACTGGCGGTGAAGTGATCAGCGAAGAAGTAGGGCTCAAGCTTGAGAATGCAGACCTTTCACAGCTCGGAAGAGCCAAGAACATCAAGGTCGAGAAAGAGAATACCACTATCATCAACGGCTACGGCAAGGCTGAAGCTCTTAATGACAGAAAGGCTCAGATCAAGAAGCAGATTCTTGATTGCACAAGCGACTATGACAAGGAGAAGCTCCAGGAGCGCCTTGCAAAGCTTTCCGGCGGTGTTGCAGTGATCAACGTCGGCGCAGCTACCGAAGTCGAGCTCAAGGAGCGCAAGCAGCGTGTCGAAGATGCACTGAATGCTACAAGAGCTGCTATCGAAGAGGGCGTGATCCCAGGCGGCGGAGTTGCTCTCTGCCAGGCTTCAAAGGTCCTTGACGCAAGAGATATTTCTTCTTTCTCCGAAGAAGAGAAGATCGGATACAAGATTGCACGCAGAGCTCTTGAAGAGCCTATCCGCCAGATTGCAGAGAATGCAGGCGAGGATGGTTCGATTGTTGCCGACAAGTGCAAGAATGCCAAGTCCGGCTACGGCTTCGATGCCAACAAGAACGTCTGGTGCGATATGATGGAGAGTGGAATCGTCGATCCTGTAAAGGTGACAAGAAGCGCTCTTCAGAATGCAGCAAGCATTGCATCCCTGATTCTTACTTCAGAGTGTGCAATCACAGACCTTCCTTCAAAGGACCCAGCTCCAGCAGCCAATCCAGCGATGGGCGGCGGCATGGGCGGCATGATGTGATGAATGCTGTTCAGTTCTGAACAATTCAATCCCGGTTTCCCTTTTCGGAGATCGGGATTTTTTTATTCTTCGAATCAAAAGAGCAGATGTAATCATTCAATTTGAATTATGTGTAACATGCTTGAACATCCGCATGACTTGTTCAGACATGTTCTTCGGAATAATCTTTGTGTTCGGGTTTGCTTCTTTGAATACTCTGAAAAGCTGATCAGCAAACCCTTGACCCATGTCAGGTACCCCAGAGAAATCAAGTTCTACCTCTTTGAATCTTTCCAGATTGCTGCACAGCCGCTTTGCTTCTGATCTGGATATGGGATAATAATCAAAAATGCTTTTCATTGGAATTGCTGTTTTTGTGGCCTTTCGCTGTTTGATGTGGGTAGCTATGCCATGATGTGGGCTATCGGCATCGACAGGTCTCCCATGCAGAAGTAGATCATGTTCTTGAAGTTCTCCCGGTTGCGGAAGCCCCTGGCTCGGTTCTTGATGATGCTTATCTTGGAATTGAATCCTTCAAGTATGGCATTGGTTCTCTTGGAATCGAAGTAGTTGAGTATCTCGACAGCATTGCCGATCAGGCTCTTTGCAGCCCTTGCGAGCTCCTTTATGCCCGAATTGTGCATGTCTGCGACAAGGTTCTCGTAATGCCAGCAGGCTGTCTCCCTGTCCTCAGAGTTCTCGTATATCGACTGCAGCCTGAGCCTGAAGTCGTACGCTATGGCGGTGTCAAGGTTCTTTAACTCCAGCAGCGCATCTAGGCGCTCCCTCTGCTCGGGCTTGAGGTTCTCGCGGTTCTTGAGCCAGAGGTACCTTGTCCTGGACAGGATGGACGACTTGGCGCGGTCTCTTCCGCCAGCCTCTCCCCTGCGGATCGTATCGACAGAATCGCCTATGAGCTTCATCACATGGAAGCGGTC
>JAQUYU010000070.1 GCA_028691695.1 Sphaerochaetaceae bacterium | reverse complement strand
CCTTCGGGGATGACGATGCTCTCCAGGGGTATAAGACTGTAGACCTGTAATAAGGGATTAAGACAAGCTTTTCCTCAAGAGCAGAAAGCGACTTGATGATTCTCGTATAAGACTGTAGACCTGTAATAAGGGATCAAGAAGCTAGCAGAACCCTTATTATTGTTTTCTGCTGTTTGACTGTCCATTCCAGTGAGGGCGGAATATCAAGCAAAATGACATTTCTTCAAGATTCAATATCCAGAGAATCACAGTTTCTTCAAAGTTTTGAATCATTGTTCAAACTTACCATTTAGCATTGTTCCGTTATAATGATTAACACTATTCCGATAATCTTGATATTATTCCGATAATAGCATTAATATTACTGTGAAGGGGTGAAGATGATGTTCATTTCGGTACAAGAAGCCGCTGAGAAATGGAGTATTTCCGATAGGAGAGTACGGGTTCTGTGTGCAGAAGGGAAAATTCAAGGTGCATATCAACAGGGAAGAGGGTGGAAGATACCGATTGATGCGGTGAAGCCCGTGGACGGCCGATATAAAACTGCCTCAAGCTTACTGCAGCAAATCGAAGAAAAGAAAAAGGAATTGGATTCAAGAAGACCTCTCACAGCAGGCGAAGTGGCAAGATTGAATGAAGAATTCATTGTGGAGTATACATACAACTCCAATGCCATAGAAGGGAATACGCTGACACTGCGTGAAACAGATATGGTTCTTAGGGGACTTACCATTGATAAGAAACCTTTGAAAGACCATTTGGAAGCGATAGGCCACAAGGAAGCTTTTGAATTTATTAGTAATCTGGTAAAAGATAAAGCACCTCTTACAGAACGCATCATCAAGCAGATACATTCTATTGTATTGGCTGATATGAAGGAAGACCGTGGAGTCTATCGAAGGATTCCTGTTCGAATAATGGGAGCACATCACGAGACTGCACAGCCGTTTCTGATTGAACCTGAAATGATAGAGCTGCTGCATGTTTTTTCTGATAGCAAGGAAAACATCATAACAAAGCTTGCTAGATTTCATATTGATTTTGAGCGTATCCATCCGTTCATTGATGGGAATGGCAGAACGGGACGCTTGCTGGTGAATCTGGAACTGATGAAAGCAGGTTACCCGCCGATTGATATAAAATTCGCCGACAGAATGGCATATTATGATGCCTTTGACGAATACCATGTGAAGAAGAATCTGTCTGCAATGGAAAAGCTATTTGCAGGATATGTTAACGAACGATTGAATCTGTATCTGTCTATGCTGGAGAAGTAAAAAGCTTCAGGGCACAAACAAAGAAAAGAATATTGTCAAAGTTGCTTGTAACCTCAGTCATTCATGCACTGAACCGGAGTGCAGTCAAGATGCGAGTCCCCTCGCTCCAGATTTTGTTTTTCTGATGGGTATCTGATCAAAGATGCTTCTTCCGATTCTGTTAGTTATCAATCGAATCCATCGATGGTTCCTGTTTCTGGAAACGGAGATGGCATGTCTGTTAATACTCAATTCTAAAATAGTCCAGATACTTCTTAAACATGTCCTGCGCCGCAAGGCAGGTATCGGTCAGATAGCCCTTTTCTCTGCTCCCCTCATGCAGCCCGCGATAGTAAAACAGCTTCATATCGTCGTCGATGATGAACGGCACAATACTGTTGCGCAGGCACTCCTTGAACATGATAAGCCGTCCGACACGACCGTTGCCATCTTGGAATGGGTGGATAGACTCAAAGCGGACGTGGAAGTCGATGATCTCCTCAAGCGTTTTGTCCTTCGCCGAATTGTACTTGGTAAGCAGCTTCTTGATCTCGTTTGCGACCTGCTCCGGCGGAGTAGTTTCCTTGCCACTCAACTCGTTTGGCATCCGCTTGTAATCGCCTACGGCAAACCAGTTTAAGGCGGATTGGAACGTTTGTTGCTGCGCTCCGGCTTTTCGGCATTTTCGGGGACATTCCACGTCTTGCCCGTAATAAACGCGCCGGGTATCCTATTCTGAGCGCAGTAATTGCGAACGGTTCTCTCGGGCATTTCCCATTTTTTTGCCGTATCCGCAACAGAAGTATAATTCATTGTGCGCCCTCATTTGACTTTCGCTTTATATTGCATGTCATCGGCAAGAAATCAACAGGTTATGTGTGAGTAAATCGAGATAATTGCCGATGCCGGCAAGTTATCAACGGATATGGGAGTTTCTATGGACGTGTAAAAAAAACTTGCTGCATAACAAGAATCATGCAGCAAGTCTGATGGGCGATGGCAGGATTGAACTGCCGACTTCCACGATGTCAACGTGACACTCTCCCGCTGAGTTAACCGCCCGTGCACAAAACAATCTACAACAAACTGGGTTTTGTGTCTAGTGCTATCTTAGAATTTGCTTCCGGGCAAATGCAGAAGAAGTGCAAGGGATTGGCCAGAATCAGGAAAGAACGCCTTTTGCGACATTGACAATGAAGTCCTGGACGTTGGTCACGATGCTGGTGGACGACAGCGAGCCGCGGTCCTTGAGCTTGTTCACGACGAACTCCGAGATATCGACGCAGTAGATGAACACAGGGCGTATCACACCATCGACCACACGGAAGCATGGGGTCATGTTGCCGGATGCGATTGTGTGAAGCTGAGTTGCGACGCAGATCACCGTAGTGGCCTTGCGCAGAACTGCTCGCATCCTGTCCTGGCTCTCGTAGACGTTTGCGCTGACCTCGGGAAGAGGGCCGTCGTCGCGGATCGAGCCTGCAAGCACGTAGGGAATATTGCCTTTCGTGCAGCCGTACATGATGCCATCGCTTATGCCTGCCTGGTCGATGAATGCAGCGATCGAACCGGCCGAGCGGACCTTGTTGAGCACATCGAGATGGTTGTAATGGCCGTTGGGCTGGCTGCGCTGAGTGTAGATGTCCTGACCAAGCGCCGTGCGGAAGAAGCCGGCTTCCAGGTCGTGGGTGGCAAGTGCATTGCCTGCGAGCAGTCCGTCGACATAGCCGTTCTCGATGAGGCTCTGCATTGATGATCTTGAGTCCTTGTCGAATGCCACGGCAGGGCCCATGACCCAGACGATGTTGCCGTGATCCTTCTCATAGCGGAGGATTTCGTACAGCTTGTCATAGTCACGGGAGTAGGCCGTTTCGCGGCTTCTGCCCTGACGGAATGCGAATTTGTCTTCGAATTCATCTTCAGGAGCCTCGAATGGGTCATCGTCAAGGAAAATGCCGTCATCGCAGTCATCCGACCTTCCAAGCACGACCTCATCGCCTGCCTTCAGACGGCGCGGCTCGACTACCTCGAGCTCTCCGTCCTGGCGGCGGACCACAGTGCAGTCCATTCGGCTGTCCTTTGCAAGATGCCAGCTTCCTCCGAACTTGAAGAATTCGGGGAACATGGAAGTGCTGTGGTAGTTCTCAGGGGCAACTCCATCCTTAGGCGCTGGCGCGGTGAGGACATCTGGTGCATCTGCGAAATCTTTCCGGGTGAAATCGATCTGCTTGAAAGTGGGCAGGGAAAACGGCATATGAAGCTCCTTTTGCTTATTTATTGAAATTGCGAAGCATTGCCAGGATCACGGCCTTTATGGTGTGCATCCTGTTCTCTGCTTCATCGAACACTACAGACTGCGGCGATTCAAACACTTCATCGGAAACCTCCATTTCGGAGATTCCGTACTTGCTGCAGATATCCTGCCCGACTGTGGTGTTTGTGTCATGGAACGAAGGAAGGCAGTGCATGAAGATCGCATTGGGATTTGCATTGGCCATTGCCTTGCGGTTCACCTGATACGGCGATAGGTCCTTGATTCTCTGGCTCCAGACGCTGTCCGGCTCGCCCATCGATACCCAGATGTCAGTATAAAGGACATCGGCATTGCGTGTTCCCTTCTCGACATCATCGGTGAGGGTGATTGTGCCTCCGGACTTGGCTGCGACCTCTTGGCACTCGGCTACAAGAGCCGGATCAGGGAACAGATCGGCGGGAGCGCAGGCAGTGAAGTTCAGGCCCATCTTGGCGCAGCCCACCATCAGCGAGTTGCCCATGTTGAACCTTGCATCGCCCATGTATGTGAAGTTGATTCCATTCAGACGCCCGAAGTTCTCCTCCACGGTGAGAAGGTCTGCGAGGATCTGGGTAGGGTGGAACTGGTCTGTGAGGCCGTTGAACACAGGGACCTTGGAGTAGCGGGCAAGGTCAACGACCGTCTGCTGCTTGTAGCCGCGGTATTCGATTCCATCGTACATCCTTCCAAGCACACGTGCGGTGTCGGCAAGGCTCTCCTTCTTTCCCATCTGGGAAGAGGCTGAGTCAAGGAAAGTCACGCCCATCCCGAGATCCATGCCTGCGACTTCGAAGGCGCAGCGGGTGCGGGTGGAAGTCTTCTCGAACAGCAGCACGAGGTTCTTGCCTTCGAGGTAGCGATGGCTCTTCTTGAGCTTCTTGTCCTCTTTGAGCTCCTTGGAGACGTCGAGAAGATAGCGTATCTCCTCTGGTGTGAAATCGAGAAGCTTTATCAGGCTTCTTCCGGAAAGATCCATTCTGTTGATCACTGATGATTCAGGTATTTTCATTGCATTGCTCCTTATTTTTTATTTCTATGCACGCTCAAGTGGCATGCTCATGCATCTTGGGCCGCCTCTCCCGCGGGAGAGCTCCGAGCTTGGAATCTCGATAGTCTTGATCCCGTGCTCGTTCAGGACCGAATTGGTTATAACGTTGCGGTCGTACACCACGACCTCGCCAGGTGACACGCAGAGGCAGTTGGAGCCGTCGTTCCACTGCTCTCGTTCGGCCGCGATTGCATCATCTCCGCCGGTGGTGATCAGGGTGATCTTCTGTCCTATGACAGAGGAGAGCACTGTCTCCAGATCGTCTTCCTGATACTCGACCTTGAGGTTGCCCTTGGTTCCTCTCTTGATCTTGTAGATCGAGAAGTAATCGAGAATGCCTGGATGTACGAGGAATGCTGCTTCGTTGACCTGGGTCAGGACTGTATCCAGGTGCATGTAGGCCCTCATGTCAGGGATATCGATTGCAAGGACTGTGTCTATCTGTGATTCAGGGTCGTCGAACACGTTGTTGGAAAGAATCTCGACTGCTTCCGGTGAGGTGCGCTGGGAAAGCCCGACTGCGAGGATCCTGTCCGAGATGTTCATCACATCCCCGCCTTCGATGCAGAATGGAATGTCCGGCGTGTAGTACTGGCGGACCTTGTCCTTGAAGTCCGGATGGTAGTTGAATATGTACCGTCCGTAGATCGTCTCTCTGGCACGGGTGACGCTGTACATCCTGTTCAGGGTCACTCCATGGCCGATGATGGCGAATGCATCGCGGGTGAAGTAGAGATTGGGTATCGGGTCGAGGACGAACCGTACCTTGGGCTGGATCATGTCCGCCAGAGGATTCTTGCCGTCCTCTCTCTGAAGCTCGGTGTCCACGACTCCGGCCATGGTCTTGAGCACCAGTTCCTTCGGATCCTTGATTGAAAGAAGAAGCTCAGAAAGCTCGGATATGTTGCCGATGGCAGATGAACCGCCTTCGTAAATGAAATCCTCAATGAACTGCCGCCTGAGATCATCGTTATGGCCGATGACTTCTGTCATCAGATCCTCAAGATAAACAGTTTCGACTCCATGATCCTGAAGCGCCTTCGCAAACGCATCATGCTCTTTCTGAGCAATTGGAAGAAATGGTATGTCATCGAAAAGAAGACGCTCCAGGTAGTTGGGGGTGAGATTCTCCAACTCCTGCCCTGGGCGGTGCAGAAGCACCTTTTTCAGCTGTGAAATTTCGCTGGAAACATTAACACTCAATAGATTCGGCCCTCCCGGAAAATCATATGAAATCGACTGCATTCTAGCTTTCTTGATGGGTTTTAACAACACCGGCGGGGGCGGTTTTCCGAATATTCACAAAATGGAAGAAAATGCATTCCCAGAGGGCTCAAATGCATAAAAACACAGCAGATATGCATTGAATTCTTCTCTGTTTTACATGAATGACTTTCGCTTGCGGCTGAATATCGAGAAGATTATCATCGCCGCCAGAGTGAATACGTAAGGTATGGCGAGGATGAAGTCAGCAGGCACGTTCCAGAATCCCTGGGCGAAGTTCGAGAATGAATCGGCAAGGGCGAATACCAGTGCGGCTGCAAGCAGTCCAAGAGGTCTCATGTTTCCAAGGTACACGATCACCAGTGCAATCCAGCCTTTGCCGCTTGATGCATTGGGCACATAAGCGCCAAGCCTGAACATTATCGCTGCTCCTGCAACCGAGCAGAAGGCTCCCGAAATCAGGAAAGAGGTGAGGTTGTAGAAATCCGCCCTGAGCCCCAGCGATGAAATAGCTTCCTGGTTCCTTCCGCAGGCCCTGAGATGAAGCCCGTAGGACGTGCGCCTTATCACGAAAGCGCAGATCAGGGTGCCTGCAAGCGCGATGGGCAGGAATAGGTCCAGCCCGTGCCATGAGGCAAGCTTTGGAAGAGATGCGAAGTTCACGACGCCCTCTGTTGCATAGATCTTCCCTGATGTGACAGTGCACACCCCGCCTGCAAGGAGGTTGGCTGCAAGACCGGCGATGAAGGGATTGGCCTTGAATCGGATCGTGAACAGCCCGAGAAGGGCTGAAAGAGCAGTCGTGATGATCATTCCGATCAGAATCCCCAGAGCAAGGGAGCCTGTTGCAGAGGCGAATGCGATGCTTGAGAATGCTCCGATCGTGAGCATCCCTTCGAGGGCTATGTTCAGTGTCCCTGACAGAGCAGAGAAGAGCCCGCCCAGTGCGGCAAGGAGAAGCGGAGCCATGGTGGAAAGAGCGCTGAGGATCACTTGCATGAAACGCCTCCTTTCTTCCTTGTTCTTCCGAAAGCCTCGCATGTGATCAGGAAGAAGATCACTGCCTGTGCGATCGACGCAACCTGGGAAGTGAGGTCGCTTCCCTGCATGGCAATGCGGGCTCCGCTCTGGATCCAGGCGAAGAACAGCGCCGCTGGAATGACAAGTACGGGATTGGACCCGGCAATCAGCGCCACAGCGAAGCCGTTCCATCCCAGTCCTGACTGGAAGTCCCTGACGCATGCATAGTATGTTCCGAACACGGAAAGAGCACCGCCCATGCCATAAAGCGTTCCTGACAGGAACATCGGAAGCCAGGTGTACACTCTGGTGTTCAGGCCGCTGTACACTGCATAGCGGTACGACATTCCAGTGATCCTCAGGCTGTATCCGCCTTTGGTCCTGTAGAGATAAGCCTGAATCACCGCTGCCGAGGCGATTGCGATGAGGATTGCCGTTGAAAGGCCTGACGGAGGCAGGATCTTTGACAATCTCATTGCCTGAGGCACTTTCTGCGTCGTGAGCAGGTTCGATCCCGGATCCAGGAACGGCCCTGTGATGAGGTAGTTGATCACCATCACCAGAGCGCTTGAAAGGAGGAATGACGAAATCATCTCGCTTGTCTTCCATTTCATGCGGCACCATCCGGAGAATCCGGCTATGGCACCGGATGCCAGCGAGCCTGCTGCTATGGCAATCAATGTTCCAAGCATTCCAAGATCCTGAAGCGCGACGCCTGAGACTGCGGCCACGAAGCCCCCTAGATAGATCTGCCCTTCGCCGCCGAGGTTGAAGCTGCTGCCTTTCATGGCGATGGAAACACCAAGTCCTCCAAGGATGAGGACGGTGGAGGAGGCAAGCATGTTGCCCAGGCTGTAAAGGCTGGAAAACGGGCCGATGAAGAACATCGACAGCGCCTTGACCGGGGTTTCAGAGAGAACGAAGCATAAGGCTGCGATTATCGCCATTGCAATGAGAATGACGATGAATGCGCCCTTGGCACGTGAATACCCGCTATTCATCCCTGTCCTCCTTCCCGAGCATCATTCTTCCAAGCTTCTCGCGGGAAAGACCTTCTTTGTTGTCCATGATCCCTGCTATGCGTCCCTTGCTGATTATCACGATCCGGTCTGCCACGGCAAGGATCTCATCGAGGCTGTAGGAGATGAGGATCACTGCGATCATCTTTTTCCGAAGCTCCTGCATCTGCAGATAGACGAACTGACTGCTTTCCCTGTCCAGACCCCAGGTCGGCTGGCTCAGCACTATGCAGTCTTCTGCAAGAACGGTCTCGCGTGAAAGAATCATCTTCTGGATGTTTCCTCCGCTGAGGCTTGATGCTGTCTCATCAGGAGATGCCTTGATGCCGAACTTGGATATCCTGTCCTCGCTGAATTCCCTGATCCGTCTTCTGTCAAGAAACGGCCCGAGGGAGAAGCGTCCGAGCATTGGAGCGATGAGATTCTCGCTCACGGTTGCTTTTGCGCAGCTGCCCATTGCAATTCTGTCGGCGGGCACGTACGAAAGGCCGTTTTTCCTGAGCTCTCTTGTCGGAAGCCCTGTGATGTCCTGCCCGCGGAGGGTTATCGTTCCCTCTGAAGTCTTGATGAAGCCGCCAAGTACTCCCTCAAGCACTCCGAGCCCATTGCCCGAGACCCCTGCGAATCCCAGGATTTCCCCGGCTCTTGCATCAAAGCTCACATGGCACAGCAGCGGCTTTTCCTGCGACTGCTTCTTCACGCAGACATTGTGCAGGCTCAGAACGGTTTTCCCTGCTTCGCTTGCTCTCTGGCGTGGAATCCCGAGCTTGACTGAGCTGCCGAACATGAGCTTCGATATCTCATCATCCGTGACGTCTGATGTCCGCCGGATTGCTGTCATGCGTCCCTTGGTGAGGATGGCGACTCTGTCCGAGATGCGCTTTATCTCATCGAGCTTATGGGTTATCAGGACAATCGTCTCCCCTTCGCCTGCCATTGCCCTGAGATGCGAGAACAGTCTGGAGACTTCTTCCTCGGTGAGCACTGATGTTGGTTCGTCAAGGATCATGATCCTGTCGTTGCGGCACAGGAGCCTGAGGATCTCTGCCTGCTGCCTCTGCCCGACTGTAAGCGAGTCCACGCAGTCGGT
>JAQUYU010000069.1 GCA_028691695.1 Sphaerochaetaceae bacterium | reverse complement strand
ATAACGCCGTTTCCCTTGAACACGAACAGGCGGTCGCAGGTCTGGTCGAGGAATGCACGGTCATGGCTTACCTCGAGAACGCAGCCGTCGAAGTCGATTATGTACTGCTCAAGCCGGCTGATAGTGTCGATGTCAAGGTCGTTTGTCGGTTCGTCGAGGACGAGGAAGTTGGGATTGTCCACAAGACAGCTTATCAGGTAGAGACGCCGCTTCTCGCCACCTGAAAGAACGCTGATCGGAAGACGGTGGAAACTCTTGTCAAACCCGAACAGCTCTAGGAAGCGTGCGGCTGTGACGACATTGCCGGAGCCCAGGTTTATCATCTCAGAGATGTCGCTGATGTAGTCAAGCATCGACTTTTCAAGAGGAAGCTTGCGGGACTGCTGGTCGTAGTAGCTGAAGAACGTGTTCACGCCCTTGTCCACGAGGCCTGAGTCAGGAGGGATGGTCTGGGTGGCAATGTCAAGGAAAGTGCTTTTCCCCGAACCATTTGCTCCAATGATTCCGATTTTGGTTCCTTTGGTGAATGAAAAAGTGAAATCAGAAACTATCTTCTTGGCTCCGAAAGATTTGGAGATGTCATCTAGCTCAAGAATCTTCTTCCCGAGCCGGCGTGATATGCTTGTGAAGTCTGCAGGCGGAGCCTTCTCGACGGTCTGCTGAGCATCGAGCATGTCACTGATGCGCTGCTTCCTGCTTGAATCTTTTCCTGCACGTGCCTTTGGTCCGCGCTTGAGCCATTCGAGCTCCCGGCGGAGAATCGTGGCAAGCCTGTCCTGCTCCTTGTTCAGAGCTGCAATCCTCTCGGCACGGCGTTCGAGGAATGCAGTGTAGTTTCCGGGATGGGTGAACATCGTCTGGCTGTCAATCTCGATGATCTGGGAGCAGACCTTGTTTAGGAAATAGCGGTCATGGGTGACGACTATGATTGTTGCAGGAGATGATGCGAATTTGTCCTCAAGCCAGCGGATCGATGCAATGTCCAGGTGGTTAGTGGGCTCATCCATCAGAATCAATGACGGCCGCATCGCAAAAAGGCGTGCAAGGGACACCTTCTTCTGTGTTCCTCCGGAGAGAGAACGCATCGGAGTGCTTGTATCTTCCGTCACAGCGAGCTCGGCGAGGAATATCTCGAAGTCTTTCTCCAGATTCCATCCGTCGATTCTGTCCAGTTCATCGGAAAGACGGTCCATTTCTTTCTGCGAACCTGCGGCGAGGTAGCTTTTAAAGGTTCTTGAGCGCTGGCCGCTGCCGGAGAGAAGGTATTGCAGGATGGTGTCGTTCTGGTCGAATGTGACTTCCTGCTCGAGAAGGACAGTCTCGCACTTGCGGTTGATGGCGATGCTGCCTTCATCCGGTGGGATCAGCCCGGCAATGAGGCGGAGAAAAGTGGTTTTGCCGGTTCCGTTGCTGCCAATCAGGCCCACGTGGTCGCCTTCCTCGAGACCGAGGCTCACATCTGAGAAAAGAGGCTCGTCTTTCAGAGTCTTGGAGAGGTTTTCAATTGACAGGACATTCATGATGGTTCAGTTCTTCGTCTGCTCAATGAATTTCTTGAAATCCGCATCGGGAAGGATGTTTGCAAGGGTTATCCCATTGAAGTTCTTGAGCACGAGCTTCTGGTTCTTTATCGAATCATACCAGGTGATGTCGCCATCGACCGTCTCCGATCCGGGGTTGTATGTACAGAAGTTCCTCATGCAGTCCGCTGCGCATACGAAGCGCGTCTGTCCATCGCTTGTATAGACGTAATAGGGGACTTTCTCGAACCCTTTTGCCGAAATGAGCTTATCCTGGTCGATGGACCAGAGGTAGCGCGGCACCTGTGAAAAGAGGAATGACCCGATTATTGTGTTTGAGAAGGCAGGCTCAAGCAGGGTGACTGTTCCTTTCTTCACTGCTTCGATCATGAATGAATTGAAGCTTGAGAAGCCTTCTTCCTTCATCTTGGCCTTGAGCTCCTTGATGGATAGCTCAGACTGGACTGCCAGCATGTCTGTTTCGAAAAGGTACTGTATGTCACTTGGATCCACAACATAGCCCCATAGCCCTTTGTCGGCGGGGCTTTTCCAGATCATGACTGTCTTTTCGTTGTTCAGGAGTTCTCTTCTTCTCATGCACTTAAGTTACTTGAAGTTTGTGCTTTTGTAAAGCCGGAAGGCGAGGAATGCAGGTTTGGCCATGAAAACTGTTCAAGAAAAACAAAAGACGTGATATCATGTCCCAAGCGAGGATATTATGGCAAAGCAGCTAAGGATCATAACTACAGGCGGAACGTTCGACAAGCTGTACGATCCGATCAAGGGGGAGCTTACTTTTCAGGGGTCGCAGCTTCCGAGAATTCTCAGTCAGAGCAGATGCTCACTGGAAATCGAGCATGAAGGACCGCTTGCAATCGACAGCCTGTTCATGAATGAAACGCAGCGGGAAGAAGTTGCCCAGCTTTGCATAAGGAGTCCCGAGCGGATGGTTGTCGTCGTCCATGGAACTGATACGATGGTCGAAACTGCCAATGTTCTCCTAAAAAAACGAGCCGAAGATGACAATCATACCGTTGTATTCACTGGCGCAATGGTGCCGTATTCACTTGAGAACTCGGATGCTGTGTTCAATCTTGGCTGTGCCGAGACCGCAGTCCAGCTCCTTGAGCCTGGAGTCTACATCTGCATGAGCGGCAAGGTTTTCCAGGCTGACAAAGTCCACAAGGACCGTGGCCACGGCCTCTTCGTAGGTGAAAACCTGGGTGATGTTTCATTTTAGTCGGAATTCTGATAGAGTGGCACACTGAAGCTGGAGGTGCTGCATGCAGGATCAGAAATCAAGACCAGGGCTTAAGATTGCCCTTGTAGCCATCATGACGGCAATCACCGTCGTTTTCACTCTTTTCGTCAGGATTCCTACAACCAAGGGTTATTTCAACCTCTGCGATGTGGCGATTTACTTCTGTGCCTTCACGTTCAATCCGCTTGTGGCTTTCATTTCCGCATCACTGGGAACTGCTCTTGCGGACATGATCAGCGGTTATCCGCAGTGGGCTCCGGTTTCGTTCGTGGTTCACGGGCTTGAAGGCCTTGCAGTTGCGCTAGTGCTTCGACGAAGCAGAACTGTGATACGTAAGATCATTGCGTCGGTTCTTGGAATCATCATCGTCGGCGGCGGGTATTACCTTCTGGGCGGTTTGGTTCTTACCGGTTTCCCGACTGCCTTGATTGAAATTCCGGCGAATCTTGCTCAGAGTGCTATCGGAGCTGTATTCGGTTTTATAGTATCGGCTGCTGTGGCAAAGGCCTATCCGCCGATCAAGGAGCTTCAGAGATGATTGATCTTCACTGCGATACGATTATGAAGATCTGGGAAGGAAAGCAGGAGCAGGGGCTTCGCTCGAACAGCTTCCAGATCGATCTTGAAAAACTAAGAAAGGGCGGCTCGCTTGCCCAGGTGTTTGCATGCTTCGTCCATAAGACTGAAGGTGTGAGTTCATATGAGACATTCATGTCGATGTACAAGGTGTTCCTTGACCAGATCAAGAAGAATTCCGATCTCATCGAGCAGGTCAGAACGCCTCATAGAGGAGGCTCCAAGCTCCAAGCGGTGCTTTCCATAGAGGAAGGCGACGTTCTTGAAGGGAAGATTGAGAGGGCAGCGGAAGTCGCTTCGTATGGAGTGCGCCTGATTGCCCTCACCTGGAATTTCGAGAATGCAATAGGCTTCCCGAACTCTCAGGATCCTGATCTCATGTCCCGTGGACTGAAGAGCTTCGGATGCGAGCTCATACCAGAGATGGAGCGTCTTGGAATAGTCGTCGATGTGTCTCATCTTTCAGAGGGAGGCTTCTGGAATGTTGCAAGGCTTTCGAAGAAGCCTTTCGTTGCAAGCCACTCCGACTGCCGTGCCTTGTGCAATCATCAGAGGAATCTCACCGATGACCAGATCCGCGCTGTTGCCGAAAGCGGCGGGGTGGTAGGGCTGAACTTCTGTTCTGGCTTCCTTTCTGAAGGCAGCCATCAGACCAGGATCGAAGACCTGGTACGTCATGCAATCAGGCTGTACAGCGTCGGAGGCAAGAGCGTTCTTGCCCTTGGCACTGACTATGATGGAATAGGAAGCGATCTCGAGCTGCCTGATATTTCATATATGCCGGTGCTTCGCGATGCCCTTTCCAAAGCTGGAATGAGTCAGAGCGTTCTGGATGCGATGTGGGATGACAATGCACTTCGGGTGCTGGGCTAGAACTCAACAGGAAGCTCGAACCTCATTTCCTCTCCGGTGATTGGATGGGTGAATTCAAGGACGCAGGCTTCAAGCATCATCCTGTCTCCGCTGCTTCCATACAGAGGATCTCCGATGATGCTGTGCCCAAGTCCTTCGGCGCAGTGCACCCTGAGCTGATGAGTCCGTCCTGTGCGTGGGATGAGTCTGAGGCGAGTGCAGTGGCCTCCTTCAAACGGCTCGACTCGGATCTTGATCCAGTCGGTGATTGCCTGCTTGCCATGGACGAGGTCGACTATCTGACGCGGCCTGCATTCGGTGTCCAGCCTTATCGGAAGGTCTATCGTGCCGCTTTCTTCGGTGATGATGCCTTGAACCAGAGCCTCGTATTCCTTGTGGATCTTGCGGTTCTCGAAATCCATCGATAGTTTGTCATGCGCCTCGTCGGTCAGTCCGAGGACCATGAGCCCTGAAGTCGCCTGGTCCAGACGGTGGATGCACGGCTGGGCGATTACATGGTGGAAGAAACGCCTGACTCTGGTTGCCGCACTGTCGAACTTCTCAGGTCCCTTGCCAGGTATGCTCAGCAGCCCGCTTGGCTTGTTGATTACAACTATGTCCTTGTCCTGATAGATTATATCAAGTCCGATGATGTCCTTGAGAATCGGCTTGCAACGCTGGTCGCACGGGGTGAGGAACTCTCCTGACTCATGTGCGCCGCTGCCATAGAGGAATTCTGCCATGTATGCAGGCCTCAGACCCTTGCTGTAAGCCGCTGAAAGCAGCTTTGGAGCACAGCAATCTCCCGTTCCCGACTGCGCCGTTGGTGCAATCTCATCAAGGGTCCGCACTTGCCCATCGAAGCAGGTGAAGCGGTATTCACGCTTGATAGCGGTCCAGCATTCGCTTGAAATCTCGCGTCGCCTCTTCTCCAGCTGCTTGTCGCCGGTCTTCTGGATCTCCTCTGTGAGAGCCTGCACTTCCTTCTCGCTCGAACTGAGCATTTCGCTCATTCGCTGCGGGTCAAACACCGGTTCTTCGAATGGCTTTATCACATACCTGCCATCCAGAGCTCCTGAAAAGGCCTTTAGCACTGTTCCTTCATATGTAACCAGGACACCGAATACTTTACCGTGCCCTTCCTGCTTGAGGCTGTCAGATCTGACAGTCCTGTCTCCATCATAGTCGATGAATCCGGTGTCGTCGAACGCCTTCATCATATCCATGCATATTTTCTTGGCTTTGCCTTCTGGAAGTATCAAATTCATACCCTTGAGGTTATGGTTTGAAAAGAGCAGTGTCAAGCGTTGCATCGGATAAAGGCACTGTGTCAGGTTTTTTCAAGGTGCAATTTGAATGAATGTTGGACGCTTTTTGATGTTTTTTGCGATTGAGCCTTTATTTTCTTTGATTGAACAATTGAAATTATTGACCGGATTCTATCGGCAAGTTACTATAAATCTGTATGCAATGGATTCTGATGATATTTGAACTGGCGGGCAGCCTAGGGCTTTTCCTTTACGGCATGCGCATCATGAGTGAAGGCCTTCAGAAGGCCGCTGGAGACAAGATGAAGCACGTGCTTCATCTGATGACAGGCAACCGCTTCGTTGCAGTCATCACGGGAGCTGTGGTCACAATGCTTGTCCAGAGCTCATCTGCGACTACCGTCATGCTGGTAAGCTTCGTCAATGCCGGCCTCATGACGCTTCAGCAGGCAGTGGGAGTGATATTCGGAGCGAATATCGGAACTACGGTAACTGCCTGGATAATAGCCCTTCTGGGATTCACGGTGGATATCACGATCCTTGCTTTGATAGCAATTGCCGTTTCGCTTCCTATGATGTACTCCAAGAAGGTATCCATCAAGAACATGGCTGAGGTCTTCCTCGGATTCGGGCTGCTTTTCATCGGACTTCACTACATGCAGGCATCTATTCCTGATCTCTCAGGGCAGGTCGGGGTGCTTAAGTTCCTGACTGCGCTTGACAGCGGAAGTGTCTGGACGATGATAATCTGCGTCGTTGTTGGAATGGTTATGACGATGATCCTTCAAGCCTCGTCGGCAGCAATGGCAATTACGCTCACGATGGCCTACAACGGATGGATTGGAGTCTACGCCGCTACTGCGCTCTGCTTAGGTCAGAACATAGGAACTACGATCACGGCTTTCCTTGCTTCGGTTGGTGGAAACACAGGAGCCAAGAGGGCAGCCATGGCCCATGTCCTGTTCAACGTAATAGGAACCGTTCTGGCGATGCTGCTGTTCAAGCCGCTTCTGTCCCTTGTCGGGCTCATCTGCGGCTATGACATATTCGCCTTAAGCGGAACAGCATTGCAGCAGGTACTGCCTACTTACCTTGCAATGTTCCATACGACGTTCAATGTGCTCAATACTCTTGTGTTCTTCCCGATAGTGAAGCCTTTCTGCACCTTGATCGAGAAGATTGTGCCGGAGAGTGCCGAGTACAAGGAGAATACATACCATTTCACCTACGTTGCCTCTCATATGGAAACCCCGGAGATCTTCATCCTCGCCATTCGTGAAGAAGTGAAGAAGATGTCGCAGCTTGCGGCCAACATGTTCGATGACTATCTTGAGGCATTCAACGGCAACTGCAAGGACATGCCTGAGAGGGTCAAGAAGCTGAAGGGCATGGAGGAATATGCCGACCAGATGCAGGAGCAGCTCTCAGGGGCCTGCGTAAAGCTGCTTCAGGATTCTCAGACTCCTACCAATGCGAATTCTCTTACTACAATGATCAGGATCATGGATGAGCTTGAATCCTGCACAGACAGCACAATGGATCTTACGATAGTCAGCGACAGGCTGTACTTCGAGGATGGAACTCTCTCAAAGGAAGCCCAGGAAGCCCTTCATGACCTGGAGGATCAGGTTCAGAAGTACCTTCATTTCATAGATGACAGGATGAACACGACGATCTCTCTTTCCGAGATGCAGATCGCCATGGACATGGAAGCCAGGATCAACGAAGCCCGCAACCGCATCGGACGTCAGGTAGAGCTCAGGCTCAGCCGCAATGAAAAGACCGATGTGAGACTGCAACTCCACATCCTTGAGCAGGCGAGGCATATGGAGCATATCGGAGATTACTGCATCAATATTGCAGAGTCGTCGTTCCAGCTCATAAAGCATGCCCCAGTTCTGGAAAAGACCAAGGTTGCTGGAAGCTCGCGCAGTTCGAGCACAGCTGGTTAGTATTCACCATCAACATGGTCAATGCCCCTTTCAGAGGGGCATTTTCGTTATTATTGTAAAATTTCTCTGTTTTTCTGTTCTTTTCTGACAGAGTGTCACTTAAGCTTATTGACATGCATTTATCTTTGACATAGAGTCAGAAACCGAGAGAAAAACATCATGGTTAAGAATGACTATTATAATGAATTCAAGGGAAAATACTTCAATGGAGACTATCCAACCATTCAGGAAGCACTTGAAATAACGGTTTCAAGGCATCCGGAGCTTTTGTGCTTCGTATCAAATGCTCCGGTTCATGTGAGCATGACTTTTTCAGAAGTTCATGAGGCTGTGAAGAGAATCGGAAGCTATCTAATTGAAAAAGGAATCTCCAAAGGCGACAAGGTCGGCCTTGATGGCAAGAACTCCATAAGCTGGGCTCTTGCCTACCTTTCTGTATCATATGCCGGTGCGTCTGTCGTTCCGCTTGACAATCAGATGGAAAGCGAGAAGGTCGAGCGGCTTCTTCCATTCTCCGGCGCCAGGCTTTTCTTTGCCGATTCCGATGTGCTTTCGAGGGTTAACCTTTCCAAGGAAATTGAAGTGATTGATCTTGGAAAGCTTGAAGGCCTCGTTCCGGCTGCCTTGCATCCAAAGGCTGCAATCTCATGCAGCGACACCCTGTCTATGCTGTTTACCAGCGGAACGACAGGAAACGAGAAATGCGTGGTTCTAAGCCATGCGAACATAATGTCCGATGCCTTCATGGCCTGCTCGGATGACTACCTTTCTCTGAGGACGGATGATGTCATGTTCGCCTTGCTGCCGCTTCATCATGCATACTGCTGCACTGCGGTGCTCATTGAAACTATCCTCAATGGAAACAGCTGCCTGTTCGGACAAGGCATGACACCATCCAAGATCATTTCAGACATGAAAAGCGGCCATGTGACTTTCATGATGGGCATTCCGATGATCTACAACAAGTTCCTTTCAAGCACTATGCGCAAGATACGGGAGAAAGGAAGGCTTAAGTACTTCATGTTTGCTCTTCTGATGCGGCTCAATGGCTTCTCAAGGAAGGTGTTCAACGTGAACCATGGCCGCAAGTGGTTCTCACAGGTTCTTGAGTCGCTTGGAATGATGGATCTTAATGTTTGCATCTGCGGCGCAGGACCGCTTTCGCCCAAGACGTTCAAGGCTTTCCAGCGGCTGGGCATCGACTTCATTCAGGGATACGGCCTCACGGAAACGAGCCCGATTCTGGCTCTGAATCCGGTGAAGAGGTTCAAGGTGAAGTCGGTAGGGCAGATCTTCCCTGATATCGAAGCGAAGATAATTGATCCTGATCTGATGGGAATCGGGGAGCTTGCCGTAAAAGGCCCATGCTGCACAAAAGGCTACTATAACGACCCGGCCTCTACGGCAGAGCTGTTCACCGAGGACGGCTACCTCAAAACAGGAGACCTCGGAGTGCTGGACAAGAAGCGCTATCTCTATCTGAAGGGAAGGGCGAAGAACATCATTGTCACCGAAGGCGGCAAGAACGTGTTCCCGGAGGAGATCGAGGAGCATTT
>JAQUYU010000068.1 GCA_028691695.1 Sphaerochaetaceae bacterium | reverse complement strand
TCCTGTGAATCATGTCAGGATAGATCGGGCCCATGCCCATGCCTGCTACAAACACTATTGCAAGGCCTATCTGCTGCGAAGAAGCGAAAGGCAGACAGGCAAAGCCGGCAGCAGCCAGCCCAGCACCGATATAGATAAGCTTTCTGACTCCTGTGCGTTCTGCAACCAATCCTGAGACAAGCCGCCCGCAGGTGATTCCAAGAAAGACTGCCGAAGAGGCCTTTGCTGCAAAGACTGCGTCGCTTCCAAGAACCTGAGTGAAATAAGTGGATACCCATATGAAGCTTGTTCCCTCAGCAGCGCAGTAGAACAGGAAGCTCAGCATCGCAAGATACCTGGTCCATGGCTTGGAACCGCCAGAGATCAGAGTCTTGGAATCAGAGCCGCCTCTGCCCTCTTTCCAAAGTGGAATTGAAAGGAACTGAACAAGGCACAAGGAAAGCTGGACAGCAGCGATGGTCCTGTATCCGCCTCTCCAGCTTCCACGGGCCATGAATGCGCCGAGGATAACAGGGCCAAGCGTCGCACCGATTCCCCAGAAAGCATGAAGGAAAGACATGTGCCTCGCCTGGAAATGCAGAGCAACGTAGTTATTCAGAGCCGAATCAATCGCACCTCCGCCAAGGCCAAGGGCAATGGAAACAGGAATCAGAAGCCAGAAATTCCCGCAGAACGAGTACAGGACCAGAGCAATGCCGGTAAGAAGAGTCGAGAATGCAATTGTCTTTCCCGTTCCAAGATGCCTGTTGAGCCACATCGCCGCAAGCGATGAGATGACAGTGCAGCCGCTTGCAGTGAAGCTCAGGATCCCTGCATAAGTCACCGGAACCTGGAAATCCAGATGCATCATCGGCCATGCAGCGCCCAGCAGGCTGTCAGGAAGGCCGAGGCTTATGAAAGAAAAATAGGTCAGAATCAGAAGGACTGTCATGCTATGGCTGCTTTGATCCGGTTTGCCATCTCCAATGCACGTGATGGGGCAATTCCTACATATCCGGAAGCATCAAGACAGTCAAGCACTTGTTCTCGGGTCATGAACATCAGTATTTCAGGATTGCTTGAAAGAAGCCCTGCAAGCGGATTGGCCTCTCCTGCCTCAGCGGCACCCCATGCCTTGAGGCTTGCCTCGCGGATGATCTCATGGAACTTCTGCCGGTCTGCACCAAGCTTTCCAAGCTTCATCAGAAGCCTTTCAGTGGCAGCGAAAACGCCGAACTTATCGAAATTGTGCTTGATGGCTTCCTTGTTGATGATCATCCTGCTCACAAGAGAAATCATCGTCTCGAGAATCTCATCCACAGCGATGAACGACTCAGGAAGGCAGACCCTGCGGTTCGCGCTGTCATCCAGCGTGCGCTCGAGGATGCACAGCGATGCATTGTCCCAGGCATCAAGGCTGTAGGAGCGGACAAGACGGCAAAGGGAGCAGATCTTCTCGCAGTTGATCGGATTGCGCTTGAAAGGCATTGCAGACGACCCAACCTGCTTCTCGGAGAAGTATTCATTCACCTCTCCGACAGCCGACCCTTGAAGGATCCTGAAATCCAGGGCGAACTTGTGGATGATCGCGCACAGAAGGCCAAGAGCCTCAAGCACCTGCGCATCCTGAATCCGAGGATAGACCTGGGTGGCAGCATCAAAGGCAGGCAGGCCAAGCTTGTCCATTATCCGGGACTCGAACTGCTCGAATGTCATTCCCGTCCCTTCAAGAAGAGTCTCGAACGAGGCAGCCGTTCCTACGGCGCCCTTGAACCCCTTGCCATGGATTGCAATAGACTTGAGCATTGAAAGCGATGATAGAAGATCCTGTGCTGTCTGGGAGAGACGATAGCCTACAGTAGTGGGCTCTGCACTCTGAATATGGGTGAACGCCATGCAGCGGACATCATATGTCTCTCGTATCCGGCTTTCAAAAACGCCAAGAAGCTTCTTGAGCTTCTCGATCGTCAGAGCAAGGGAATCGCGGATCCGAATGGCATCCATGTTGTCCTCGATGTCCATCGAAGTGCACCCAAGGTGAATCACCCCGCCGGCCGCCGGACATTGCTCAGCATAAGCCTTGATCTCCGCCATGAGGTCATGGTGTATGGTGCTCTCGATTTCCAGTGAACGCTGGATATCTATATCGTCCTGATGCTTCTCAAGCTCTGCAACCTGATCCAAAGTGACAAGCGAAGCCTCGGATTCGACCTGGGCAAGGGCAACCCAGATATGCCTGAGAGTCCGCCTCTTGTTCTCCTCCGACCAGATGCTCTTCATCTGCGCCGTTCCGTAGCGCCATGTCATCGGGCTGAGGAAAGTATCGAATCCGTATTGAGTCATCACTGCCTCCGACTTCTATTTCATCACTATGATCTGGTCTCTCTCAGGCCCGACCGAAATGTACTTTATCGGCGTGCCGGCCAGCTGCTCTATTCTCTTCACGTACTTCTGGGCATTGACAGGAAGATCTTTCCACTGCCTGACAGCGGTAGTGTCGCACATCCAGCCGTCCATCTCTTCATAGACTGGCTTCGCCTTCTCCTGAAGCGATGTCTCAGGAAGCTGGCTCACGATGTCGCCGTCAATATCATAGGCAGTGCAGATCTTTATCTTCGGGAAGCTATCAAGCACATCAAGCTTGGTGATAGCCAGCTCAGTGAATCCGTTGATATATGCCGAGAAATCAAGCGCAACGCCATCGAACCAGCCGCATCGGCGAGGACGCCCTGTAGTGGCTCCGAACTCGTTGCCGATGTTCTGGAACTTCTTGCCGTCATCGTCGAACAGCTCAGTCACGAACGGTCCGCCGCCGACTGATGTCGAGTAGGCCTTCACCACTCCGATCACATCGTCAAGGCTCTTCGGGGAGATCCCGCTTGTGTTGCAGGCTCCTCCGCTGGTGGGATTGCTGCTCGTCGAATACGGATAGATGCCCCAATCGAGGTCCCTCATCACGCCGAGCTGACCTTCGAGAAGAATGTTCTTCTTCTCTTCCACAGCTGCTCTGATCACAGGAATCGTATCGATGATGTGCTTTCCGAACCTCTCGCGCCATTTATCGCAGAGCTGCATGATCTCGTCCACAGTGAACGTCTTCAGTCCGTAGTACTCGAGGTCGCGGTTCTTCAAAGGAAGAAGCATCTCGACCCTCGCCCTGAGGATTTCAGGCTCCAGAAGCTCAACGGCACGGATGCCGGTGCGTGAAGCCTTGTCGCTGTAGCACGGTCCTATGCCTCTCTTGGTCGTTCCTACCTTCCAGTGACCGTCCTTCTTCGCCTCTTCGGCTCCATCAAGCAGGCAATGGAACGGCATGATCAGATGGGCTCTGTAGTCAATGAACAGGTTCTTCTGAAGATGCTCGGGAATAGCCTCGAGCTCATGAGCCATCGTATCGAAATTCACTACGCATCCAGCACCGACGATGCTTGTGCACTCGTCGTTGAATATACCGGAAGGAATGATATGAAGTGCGAATTTCCCATAATCATTGACAACTGTATGGCCTGCGTTGTCGCCGCCCTGGTAACGGATCACCAGATCAGACTTCTGCGCAAGATAATCTACGATTCTGCCCTTCCCCTCATCGCCCCACTGGGCCCCAACAATGGAAATAACGCTCATGTTCAGTTCTCCTCGTGCTTGTACTCTGCGATGTAAGGCAGAGTCCTGTATTTCTCTCCGACATCAAGCCCGTATCCGACGACCCATACATCCGGCACTTCGAATCCGAGATATGAAATCTCGACAGGCACGACGTGGCGTTCAGGCTTGTCCAGAAGAACGCAGTTGCGAACCGATCTCGTGCCCCTGGTCTTGAAGTTGCGGTCAAGGTAATCAAGCGTATAGCCGCTGTCCAGGATATCCTCAACGATCAGGACGTGATGCCCTTCCTGGTTCTCCCTGGTGTCCATCAGAAGCCGGACGTTTCCGGAAGTATTGGTGGTCTTTCCATAGCTGGAGACCGAAATGAAATCAATCACATGAGGAATTGTCAGCTTGCGGCAAAGGTCGGCAAGGAAGATGAACGATCCCTTCAGGACACCGACTAGAATCAGAGGCTCTGTGATGTCTGCATAATCATGGTTTATCTGAATGGCCAGCTCACTGACCCTCCGTGCAATCGTCTCTGCATCGATCATCACGCATGCAAGCTCATCCGTAAGCGCCGGAATTGCAATACTCTTTCTATCCATCTGGACCTCCAAAGCCAAGTTATATCAGCAAATCAATCTATTATCAATTATCCCGCGGCGGAATATCACCGACGCCTTCAAGCACAAGACGCGGCCTGTAAGGATAAAGCACAAGGTCTTCCCTCTGGGTCAATCCTGAGAGCACGAGGACAGTGTCCAGCCCGCTTTCCACTCCTGCGATTATGTCAGTATCCATCCTGTCGCCTATGATCACGGCTTCCTTCGAATGGACTCCGAGTATCTCCATAGCCGACCTCATCATCAGAGGATTCGGCTTTCCTATGAAATAGGCGCTCTTGCCGGTTGAAAGCTCAATCGGAGCAACAAGCGACCTGCATGCCGGAAGGATTCCATTCTCGGAAGGCCCGGTCAGGTCCGAATTCGTCCCAATGAGCCTGGCGCCGTTTATCACGTGGTGAACAGCACGGCAGATCGTATCGTAGTTGTAGTTGAACACTTCCCCCATCACGACATAGTCCGGATTCACATCATTAATTGTAATCCCTGCATCATAGAGGCAGTTGAAAAGCCCCGGCTCGCCTATCACGTAAGCGCTGCACCCCGGCATCTGCTGGCTGAGAAACTTCGCCGTCGCCTGCCCGCTCGTATAGAAGTGCGATGCATCGACATCAAGCCCTAGATCGGCAAGCTTGCGCTGCAGATCCTTGGGTGTCTTGCCGCTGTTGTTCGTCAGAAAGAGAAACTTCTTGTCTTCCCTGTACAGCCAGTCAACGAATTCCTTCACTCCAGGAAGAAGCTTGTTCCCGTGGTAGATGACTCCATCCATGTCGCAGAAGAAGCCTGCATGTTTTCGAAGCTGTTCCATCGTTCCTCCTTATTCATATTAGATTAACCAACTGTTTTATTCAATAAGAGGCACTCGTCGGATCATATTGCCTTTCTGGCCAATCCCTGATTCTTGACCAAGCGGAAAAAAAAGGAAATATACAGAAATGCCGGTTTTCAAGGTTGATTTTTCTTGCTTTACTTCTATAATGTAGCGTGCATTACGGAGGTAGCAGCAAGCAATGAATCCAATTTTGAAAAGCAAGAACCTTTCACGCCTTCTGGCATTTTCCGACACTCTTCCCACCCCTCACATCATCATCGATCCTGAAATGGTGAAGAATGAATTCAAAGCTCTCTGCTCAAAGTTCAAGTCGACGAAGGTCTTCTACGCAGTGAAAGCCAACCCCAACCCCGAAGTAGTCCGGCTCGTTGCAAAGCTGGGATCCAACTTCGATGTGGCAAGCCGCTACGAGCTGGACATGCTCATCGGGCTTGGAATCGAACCGGAAAGAATGTTCTACGGCAATACAATCAAGAAAGCCGCCGACATTGCATACTTCTACAGCAAGGGAGTTAAGACATTCGCCACGGACTGCCATGAGGACCTTATGAAGATTGCCCATCAAGCCCCAGGATCGCGCGTATACTTCAGGCTCCTGCTCGACGGACCGGAAAACACAGCCGACTGGCCTCTTTCCCGCAAGTTCGGATGCAGGGCCGAAGTAATCCAGACGCTGATCTGCGAAGCCCAGGAAGCAGGGCTTGACCCGTTCGGAATCAGCTTCCACGTAGGAAGCCAGCAGCGGGACATCGAGCAGTGGGACCTGGCGCTCAGAGCCGTATCAGAGATATGCAAGGAAAGCCCGGTACCAATCAGGCTCATCAACATGGGAGGCGGACTTCCTGCCCACTACCTCCAGGATGCCAAGCCGATGGCTACATATGCAGTTCACATCAACAATTACATTGAGAAATACTTCCCCGACCCTGAGACCAGACCTGAATTCGCAATGGAGCCAGGACGTTCACTTGTCGCCGACAGCGGAGTGCTCGTCAGCGAGATCATCACGATTGCGACAAAGAGCGTCGAAGGCGAGGTGAGATGGGTGTTCCTTGACGCCGGCAAGTTCAACGGCCTGATCGAGACCCTGGACGAAAGCGTCAAGTACGTCATAAAGACGGAGCATGAAATCAAGAACGCAATCGTCTCCGACGAGCCCCGCAGCGAAGTGATCCTAGCCGGCCCTACCTGCGACAGCATGGATATAATGTATCAGGATTACAAGTACACGATGCCGGACGACCTGGAAAGCGGAACGCGGCTCTACTTCCTCTCGACCGGAGCATACACATCATCCTACGCATCGGTCTGCTTCAACGGCTTCCCGCCCATCAAGACATACGTCCTGCCCCAGAACTTCGAAGCCAGAAGGATACAGAAGTGATGACTGACCTGATCGATTCCCACTTCCACCTGGCTTGCCTCGGAGAAAAGGGAATCGATGCCTCCAAAGTGCTCTCCGAGCTGAAAAGCCAGGGGTTCTATGGTGGAATAAGCATCTGTCTCTCCGAAAACGACCTCAAGACATCCCATCAGCTCACAGCAGGCTATCCGAACATCGCCACATCGTTCGGGATGGGGCCATGGGAACTTGAAGACCCCTCTGTCACAGTCGATAGCCTCATTCAGAGAATGCTCAACGCCCGCAAGGCAGCGCAGTTCTCATTCATCGGAGAATTCGGCCTTGACTGCCATTGGAAGGAATACGGGCCGCTTGAGAAGCAGAAGCTCCTGATGCAGGCCGAGCTTGAGCTCGCCCGCGGATTGCACATGCCCATAATCATCCACAGCAGGGAAGCAGACGAGGAAACAGAGCAGATGCTAAGACATTGGGACAACCCCTGTTCCGGAATCATCCACTGCTTCTCAGGAGACAAGGAACTAGCCTTCAGCCTGCTGGACAGAGGCTACTTCATATCATTTGCAGGAAACATCACCTACCATCACTCGGAGAACATCTGCGAGGCATTGCAAGCCATCCCCGCAGACCGGATCCTTCTTGAAACAGACAGCCCCTATCTGACTCCGGTTCCTCATCGCGGGGAACCCAACGACCCGAGGCGGATGACCGACATCTACCGCTTTGCAGCAAAGCTCCGCGGCACAACCGTTTCCAAACTCGCCGAGTCAGTCAAGCGCAACTTCACTAAGCTGCTTTCCTTCTGCCCGGAATCTGGGAAACCACAACAGCAATGAACACTGCCAAGCAGCCTGAAAGCTCAATGGCCGACATCCTCTGACCGAGGATGATCCAGCCGAACACAAGAGAGAACACCGACTCAAGGCTCATTATCAGCGAAGCCGCGGCAGGATGAACATTCTTCTGGGCAATCATCTCAAGGCTTGTTCCCAGAGCCGAGGAAACAATTCCTGAATACAGCAGCGGTATGATCCCCGCCTCGATCGCCTTCAGGCTGAACGGCTCGAAGATGCACTTCGGAACGAAGCAGAAGAACGAAGCGAAGAACATCTGCACACAGGTAAGGAAGATTCCATCAAAATACGGTGCATAATGGTCTGCAATGATGATATACACAGCAAAAAGCACTGCACTTCCGATTCCAAGGACATCACCTGATTCCAGAACGAATCTGCCTGTACCCATGCACATCAGATACATCCCGATCAGAGCGGCAAAGCAGCACACCCAGACGACAGGCCTCGCCTTCTGCCTGAGAGCCAGACCGAAGATCGGAACGAGAATCACATAGAAAGCAGTGAGGAACCCGACCTTTCCCACAGGAAGGGTGAGGATTGCATACTGCTGCATTATGATGCCGACGGCAAGCGACCATCCGCACATGAAACCGGCCATTGCTGCCTTCTTCCAGAACGTCTTCCTGTCAGGAACCTGCGAAAGCAGAGGATTGCTCTTGAACCTTCTCGCCGAAATCGGGATCAGCACGACAAACGCCATGAAGTAGCGTGCATAGTTGAAGGTAAGCGGGCCGATGCTGTCCATCCCGACGCTCTGGGCAACGAAGCTAAGCCCCCATACCATCGCCGTGAGCAGAAGAGCAAGCGAGGAAAAAACCGATTTTGTATTCATGACTGTGACTTATACCCGATTTGCCAGCCAAAGTCTACCGCTTATTGCGGTAAAACGACCTTTCAAGCGGCAGCATCAGCGTTGTGTCAGCATGCCTTGCACCGGATTTCAGCACCGGCCTTATCGTCTGGAAAATATCATCATCAATCTCGCCAATCAGGAATTCGCTGTGAATCGAACGTGCCAGGCTGCTGTCCGCAATCCATTTCGCCGCTATGCCCTTGCCCAGGAATGCCGAGATCTGAGGAATGTACGGTGCGCAGATCAAATCCGCGCCAAAGCTCTGGTACAGGGTCATCGTCCTATCCTGAATCCTCATCGAGTCCGATGACGCATCTATGAACGAGAAAAGCCCGCTGCTGCCGAACACCTCTTCAAGCCCAGCCGTCTCCTCTGTCACAATCACCACAGCCTTCATCTTTTCGGTTTCAAGCCAGGCGGCCGCATCATCCCATCCAGAAAGCGGCGAGTACTGAAATGCAATATCGAACTGTCCTCGCCTGTCATCCTGGCATATCGCCATCACCACCGGCCCGTCATCGTCCGATCTGAAGTCTGTTTTCTGGACAAACCATGCTACTTCGCCGCTGAGGAGCATGCAGTCAGAATCGCAGGAGCCCATCAGCGAGACAAGAAGTTCAGGGCTGTCAAGGACTTCTGATCCAATGCTTTCCCTCCTGAGGCGGTATCCCGCTCCTGCAATCTTGAGCTCCAGCGTGAATCCTTCTGGCTCTTCTGCATCAGCATAGAAAAAAGCAATCTCGGGCAGGACAAGGAAATACACACCCGCTGCGACAAGAATCACAGCTGCAGCGGCAATAATTGCAATGACAATTCCCTTGGCTTTTCTCATGTGAATCATCTAATCCCATTATTACAGCATCTGTCAAGCAAAACTGTTGACCATTATCTTTTATCTAAATAAAATGGCTCTGTAATGAATCTTTCATTCAAGGAG
>JAQUYU010000067.1 GCA_028691695.1 Sphaerochaetaceae bacterium | reverse complement strand
AGTAGCCTTGCGCAATCCCCTGGAGGCAGCCGTTGAGCCATGAGTTCACTTCTGATGCATTCTTCTTATGGCAGCCAGCGAAGTCTATATGGATCACGGGATGGACCTTCCAGTCATATGGGAGGCTATCGATCGCAAGACCCGCAAAGAGATTCCTCTTGCCTCTGAACAGAGCATCAAGTGTGCTCACCGTCAGTGACTTGCCGAATCTTCTGGGACGCGAGAAGAACACCATCCTCGGGCCTGTGACCAATTTGTAGATATAGGCAGTCTTGTCCACGTAGAGGTTGCCGCCGGCAATCAGAGACTCGAAGCTGGAAATCGTTGGGTCAATCACTTTCATGACTTGAATATACCATGAAACAGAGGATTGGCAAAGCCATTGACAGCTCAGAAGCTGTTTGAAATGCGCCCGATGACCAGGGCATGGATCTCGGAAGGAGTCATGGCCGGGGTTATGAGCTTCTCCGTGGCACAGGCTATCTGCGGGACTCTTCGATTGAATGAAACCTTCACTCCGTAGTCGGAGTACATTTCAAGCGCATAGTCGCTTACCAGATCCAGCACTACGCTCTTGATGCCCATCCCTATTGCAAGGCCTGCGGCAGCCCTTCCACCCTTTGTGTCGTGGAGCTCTATATCTGAAGGCTTTATGCTTCTGTGCTCGGATAGGAACTTCTCAAGTTCCAGAAGAGGCATCAGCCAATGCCCTTTTGAAGAAAAGACAACTATATCATTAACCCATGCTTCAAGCGAGTTTTCAGGATCTTTCATAGCAGAGATTCTATCAGAGCATCCAGATCTATACAATCAGGAAGAATCAGGGATTGGCCAGAAACCTGTTGCGCTTTGTTGCTTTTTGAGAGAAATCGCAGTTGACAGATAACGTTTTGGAAGTCAAAATGAATCAAGAGGATAAAATGCCTGCTGTCAAGATCAATGGAAAAGAGTACACATCGCAAACAGACAAGACGCTTCTGCGGTTTCTGCGTGACGACCTGCATCTGACAGGCACCAAGGACGGATGCAGCGAGGGGGCCTGCGGGGCATGCACTGTAATCATCGATGGCCGCAAATCCAAAGCCTGCGTTCAGAAACTGAGCAGACTGGAAGGAAAGGACATCATTACGATAGAAGGACTGTCCGACTGGGAGCGAAAGGTCTACTCCTTCTGCTTCGCTGAAGCAGGTGCCGTGCAGTGCGGATTCTGCATTCCAGGCATGGTGATGTGCGCCAAGGCTCTTCTGGACATCACCCCCGATCCGACTGAGCAGGAAGTCCGGCAGGCTCTTATGGGCAACATCTGCCGCTGCACAGGGTATGTGAAGATCGAGCAGGCAATAATGATGGCAGCATCCTGCTTCAGAGAGGGAAGGCTTCCATCCGTGAACGCCTCTGATGGACATGTCGGACACCATATCCAGCGCATAGATGCCATGGCCAAATGCCTTGGCACGGCTGTCTACACCGATGACATCAGATTCGATGGGATGCTCTTCTGCCATGTGCTTCGCAGCCCGTCTGCAAGGTGCCGGATCATCAGGATCGATACCTCTGAAGCAGAGAAGGACCCGCGCTGCGTAAGGATTGCAACTGCGAAGGATGTGCCATTCAACAAGCACGGCCACATAATTGCGGACTGGGACGTTCTGATTCCCGAGGGGCAGTGCACCCGCTACATAGGGGATGCGATTGCTCTTGTCGCAGGACGTACGCAGGCCGATGCCGAAGCTGTTTCAAGCCTTATCCATATCGAATTCGAGGAGCTTGATCCCGTGACGTCGGCTTCTGAGGCGCTGGCTCCGGATGCCCCTAAGATCCACGAGAATGGCAATCTTCTCGCAGATGTGAGAATCAGGCGAGGGGATCCTGATACGGCTCTGGGGCGCAGCGCCTTCGTCGTGCACAGGACTTTCCATACACCTGTCACCGAGCATGCCTTCATGGAGCCGGAGTGCGCCGTTGCACTTTGCACTGGAGATGATGTGCACCTTTTCACTTCCAGCCAGTCAGTGTTCGATGAGCAGCGGGAAGTGGCGAGGATGCTGAGGCTCCCAAAGGAAAAGATCCGCTGCACAAGCACCTACGTCGGAGGCGGGTTCGGCGGCAAGGAAGACATGAGCGTCCAGCACCATGTCGCTCTCATGGCTTGGCTTCTCAAAGCCCCTGTGAAGGTCCGCCTGTCACGGCAGGAGAGCATCTATGTGCACCCCAAGCGCCATGCGATGGATATGGATTTCACCCTTGGCTGCGACAAGAACGGTCATCTGACCGGACTGAAGGCTTCTCTTGTGACAGACAACGGAGCCTATGCCTCGCTTGGGCATCCGGTTCTGGAGCGGGCATGCACCCATGCCGCAGGACCGTACTGCTATCATGATGTGGAGATAATTGGCAAGGCCGTGTACACCAACAATGTTCCATGCGGCGCCTTCAGGGGATTCGGGGTGACGCAGAGCTGCTTTGCCCTGGAGTGCTGCCTTGATATCCTGGCATCTGAAGCCGGCATTGATCCATATGAAATAAGGATGCGCAATGCAATCAGGCCGGGCGATGTTCTGCCGAACGGCCAGATAGCCGGGACTGACACTGCTCTGGTGCAGTGCCTTGAAGCGGCCAGAAGCGCCTATGATGAGGATCCCAGAGCCGGCATCGCCTGCTCAATGAAGAACTCAGGAGTCGGGGTAGGGCTTGATGATACCGGGCGCTGCCGGATCAGAGTCCAGGACGGCAAGGCGCATGTTTACTGCTCTGCAGCCTGCATGGGGCAGGGATTCGCTACAGTGGCCTTGATGATTGCCGTTGAGGCTTCAGGACTGAGCCTTGATGATTTCGTCATCGCAATGCCGGATACTTCTCTCACTCCTGACTGCGGGACTTCGACTGCAAGCCGGCAGACTGCAATAACTGGAGAAGCGGTGCGACGTGCCGCCACAAAGCTCAGGGATGCCTTGGGGGAAGAACGCCTTGCAGCTCTGGAAGGTCAGGAGTTCTACGATGAATTCTGCGTTAAGACGGATCCTGTCGGAAGCAGCAAGCCTAACCCGGTGAGCCACCTTGCATACAGCTATTCAGTTCAGGTAGCATCGCTTGATGCAGAGAAAAAGGTCCGCAAGATCACTGCAGTCTGCGACAGCGGCACGGTTATCAATCCTACTGCAATCGAAGGTCAGGTCGAAGGCGGAGTCGTAATGGGAATGGGCTTTGCCCTGACCGAGGATTTCCCGATGGAGAACGGCATTCCGAAGGTGCGCTATGGCACCCTTGGACTGCTGCGGTCCACCCAGATTCCTGAAATCGATCCTGTGTTCGTATGCTCCGATGCACCGCTTGGCTCGAGCTACGGCGCAAAGGGAATAGGAGAGCTTGCATCTATCGGGACGGCTCCTGCGCTCTGGCATGCATACTGGAGAACTGACGGAAAAGAACGGGACAGCCTGCCTCTGGAGGAAACTCCTTACAGCAGGCGGTGAATAAAAGCTCAGCCCAGTCATCGGAAACTGGGCTGAGCAAGGTAGAAATCACCTGGACTTCTTCTTCGCAGCGATGCGCTGGAAGAGCTTTACTAGTTCGACCATGGGGATGATCAGAACAGCCAGGCCCATTGCTACTGCGTATTCCAGCAGGTTGATGTGCTGGAAGCCGAAAGCATTGGCCAGGAAAGGAATATAAAGCACTCCCGTTGTCAGCGCAAGAGATGCGATGCCGGCCCAGATGAGGAACTTGTTTTGATGGTGCATCCTGAAGATGCTCTGTCTCTGCGAGCGCATGTTGAAGCTATGGAATATCTCCGCCATGCTCATCGTGAGGAATGCCATTGTCATGCCGTCGGGGCTGGAGAAATTCATGAATTCCCAGACGCCGTTTTCAATGTAATGGCCGATGAAGAATGCTGCCAGTGTAAGAATGGTGCAGAGCAGCCCCTGATAAGCTATGTCGACTCCGACTCCGCCTGCGAAGATTCCATCCTTGGCGGATCTCGGAGGCCTTTCCATGAGGTTGGATTCCGCTTTCTCGGTTCCAAGGGCGAGGGCTGGGAAGCAGTCAGTGATGAGGTTGATCCAAAGCAGGTGCGCCGGCTTGAGGATCACGAATCCCAGCAATGTCGCTGCGAATACCGACAGCACTTCGCTCATATTTGAGGAAAGCAGGAACTGGATTGCCTTGCGGATGTTGTCGTAGATGCGGCGTCCTTCCTCCACAGCTCCCACTATAGTGGCGAAATTGTCATCGGCAAGAACCATGTCTGCAACGTTCTTGGTCACATCGGTGCCGGTGATTCCCATCCCGATTCCGATGTCTGCGCTCTTTATGCTTGGAGCATCGTTGACTCCGTCTCCTGTCATTGCAGTGACGTAGCCGTTCTTGCGCCAGGCGTTAACAATGCGTGTCTTGTGCTCAGGCTGAACACGTGCATAGACGCTGTAGTTTCCGACGGTCTTCTCGAATGTCGCATCGTCGATCTCGTCGAGCTGGGCTCCTGTGATAGCTTCTTTGGCATCCTTGATTATTCCAAGCTCGCGTGCGATTGCAACAGCAGTGTCCTTGTGGTCTCCGGTAATCATGATTGGCCGGATTCCAGCCTTGCGGCATTCGGCTATTGCATCCTTCACTTCCGGGCGGACAGGATCGATCATTCCAGTAAGCCCGATGAATACGAGATCCTGCTCGAGCGAGTCTGATGACGTATCAGAGGGCATGCTGTCCCAGCTGTGCATTGCAGCGCACAGTACCCTGAGCGCCTTGCCTGCCATGGACTTGTTCTCATCGAGAATCTTCTGCCTGAGCTCATCGGTCATCGGGATCGGTGTCCCATGATCAAGATAAAGCGTGCATTTCTTGAGCACTTCATCGGGAGCGCCCTTTGTATACTGGATGATTTTCCCATCACAGCGGTGAAGGGTGGACATCATCTTTCGCTTGCTGTCAAACGGTGCTTCTCCGACTCTTGGCTGCTCTCTGACCAGCTCGTTCTTGTTGAGCCCTTGCTTCAGTGCAAAGCTCACCAGGGCGCATTCGGTCGGCTCTCCGACTACCTTGAGGCTCTGGTCTATCTCTGCATCATTGCAAAGTGCCATTGCCGTAGCCAGAAGAGCAGGATCATCGGTGAAATAGCTGGTGACGGTCATCTTGTTCTGGGTGAGAGTGCCTGTCTTGTCCGAGCAGATGATCTGGGCGCATCCAAGCGTCTCAACTGCAGTGAGCTTGCGGATTATCGCATTGCGCTTGGACATGTTGGTCACTCCTATCGAAAGCACGATGGTGACGACTGCGACAAGTCCTTCAGGGATTGCAGCGACGGCGAGGCTCACGGCGATGAGGAATGAATCAAGGATGTAGTTCTGATCGGTGCTTGAGAAGCGGATCATGTTCACTATGAACACGATGGCGCATACTCCAAGAACCAGATAGGTGAGTATCTTGCTCAGCTGTGAAAGCTTGATCTGAAGCGGGGTCTTCACTTCCTCGGCCTGGGTGATTGCATGGGCAATCTTTCCCATCTCGGTGTTCATTCCGGTGGCTGTTACTACAGCCTTGCCTCGGCCGTATGCGACGCTGGAGCCCATGTACATCATATTGGTGCGGTCCCCAAGCGGGATGTCCTTGCGCTTGCCCAGATCGAGAGCCTCTATGGTCTTCTTCACAGGAATGCTCTCGCCTGTAAGCGGAGCTTCTTCAATCTGAAGGCTTGCGCATTCGAAGATTCTGCCATCGGCCGGAACTGAATCGCCTGCTTCCAGGATGACGACGTCACCGGGAACCAGCGTGCTTGAATGCACAACCACAATCTGACCGCCGCGGATGACCTTGCTCTTTGCTTCGGACATCTTCTGAAGGGCTTCAATCGCCTTCTCGGCCTTGCTTTCCTGGAATACGCCCAGTACAGCATTGATTATCACGACTGCCAGGATTATCACGACATCGGCCAGGGACTCGCCCTGGATCACCGACGTCACTCCACTTATGAGGGCTGCTGCGAGAAGGATGATGATCATCGGGTCTTTCATCTGATCGAAGAAACGCGCTATCAGCGATTCCTTCGGAGCTTTTGCAAGCTCGTTGCGCCCGTTCTTCTCCAGCAGCCTGGCCGCCTGGTCGTCTGTCAGCCCGCTTTCAGTGCTTCCCAGTTCTTCTATCACAGAGGATGCTTTCTCAAGGTACTCGCTTTTGTTCATTTTGGTTCCTTATGATGATGGAAAGCCTTGGCCTTCCTTATTTCCGGGACAATCATATCATCGATGCCCGCTAAGATAACGGAAAGAAATCCGACAGTAGTATTGCTGTTTTCAGGAAAATAAATGAAACAGGATGAAAATTGTGGTAAGCTGTGTCTATGAAGAAGCCTGAAATCCATCTGACTAACGAAAAGCTTGCAGAAACCTGCAAGGATGCTGCCAAGACAGTTCTTATCATCGCTGCCTTCACAGCTGTGGCGATGAGCCTTTCAAGGATAAACAATGATAATAATCCGTTTGCCCCAACGCTTTATGTCCTAGCTGTTGCGCTTGTCGCGCGCTTCACGGATGGCTTCTTCTACGGGATTGCAGCCTCGCTTGCAAGCGTCGCATGCGTGAACTTCTTCTTCACCTATCCGTTCCATAAGTTCAACATGACACTTTCCAGCTATCCTCTGACGTTTGCAGTGATGCTTCTGGTATCGATTCTTGTCAGCGCAATGTCATCGCAGCTGAAGAAGCAGGAGCGTATCCGCTTCGAGGCGGAGAACGAGAAGATGCGGGCGAACCTTCTTCGCTCCGTATCCCATGACCTTCGCACTCCGCTTGCTTCGATCATCGGCTCAAGTTCGCTTCTGCTTGAGAAGCCCGGTCTTCCGGCACAGGAGCGCAGCAAGATGCTCCTTGAGATCCAGAAGGATGCCCGCTGGCTCTCACGGGTGACGGAGAACATCCTGTCGATCACAAAGCTCAGCTCCGACGGGGTGAAGATCGCCACTACCGACGAGGTGGTGGAAGAGATCGTCGGCAGCTCGATAGTCAAGTTCCGCAAGCACTCGGCTGCGCTGCCTGTTGAGGTCAAGAGCCCTGATGAAGTGCTGATTGTCCCGATGGATGCCACTCTGATCCAGCAGGTCCTGATAAACCTCTTCGAGAATGTCGAGGTCCACGGGAACTGCGCAACACGGATCCTGCTTGAGATCCGCCATGAAAGCTCGCGTGTCGTGTTCACGGTTTCGGACAATGGGACAGGGTTTCCTCCTTCGGTTCTGCCCAAGGTGTTCTCCACGACCATGATCAGCAGCTCTGAGAATGCCGATGGTCATAGGAACATGGGCATCGGGCTTTCCGTATGCAATTCAATCATCGTCGCCCACGGCGGGCAGATGAGCGCGCGCAACAATATCTACGGCGGCGCAACAGTCGAGTTCTGGCTCCCGACAGGGGGAGGTGAAGATGAGCAGCAAGCTGAAGATCCTTATAGTAGAGGATGACTCTGGAATATGCAGCTTCCTGGAGACGACGCTGGCTTCCAACGGCTACGGATACCTGACAAGCTCCAACGGAAAGGCTGCGCTTTGCATGGTTTCCTCGCATTGTCCTGACTGCATCCTTCTGGATCTCGGGCTTCCCGATATGGATGGAAATGAAATCATCCGGAGCGTGCGCAGCTGGTCCAAGATCCCAATAATCGTCATCTCCGCACGCACTTCGGAAAGCGACAAGGCAACAGCCCTGGACCTTGGCGCGGATGATTATCTTTCAAAGCCATTCGGCACCGTCGAGCTTCTTGCACGCATCCGTACCGCCTTGCGTCATACACGTACTTCAAGTTCCGATTCGGAAGTGGCGCTGACTGAGAGCTTCCATGTAGGAGATCTCTGCATTGACTTCAAGAAGCGCCGGGTCAGCCTTGGCGGCATCGATGTTCCTCTTACTCCAAACGAGTACCGCATCGTCGAGCTGCTTGGCCTTCATGCAGGCCAGGTGATGACATACAAGCAGATGCTTACCAGCCTCTGGGGACCTTCGATCGGTTCGGACAACAAGCTTCTCAGGGTTCACATGACAAGCATCCGTCACAAGATCGAGCCGAATCCTAACGAGCCCATGTACTTCATGACTGAAGTCGGGGTGGGATACCGCCTTGTGGACGAGGTCGAGTCCTAGATTGCCAAGTTTTCTAATCAAGACTGTAAAACTTCTGATACTCAGGCAGTTTTTACGGTTTTGGGCTAAAAACTATTTGATGTGCTGTTTTGATGTATGAATAGAAGTCTAAGGAGATTACGTTTTCTTCGAGCTCCTGAGGCGAGGATGGAATAATGATCATTCACCTTTCTTTCTGATCGGATCAGTCTGTCATGATATGCAATGCAGTCAGTGGAGGAAATCTGGACATCATCAACTAATCTTCAAATTCCAGCCGTTCTTCACTTTTTCGAAAATCACGATTTCCTGTAACTTTCTTCTCAAGCTGCTGTTTAACAATTCCCATCGTTCCCAGCCACGATATGGTTTTGCAAATCACATTTGTTCACCGTTTAAAGCATTTCAAATGCAGTTTTCCCGGTTTCTGGCCAAACCTTCATGCCTCGCCTCCGAATCTGTAGATAAGTAAAGATTTAGAGCCTTTCTTATACAGTTTGGATATTGGTTGCCATTTTTGACGCCAATTGCTGATTTCTCCAAAGAAAAAGGAATAAACACAAAATTCCATCACATAAATCCATTTTCTGCACACATTCTAGCCATAAAACATACAAACACCGCTGACATACTGTAGACAATTCTAATCTCAAAAATGGAGAAAAAAGTATGAAGAAAACAATTAGTATTCTTTTGGTTTTGGTCCTCGTAGCAGTGTCTGCTTTTGCAACACCGACTATAGGTGGAAGATTCGGTGTCAAGTATACTTATACTTATGGCAGTGGAGACAATGGGCTGACAGCTGGAAACAGAAACTACATGACTCTTACCGATTCGAATGACTATTGGTCAATCTATTTCGGCAGTCAGGGGTATCAGTATGGAACATACAATGCCTACGCAACTCTCAATCTGGATAAGATGCTTGCTGATGCGGGTCTTACCCTTCCTGAAGAGCTTTCGCTTTCTGCTGACATCGGCGTGAACGGCCTCTATGCTGGATATGCTTACATCGATGCAGC
>JAQUYU010000066.1 GCA_028691695.1 Sphaerochaetaceae bacterium | reverse complement strand
ACCTCAAAACAGGAGACCTCGGAGTGCTGGACAAGAAGCGCTATCTCTATCTGAAGGGAAGGGCGAAGAACATCATTGTCACCGAAGGCGGCAAGAACGTGTTCCCGGAGGAGATCGAGGAGCATTTTCAGCTTTACCCGCAGATCGGCCAGATCATGGTACGAGGGTTTGTCCAGAATCGTTCGACAATGAGCGAGGAGCTTGAAGCGGTGATCTATCCTGCACCTGAGTATTTCAAGGGGAAAAGCGAGCAGGAAGTGAGCGATGAGATACATGGCATAGTATCAAGCGTCAATGCCAAATCCGTTTCATACAAGAAGATAGCGAGAATTTCGATTGCTTCGCAGCCAATGAGCATGACAACGACGAAGAAGATCCAGCGCTCCAAGGTGGCGCGGTCGATCAACAATCTGATCAGGATGTTCTAGGGTTTTCCAATCTAGTGGATTTTGTTGCAATTTGTTGCATTTTCCGGTTTTTTTAGTTGACTTACAGCCAATATGGTTTACAATGAAAGAGCCGATAAGCAGGAGGTTGCTATGGGAGACACAATGCGTCCGGTGCCGTTTTCAGAGATGGTGAACAGGATTTTTTCGGAACTCAGAAGCCAGGATTCGATATTCGGGATTGACAAGAATCAGTTCTTCAATGATCGGGAGAAAGAGAAGATAAGCGTTTTCGGACAGAAATGCTCGACGCCTTGCGGGCCTGCTGCAGGACCGCACACCCAGCTTGCCCAGAACATAATAACCAGCTACCTTGCTGGCGGCCGCTTCATAGAGCTCAAGACTGTCCAGATAATGGATGAGCTTGTAATTGCGAAGCCATGCATCGATTCCCGTGACGAGGGATACAACGTGGAATGGTCCACAGAGTTCACCCTTCCTAAGGCATTCGATGAATACCTGAAGGCATGGATCATTGTCCATCTGCTTCAGGCTCTAATGCGCGGCGGCAGGATCGAGGGCGACAGCTTCATCTTCAACATGAGCGTCGGCTACAACCTTGAAGGAATCAAGCAGCCCAGGATGCAGGCGTTCATTGACAGCATGATGGATGCCTCTGCAAGCCCGCTGTTTGCAAAGTACATAGGAGAGCTTGATGGGATGCTTGAATCAGGCGGTCTGCTTGACGATACCCCTTATGAAGGACTTGAGTCCAAGCTCAAGGGCCTTGGAGCGAGCATCGACAGCCATATCTGCCGTCAGGTAACGATCTCTACGATGCACGGATGTCCTCCGAAGGAAATCGAGGCCATCTGCCGCTATATGCTTTCAGAGAAGAAGCTCAATACTTTCGTCAAGCTCAACCCGACTCTGCTCGGCTATGATGCGGTGCGCGAGATTCTTGATACAGCAGGCTTCGGCTATGTACATATAAAGAGAGAGAGCTTCGAGAAGGACCTTCAGTATTCTGATGCTGTTGCAATGCTTCACAGGCTTGCTGACCTTGCTTCAGGGAACTCACTTGGCTTCGGAGTGAAGCTGACGAATACGCTTGGCTCGATTAATGACCAGGGACAGCTTCCTGGCGATGAGATGTACATGAGCGGAAGGGCCCTGCTGCCAATCTCCACCAAGGTGGCTGCGTTGCTTTCCAAGGAATTCGACGGAAAGCTTCCGATTTCCTATTCAGGCGGAGCGAATGCATTCTCTGTCCAGGATATCTTCGATACAGGCATCAGGCCTATAACGCTTGCCACTGACATGCTCAAGCCGGGCGGGTACAGCCGCATGACTGCCATGATCGAGATTCTGCTTCGAAAGAGCCATGCATGGAAGATGACGAGCATAGATGTCGCGGCAATTGAGCAGCTCGCCGAAAGCGCTGCGACTTCAGAATATCAGCAGAAATCGTTCCGTGGCACCGACAAGGCGAAGACTTCAAAGAGCCTCGGGCTGTTCGATTGCTACGTGGCTCCTTGCATTGAAGCATGCCCGATTCACCAGAACATACCAGATTATGTTTCTCTTGTCGGTGAGGGACGCTATGCTGATGCTCTTGATCTGATTTATCAGGACAATGCCCTGCCCAACATCACATGCAGCATCTGCGACCATCAGTGCCAGTACCACTGCTCTAGGATGGATTACGAGGGAGCTGTCCGGATCCGCGACATGAAGAAGGTTGCAGTCGAGAAGGGCTCTGAGGAGTTCTACGGCCGGTTCGAGCCGCTTGATCCTCCTGCCGATGTCAAGGCTGCCGTCATAGGTGCAGGCCCTGCTGGCCTGTCTGCCGCTTTCTTCCTTGCAAGAGCCGGTTTCCAGGTCACTGTGCTTGAAAAGCAGGCCGATGCCGGCGGAGTCGTCCGCAATGTGATTCCTGAGTTCAGGATTCCTGTTCAGGCGATTGAGGCGGACATTGATTACATCAAGCGGCATGGCGTTGATTTCAGATTCGGAGTTCAGATCAAGGATGAGACCGTCACGGCTCTGAAGGCTCAGGGATTCAGCTACATATTCTATGCTGCTGGAAGCGAGGCCGAGAATTCCCTCAAGGTCGAAAGCGACCGGATGATGGGTGCCCTTGAATTCCTGAAGCAGTACCGAAGCGACCCGAAGTCTGTTAAGCTTGGTTCCAGCGTCGTCATATGCGGCGGCGGCAATACTGCAATGGACAGCGCCCGTGCTGCGCTCAGAGTGCCTGGAGTGGAACATGTCACGGTGGTCTACCGAAGGACCGAGAATGAGATGCCGGCGGACAGGGAAGAGTACGAGCTTGCCGTCTCCGAAGGCATTGCATTCTGCTTCCTTTCCAACCCGTCCAAGCTTGAGAATGGCATTCTGAAGTGCACAGTGAACAAGCTCGGGGAGAGAGATGCCTCAGGCAGAAGACGCCCTGTGGAAACCGACAAGAGCTTCGACATCGAATGCACCGACCTTATCACAGCAATTGGCGAGAAGGCTGATGCCCAAGTACTGAGTGCTTTCGGGCTGCCTCTTTCAGACAAGCTGTGGCCGATTGTCGATCCTGATACCAACCAGACTCCGATCGAGAACGTCTATGCCATCGGAGACCTTCAAAGCGGTCCTTCGACCGTCGTGCGTTGCATAGCATCGGCTAGAAAGGCAGTAGAAGCTGCGATTGACAAGGTCCTTGCCGAAGCAGAGGATGCGGATGAGTGCACATGCGAGGATCACGATCATGAGTGCACATGCCATGACCATGACCATGAGTGCAGCTGCGGATGCGAAGATGACGATGATGACGATGATGACGATGATGACGAAGAGCTTTCCGAGGAGGAGAACCAGCAGCTCATCGATGCTGAGTCTGCCTTCTTCGCCGATATCCGGAGCAAGAAGGCTTCCCATCGCTGCTCGCTTGATTTCAAGAATGAAGAGTTCGAGATCAATGAGGCCAAGCGGTGCATCGACTGTCCGTATCTCTGCAACAAGTGCGTTGAGGTATGCCCCAACAGGGCAAATGTGGCAATAGATACAAGAGGCTGCGACCTGTTCGAGGATCCGTTCCAGATTGTCCACTTGGATGCCTTCTGCAACGAATGCGGCAACTGTGCTGTGTTCTGCAACCATGAAGGAAAGCCATACAGGGACAAGTTCACGATCTTCTCACGCAAGGATGATTTCGAGAATTCGACCAACAGCGGATTCTGGCACGAATTCGACCACCTTTGGGTCAGGCTTGACGGCAAGGTCACCGAGTGCTCGGTGGACAGCGACGGAAATGTGACCGGAGAGATCGGCGAGCAGGCGAAGGCTCTGATCGAAATCATTTTCGATGATTACAACTATCTTCTTGGAGAAGTGGAGGAATAATGGCTGTTACAGTGATCAGGAACACTAGGGTGTTCCAGACGATGCCTCCTTTTGAGGTGCTTGAGAATGTGGATGTGGTGATTTCAGGTGACAAGATCACTGCTGTAGGTAAGAACGCCGGATCGGACGTGAAGGCGGACAAGGTAATTGACGGCGACGGCAAGACGGTGATTCCAGGCAATGTCTGCGGTCATCATCACTACTACAGCGGGCTTTCCCGCGGCATGCTTATAAGCGCCGGTCCTCAGACTGACTTCATTCAGGTTCTCAAAGAGTGGTGGTGGCGTCTTGACCGTGGTCTGGATGAAGAGTCCTGCTACTACAGTTCCCTCATATGCTCGCTCGATGCAATCGCAGCTGGCACGACCAGCGTAATCGACCATCATGCAAGTCCGAATTACATTGCCGACTCGCTTTCTGCCATTGCCCATGGCATGGAGGAGACAGGTCTCAGGGGAATGACATGCTATGAAGTCACCGACCGCAACTATGGAATGAAGGAAGTCCGTGACGGAGTCGCTGAGAACGTCAGGTTCGCACATGAAGTCGACCGCCGGCGCAAGGCGGGGGAGAACGTCCTCTGCGATGCGATGATCGGTGGCCATGCTCAGTTCACTATTCCGGACGAAGGTCTGGAACTGATGGGCAAGGCCTGCGACGAGACAGGACGTGGTGTTCATATCCATGTAGCTGAGGACAAGTACGATGTGGTTAGCTGCCATCATTACCACAACATGGACATAGTCGACAGGCTTGACCGCTTCGGTCTGCTTCGTGACAATGCTCTGCTTGTGCATGGGCTTCATATCAATGCACATGAGATCGAGCTGCTCAACGAGCGTGGCTGCTTCTTCGCCCATAATGCACGGAGCAACATGAACAACCATGTGGGCTATTGCAAGGGTCTCACTGATGTGAAGAACCTGATCATCGGAACAGATGGATGTGGCGGCAACATGTTCGAGGAGCTCAAGATTGCGTTCTTCAAGCACAAGGATGAAGGCGGGCCATGGTGGCCGGCGGATTTCCTCACTGCGCTTTCCAGAGGCAATGTCCTGATGGAGAAGTACTTCAAGGATGCAAGGCTTGGCAGGATAGAGAAGGGGTACAAGGCAGACCTTGATATCCTGGACTATCATAATCCGACTCCGATGGTTGCTGCGAATGCTCCTGGGCATTTCGTCTGGGGAATGAGCACCAACTGCGTGGAATCGGTGATGGTGAACGGAGACCTTCTGTATGAGAACCGCAGGTTCACGAAGGTCGATGCGGATGAGATTTATGCCAAGGCTGCCGAAGTCGCAGCCAAGGTGTGGAAGAAGGTTGATAAGATTCAGCCGTAATAAAGACAAGTTTCAGTGAGGTGATACTATGGATTTTGCAGAAGTGATCAAGTCGAAGGCAGAGCAGTACAGGGACTACACGGCAGACGTGCTTTCCCAGCTCGTGAAGACAAAGAGCTATTCCAGCAAGGAAGAGAATGTTTGCAGGCTCATCAAGAAGCTCTGCGAGGAAGCTGGGTTTGACGAAGTGAAGTTCGACGACCTTGGAAGCGTCGTTGCACGCATCGGCCACGGCAAGAAGTCGCTGGCATTCGATGCCCATATCGACACTGTCGAAGTCGGCAACATGAAGAACTGGAATTTCGACCCGTTCTCAGGTGCAGTGAAGGATGGCATCCTTTACGGACGTGGAGCCAGCGACCAGAAAGGCGGAGCTGCATCCATGATAGCAGCTGGAAGAATTTTGAAGGAAATGGGCTATGATGGGGACTATACCCTGTACTTCACCTTCACTGTTATGGAAGAGGACTGCGACGGAATGTGCTGGAAATACATGATTGAGAATGAGCATTTCAAGCCGGATCTCATTGTTTCCACCGAGCCTACAAGCTGCCGCATCTATCGCGGGCACAGAGGCAGAATGGAGATCAGGATCATCCTTCGCGGGATTTCCTGCCATGGAAGCGCTCCTGAACGCGGAGTAAGCGCTGCATACAAGGCCGCACGTGCTGCTCTTGCAATTGAAAAGCTCAATTCCGATCTTCAGCCTGATGATGATCACTTCCTTGGAAAGGGAACAATCACCGTCAGCCAGATGGATGTCAAGGGACCGTCGCAGTGCGCAGTTGCCGACTATGCCATGATCTACTGCGACCGCCGTCTCACATGGGGCGAGGATGCAGATCTTGCAATCGCACAGGTACGCAAGTACGTCTCTGATGCTACAGGCGACAAGCCGGAAGACATTGTGGTTGAAATGCCAGATTACGAGAAGATCGGCTGGACTGAGAAGAAATACTCTCAGGAGCTTTACTTCCCGACATGGAAGATTCCTGCAGACCATCCGCTTGTTCAGGCTGCTGTGAAGGACTACGAAGATCTGTTCTCAAAGGAGCCGGTCGTGGATAAATGGACTTTCTCCACTAACCTTGTAGCCACTACAGGACGTCACAAGATCCCGGCAATCGGCTTCGGGCCTGGCGATGAAGCTCAGGCGCATGCGCCGAATGAGATCACCAGAGTAGAGGACTTGGTCATTTGCAGTCAGTTCTATGCGCTGCTTCCATATGTGCTGGAAGGGAAAAACTAAATAACATTTGATGCTGGCCGGAGCAATCCGGCCGGATTTTTCGGAGACCTGATGAAAGAGAAAAGCATTCTGCTTCAGAATATATTCTGCCTCATAACAGATCCACTCAAGAGCTCTCAGAGCGGCGTCGATCTGTACGTAGAGGGTAACATTGTAAAGAAAATCGGGAAAGGCCTGAATGTGAAGGCCGAGCGGGTGATTGACTGCTCTTCTTGCACTGTGGTGCCAGGGTTTGTCAATACCCATCATCATTTCTATCAGACACTGACACGAAACCTCAAGGCGGTTCAGGATGCAAAGTTATTTGACTGGCTTCTGTACCTCTATGAGATCTGGAAGAACATAGATGCAAGAGCAGTTTCAGTTTCGTCCACCCTTGCGATGGCTGAGCTTCTGAAGACTGGCTGCACGACTACAACGGACCATCATTACCTTTATCCAAGAGGATTCGAAGGCGATCTGATGGGGCTTCAGTTCGAAGCTGCCGACCGTCTTGGAATGCGTTTCTCTCCGACCCGTGGCAGCATGAGCAAGTCACGAAAGGACGGCGGACTTCCTCCCGACAGCGTGGTTCAGACGGAGAGCGAGATCCTGGAAGACAGCGAACGCTGCATCCGGACGTACCACGATCCGAGCACGTTCTCGATGCACAAGATAGTTCTTGCACCATGCTCGCCGTTCTCAGTCACCAAGGAATGCATGAAAGAAAGCGCCGCTCTTGCCCGCAGGTATAGCGTGAGGCTTCATACTCATCTCTGCGAGACGATGGATGAGCAGAATGACTGTCTCAAGATGTATGGCAAGCGTCCGCTTGCACTGATGCAGGAGTGCAATCTTATTGGTCCGGATGTGTTCTATGCACATGGGATCTGGTTCAATGACGAGGAGCTTGGCATCCTTGCTGACACTCATACCTCAATAGCCCACTGTCCAGCGAGCAACATGAGGCTCGGAAGCGGGATATGCAGGGTTTCCGAGATGCTTGAAAAAGGAATCAACGTTGGGATTGCTGTCGATGGAAGCGCTTCTAACGACAGTTCTGACATGCTCGGCGAGATGAGGCTTGCTCTGCTTCTCCAGCGGGTGCGCTACGGATCAGGTGCAATAACAGCGCCTCAGGTCTTCAAGATGGCCTGCGAGAACGGTGCACGGATGCTTGGCTATGATAGAGTCGGAAGACTTGAAGAGAACTGGGCTGCCGACATGGCTATCTTCGACATGAGCAGCATGCAGTATGCCGGATCCCTGTCCGATCCAGCTGCTGCGCTTCTGTTCTGCGGATATGATCACCAGACTAAGTATACAATAGTCAATGGACAGATTGCCGTTGACAATGGCACGCTCGTCGGTGCCGATGAATCCAAACTTGCTTCAGATGCAAATCAAGTTGCAAGCGAGCTGTGGAGAAAGGGGGGACTTGCATGATAGAGAAGATTGTTTTCGCCGATACCATTGCAGCGGCTGCGGCCGCTCTTGGCCCTGATTCTGCTTTCCTTGGAGGTGGCACCGAGATCAACCGCCTTGGCTCTTCTGTCAAGGCTACGACTGCTGTTTCTTATAAATGGCCGGTTCCTTCAATAAGGCAAGATAACGGTTATGTCCTGCTTCCTCTTGGAACTACTTTCCAGATGGTCGCAGAAAGCCATGCCTGCCCGGCGTTTCTGAAGGAAGCAGCCCTCTTCATGGGTTCGCATCAGAAGAGAGAGATGGCAACGATTGCTGGAAACCTCTATCTGCATCGTGATGACAGCTACATTACTGCCTGTCTTCTGGCCTGCGATGCAGAACTCGAGCTTGATGACGGCTCGGTGCTGAGCGCAAGTGAATACCTTGAGCGATTCGACTCTCTCAAAGGCCGGATCATCTGCAGCATAAAGGTCTGCGAAGATGCAAGGATTGTCCAGAAGAGAATTGCAGTGACACAGGAAAGCCATGCAGCCATCACAGCGGCAGCTTGCCCTGAGGCAGGGTTCGCAATGGTTAAAGGAACAGGTCTTGTGAAGGTTGACTATTCCGAGGTCGGATGTGAAGACTGTGTTGCAAAGGCGATTGAAAAGTCTCATGCTGTGTTCCGCGATGACATGTTCGGGACTGCCGAATATAAGAAATATCTTTGCAGAACCGTTCTTTTCGACCTTTTCAAGGAGGTCCGATGATGCAGATAAGATGTACTGTAAATGGCAGGAAGATTAAGATCGAATCAGATCCTGCGTTGTGCCTGCGCGAGCTTCTGGTCCGCGAGGGTCATCTCTGCGTCCGTGACAGCGATGACCGCGAGGGGTTTGCAGGGAGCGATACGATTCTTTTTGACGGCAAGCCGGTTTATTCGAACCTCATGCTTGCTTTCCAGGCTGACGGTGCTGATATCAGAACTCCTGACGGGCTTTCTGATGGGCGGAGGCTTTCTGCAATCCAGCAGGCTATGGTGGATGCAGGCGTCGTGCAGAGTGCATACAATGCTCCTGCCGCAGCGCTTCTTCTGACATGGCTTATCGAGAATCATCCTCATCCGACCAGAGATCAGATCAAGGATGCTCTTTCGGGTATATTCATCCGCGATGCTGGCTATGAACACTTTTATCTTGCAGTGAAGCTTGCTGTTTCAAGCAAGAAGCCTGGCGATCTGATTCCTGAGTTCCGCGATGAGCTCAAGTTCGTCGGAAAGGCGCTTCCCAAGATTGACGGTGCCCAGCTTGTCTCAGGACAGAAGGCCTATGTCGAGGATTTCGTGGAAAGCGATGCCTGCTATCTTGAAGTTCTTCGCTCGCCTTATGCTAATGCCTACATCACTGAAATAGATGTCTCTAAGGCAAGGCGTCTGGAAGGGGTGGTGAAAGTCCTGACATATAAGGATGTTCCTGATATTTACTATACCAGTGCAGGACAGGGCGCTCCTGAGCCGTCACCGCATGACAAGAGGCTTCTGAACCAGAAGGTAAGGCATGTCGGCGACAGGGTCGCTGCTGTTGTGGCAGAGACCGAAGAGATAGCACGCAAGGCTATGGGGCTTATCGATGTGAAATACGAAGTGCTCAAGCCTGTTCTCACTGTCGAAGATGCCATGGCCCCGGGTGCACCTGTTGTTCAGAACGGTGCAGTCAGCTTCGGTGTTGGTGCACCTTCGGATCTGGCTCATTACAACGAAGGCTCTGATCCTCGTGAAGGGACTATCTACTATCCGTTCCCGATCCATGCCGATTCCAAGCACAACGTGGCTTCTGCTGCTCATGGCCATATCGGCGATGTCGACAAAGGCTTCGGCGAGGCTGATG
>JAQUYU010000065.1:1946-9735 GCA_028691695.1 Sphaerochaetaceae bacterium | reverse complement strand
GGGTCGAACAGCTCAGGATCAAAGCTTGACTCAATCTTCTTCTTTCTATGGACAAACATCACTGCCTCGCTTTTCTTCATGATAAGGCGAAGCAGTCGGGTTTGTCCATATCAAAAGAAAAAGAGCCATGAAATGACAAATCAGACCATCGTTTGAAAACTCCTCAGCAAAAAACGAATTCTGCCGATATATAGTATGAAGGAGAAACCATGGATATCCAGACACTCATGAAGACTGAAGCGCTCAGCAGATTCGGAATCGCATCAATCAAGCCGTACCAGAACCTTGTCATCCAGACAATCCTCGAAAGGGCAATCTACGGCACCAAGAACCCAGGGCAGCTTGTGGTATTCCCAACAGGATACGGCAAGAGCCTGTGCTTCATGCTGCCAGCATCGATCCTGCGTGGGGTGACGGTGATAGTCTACCCTCTTCTTGCGCTGATGAGCGACCAGAAGAAGCACATGGACCGCATCGGGCTTCAATCAGAGCTGCTCTGCGGAGGACAGAGCCATGAGCAGCGAAGTTCCATCTGGGACAGGCTTCAGTCAGGACAGAGCAAGATTGTAATCACCAACCCTGAGACACTATGCACCCAGTCGGTGATTTCTCACCTCCGGACCCTGAAGCTCGAGCTCTTCACTGTGGACGAAGCCCACGTCGTGTGCGAATGGGGCCAGACGTTCCGGCCAGCGTATCTTCAGCTGATGTCGGCAATCAGGATCCTTCAGCCATCCCAGGTGCTTGCATTCACCGCAACAGCAAGCCCTGCTGTGATCGTGAAGCTGAAGAAATGCCTGTTCGGAGGAAGGCAGCCGCATATGGTGATTGCAGACCCTGACAGAAGCAACATCCACTACAGCACCGTGCGAACGTTCTGCCGGGGACAGACGCTTGACGACATAGCAAGACGCTGCGAACGCCCCGCCCTGGTGTTCTGCCGAACACGGTTCCTCACTGAAAAGGTGTTCTTCAAGCTCAAGCGGCATAATCCAGATTCAGACATGAGGTATTACCATGCAGGACTGGACCGGAGCGAACGTGCAAGCGTCGAGAGATGGTTCGAGCAATCAAATGACGGAATCCTCGTTGCAACCTGCGCATACGGGCTTGGAATGGACAAGAGCAACATCAGGACGGTGATTCACTACAGCATTCCCGACACCGTCGAGGAGTTTCTGCAGGAATCAGGAAGAGCAGGACGCGATTCAAAGCAGAGCCAGTCGATAGTCATGGTTCCCTATTCTGCAATCACGGACAGCCTCACAGAACCCAATCAGAGACGACGCAGCCTTCTTAGGGTTTTTGCAGACCAGAATGGATGCCTTCGAAGCGGCCTGATGGCTTTGATGGGAAGAGAGATGCAGCAATGCAGCGGATGCGATGTCTGCGATGGGCATGCACAGGAAGTGCCATACGAGATGGAAACAATTCTCAAGGCTGTGCGCCGCTACCCTTTGCGATTCGGAGTCAACGAGCTTGCATGCAGCCTCACCGCAGTCTATCCAAGAGCAGGCAGATCAGGGTTCATCTATGCGAATGCCCTTTCATCATGGACGTTCGAGAGTGCAAGATCATCCATTGCAGCGCTTGTCCGCTTGGGATGGCTCCGAAGCGTGAGGACAGGGCTTCGAAGAAAAGCACTTGTGTGTCCACGAGCCGTGAAGAGGCTCAGATTCGGCCCGCCCGCATCTTGAACAACGCCATCAACGGGGTTATCCTTGGCTATGCGTATCAATGACCTTACACCGTATGTCTATCCGCTGCGATCCGATGTTGCAGCTCTTTCCGCCGCAGGATGCATCAGCCAGGCAACTGCACTGATCGATTCTGTCATAGGCAATTCCGACCCGATGGAAAAGCAGCGCCTGATGCTGGAAAAGCAGATGATGGCACTGCGCATTTCGGATTATCCTTACAGCGAAGCCGAAGCCCTCCGCCTGTGGAAGCAGACGGACAGCAGCGCAACTGCCCAGGCTCTTGAAGCGCTTCGAAGCAACGGCACAGTGCCATTTGCACTTGTGGAAGGCAAGATCCACTACCACGCAAGGTTCATCGACACATTGAGCAAGGACACACCGAGCCCGGAGAGGACACGTGATCTGGCTCTTCGTGACAAGATGGCAGCTCTGATCAAATCAAACGGCAAGGCGGGTGCCAGGATCTCAGTGCATATCGGATTCAAAGTCGCACCAGCCTCGGTTCGAAATGGCGAGAAGCTCTGCGCCGAGATACCCATTCCCATCAGATCAGAATACATGCAGTCATTCAAGGTCACATCCAGCAGCCCCGGCTTGATTTCCATCGACAGCCCTGATTCTGCTCTTCGCATGGCGCGGTTCGAATCTGATCCTTCAGAAGAGACATGGATTGAATGCGAGCTTGAGAACATGATTCATTACCACGACTGGGAAAAATCACTTTCAAAGGTCCACGGACCTGAAGCACCCTTCATCCCTCAAGCGCCTTACCTTGTCATGACACCTTATCTTGAGCAGCTTGCCCATGATATCTGCGGCTCTGAGGCCAATCCCTTGATGAAGGCCCAGCTGATCTATTCATACATCACAAAGCATCTGAATTATGCCTACATGCCATCGTATCAGACTATTTCCAACCTTGCAGAGTACGGAGCATCGATGCGCCGCGGAGACTGCGGGATCCAGGCCTGCCTGTTCATTATCCTGTGCAGGCTGTCAGGGATCCAAGCGGACTGGGAAGGCGGGATGTACGTCACGCCGGACGGAGTCTCCTGCCACGACTGGGCGGTATTCAGAATCCCGGGCCTTGATGAGCCGTGGTTCGCCGACTGCTCGTTCGGAGGCGGAGCATGGCGTGAAGGCAAGACCGACCGATGGAATTTCTACTTCGGCAATCTCGACCCGATGCGTCTTCCCTGCTGCTCGGTTCTCGCCTGCCCTGACTCACGTCAGAACGGTTTCTGGCGCAACGACCCTACAGACAACCAGAAGCCTGAGGCATGGTACAGCGACAGAGGTCTCGGACGATGCGAGCTCCTGGACACGAGCCGAACTGTTTCCTTCAATCTGATCGACTGACCGTATCAGTTCATATGAGAGTTGACCTTGCTTGATATTATCTGAATAATGAAGAACAAGGGTTTTGCCAGAAGAAAAGGAGATGCCTATGGACATTGCACAGCAGATCGAAAAAGGAAGACTTGACCGGACATTCGCCGAACTGTATGGACGGAATGCAGACCTGCCGGCTCAGCGCAGGCGTTATCTGAAGATCGTCGATGCCGACACCCGCTGGGTATTCTCGACATCCGGACGGACCGAGCTTGCTGGCAACCACACCGACCACAACCTGGGATTCGTCCTTGCCGCATCGATCAACCTGGACACGATTGCAGCCGTGAAGCCCGATTCAGAACCTGTCGTCACAATTGCAAGCGAAGGCTATGAGCCTGTGAAGGTGGACATCACTGACCTTGCTGTTCATGAAGATGAGAAAGGCCGCACTGCAGCTCTTGTCCGCGGAATTGCAAGAAGCTTCGCCGACAGAGGATTTGCTATTTCAGGATTCCATGCCAGAACCACCAGCAGCGTTCTGAAGGGCTCAGGGCTCAGCAGTTCGGCAGCCATTGAAGTGCTCACGGCAACGATCTTCAACCACCTGTTCGCGGCCGACAGCCTCTCCACCACAGTCCTTGCCCAGATAGGCCAGTACGCCGAGAACGTATACTTCGGCAAGCCATGCGGACTGATGGATCAGGTTGCATGCGCAAATGGAGGCATCGTATCAATTGATTTCGCCGATCCGGCCAAGCCAAGGGTCAGGACAGTGAACTTTGCATTCGATGACCAGGAACATGGGCACTCACTAGTCGTGGTTGACACCGGCGGCAATCATGCCGACCTTACAGATGAATATGCAGCGATTCCCTCTGAGATGAAGCAGGTCGCCGCTCTGATGGGCTGCTCGACATTGTCAGAAGTCAAGCCTTCGGCATTCTTCAAGAAGCTGCCTGAGCTGAGGAGCCGCCTGAGCAATGACAGAGCCCTCTTGAGAGCAATCCATTTCTTCAATGAAACCCGCAGGGCGCAGGAAATGTACAAGCTTCTCAAGCACAATGAGTTCGAAGCCTATCTCTCGATGGTCAAGGAAAGCGGACGCTCGTCGTTCGAGTATCTTCAGAACGTTTACTGCAATTCAAGCCCCAAGGAGCAGGGACTGAGCCTGGCTCTGGCACTTTCAGATGAGTTTCTTGGAAGCAGCGGAGCATCACGCGTCCACGGCGGCGGCTTCGCAGGCACAATCCAGGCCTATGTTCCAAACCACATCCTGAAGCATTACATCACATTCATGGAGAAGACGTTCGGCAAAGGCAGCTGCACTGTCCTGTCAATAAGGCAGCACAGCACGATGTGCGTCGCCGAAGCCTGAGCTATTCCTCAGGCTTGCTCTTGAGCACAGCAAGGAATGCAGACTGAGGAATCTCGACGTTTCCAGCGAGCTTGAGGCGTTTCTTGCCTTCTTTCTGCTTCTCCAGCAGCTTTCTCTTTCTGGAAATATCTCCGCCGTAGCATTTTGCAATGACATCCTTCCTGAACGGGCTTATAGTCTCGCGGGCGATTATATCGCCGCCGATTGCAGCCTGAATAGGAATCTTGAACTGATGGCGTGGAATCTCATCCCTAAGACGCTCGCAGGCCTGACGTCCATGAGCCTGGGCCTCGCCCTTGAAAACAAGCTGGCTCAGTGCATCAACAGCCTCGCCATTGACAAGAATATCCATCTTCACAAGCTCGGTCCGCCTGTAATCCGTAATCTGGTAATCGAACGAGGCATAGCCGCGGCTGATTGACTTGAGCCTGTCATAGAAGTCGAAGAGGACTTCAGCAAGAGGCATGTCATAGGTAAGAGTCACTCGCTTGGCATCGATATAGTCCATCTTGGTCTGAACTCCGCGCTTCTCTATGCAGAGGTTGATGATTGATCCGACGTATTCAGTCGGCGTCATTACCTCGGCAAGGATGTAAGGCTCCTCCGAGTATTCGATCCTGGCAGGATCAGGGAACTCCAGAGGATTGTCCACCTCAAGAAGCTCTCCGTTCTTCATATGGATCTTGTAGTTGACCGAAGGACTGGTAAGCACTATCGAAAGCCCGAACTCACGCTCGATTCTCTCCTGAACGACTTCAAGGTGAAGCATTCCCAGGAATCCGCATCTGAAACCCTGTCCCAGTGCAGCGGAAGAATCCTTTTCATAGATCAGAGAAGCATCATTGAGCTTGAGCTTCTCGATTGCCTCAAGCAGCTCCTCGTAGTCGTTGGAATCCACCGGGAACAGCGAGCTGAACACTACAGGCTTGGCTTCCTTGAATCCAGCAAGAGCCTCAGAGGCTGGGTTGTCCTCATCGGTGACAGTATCGCCGACGTTCACATCGCTTACAGCCTTCACCCCGCAGATCATGTACCCTACATCTCCATCATTGAGGATCCGGGTCCTGATCAGATCGAGCTGGAATATCCCAAGCTCGTCCACCTTGTACTCAGCGCCCGTGTGCATGAAACGGATAGTATCGCCTTCCTTCACGGTTCCGTCGAACACGCGGAAATGGACTATGACACCTCGGTAGGCATCATAGTGGCAGTCGAATATGAGAGCCTTGAAAGGATCGTCGCTGCTGCCTGATGGCGGCGGAACCATGCGGACGATGGCCTCAAGCAGATCTGGAACGCCTTCTCCGGTCTTTCCAGACACAAGCACGGCATCATCGCTGTCCAGGCCAAGCTCTGAATCGATCTGTCCCAGAGTTCCCTCTATGTCCGCACTCACGAGGTCTATCTTGTTCACGACAGGAATGACCTCAAGATTATGCTCCATCGCCATGTACAGGTTTGCTAGAGTCTGAGCCTCTACGCCCTGTGTAGCATCCACCAGCAGCACAGCACCTTCGCATGAGCTTATCGCTCTGGAAACCTCATAGGAGAAGTCCACATGACCCGGAGTATCCACCAGGTTGAGCTCATAAAGATGACCGTCCTTCGCAGTGTAAGGGATGGTCACCGCCTGGCTTTTGATTGTGATGCCTCTTTCGCGCTCGATGTCCATGTTGTCCAGGATCTGATCCTGCTTTGCAGCATGAGGGTCGCGAAGGTGAGCCATCTCGATGAACCGGTCGGCAAGAGTGCTCTTGCCGTGGTCGATGTGTGCAATGATACAGAAATTTCTCTTGTACTTTGATTCTACCATAAATTTTCCGTTCTAGATCTCCGCCGGATTCTCAACCTGAGGGAAGGCAAGAAGCTCTCTGACCTGACTGTCGTCGAGCGTCTCTTTCGCAACAAGCTCCTGAGTGAGCTTGTCAAGCTGGTCGCGATGCTCAGACAGGATGTCCTTCACCTCGGCCATGGACTTCTTGATTATCTTGTTGATCTCCTCGTCAATCCTTCGTGCTGTGTCTTCCGAATAATCCTTGTGCTGCGCAATCGAGCGTCCAAGGAACAGAGGCTCATCCTCTTCTCCGTACGAGATGAACCCGATTTCGCTCATGCCCCATTCGGTTACCATCCTGCGGGCGATGTCAGTAGCCTGCTTGATGTCGTTGCTCGTGCCTGTGGTCGTCTCTCCATACACAAGTTCCTCTGCGACATAGCCGCCCATGCAGACCTTGATGTGGTCTTCCAGCCGGCTGCGTGTCAAGGTGGTCGTGTCGTTGATCGGCAGGCTCATCGTCATGCCAAGTGCTCTTCCGTGCGGGATGATCGTCACCTTGTGCAGCGGATCCAGATGCTTGAGATAGTAATACAGAAGCGTGTGCCCTGCCTCATGGTAGGCTGTGGCAGTCTTCTCTTCAGGAGTCATAACCCTGGACTTGCGTGCGACTCCGAATGCGACCTTGTCCCTTGCTTCCTCGAAATTGTTCATGGAAACAGTGCGCTTGCCTTCTCTGGCAGCGTAAAGCGCAGCTTCATTGACGATATTGGCAAGATCGGCTCCGCTGGCGCCTGGAGTTGCTCTGGCGACCTTGGAAAGATCCACATCTGAATCAAGCTTAACCTTGCGGCAATGAATCTTGAGAATATCCTCGCGTTCCTTGATATCAGGAAGATCGACAGTGACCTGGCGGTCAAATCGCCCTGGCCTGAGAAGCGCAGGATCAAGAACATCAGGGCGGTTTGTGGCCGCCATGACTATGACTCCAAGATCAGGCGAGAAGCCGTCCATCTCAACAAGCATCTGGTTGAGAGTCTGCTCACGCTCGTCATGACCGCCGCCAAGACCGCTTCCGCGGCTTCGCCCGACGGCATCAAGCTCATCGATGAATATGATGCATGGAGCATGCTTGCGTCCCTGCTCGAACAGATCCCTTACACGGGCTGCGCCCATTCCGACGAACATCTCGACGAAATCAGAACCGCTGGTATGGAAGAACGAGACCTTCGCCTCTCCTGCTACTGCTCTTGCAAGCAGAGTCTTTCCGGTTCCAGGAGGCCCGACAAGCAGCACGCCACGCGGCATCCTTGCTCCGACATCCTTGAACTTGGCAGGGTTCTTCAGGAAGTCAACGATCTCCTGAAGCTCATATTTGGCCTCTTTCTGGCCGGCAACATCATCGAATGTGATCTTGATGTCAGTATCTGTGTATTCCTTGGCATTGCTCTTGCCATAGTTCATCAGCTGACCGTTGCCCCTTGTCTGCTTGATGAGAGACACTGCAAGGAAGATGAAGATCACCCAAGGAACCATCTGCAGGATGAGCGAGAGGATCGAGACGTCGGCATCGGCGCCCATCACGTTCACGCCCTTGTCCTCCAG
>JAQUYU010000065.1:0-1846 GCA_028691695.1 Sphaerochaetaceae bacterium | reverse complement strand
ATCAGGCTTTGAGCCAGTCTGAGGATTATCTTTATTCTCCGGATTTGTGTCCGGATTGACATTATTGTTCTTATTATCTTCGCTCACTGTACTATTCCTTATTCCACAATATATAAACTTAACACGTTTGGGGCAAGGGTGCACCTGCATTTTCTGGCAATCCGGTCACGCCCTCCGAAGGCCTTTCCCATCACGGCAATCACACCGCTTTCATCACAGATCAATGGCACCAAACCACGATCAGGCCTAGGAATTCCCATTTCCTGCATCAATTCAAGCACTGATTTGCGCCCGCCTTTGAGAGTGATGAAGTCACCGTCCCTTGCCTGCCTGACGCACATGCGGCCATCTGTTGTATGTGGATAAATGTAGATTTCCCTTCCATCGGGGTTCGCCTGCAAATCATTGCAGTCACCGCGCAGAAGCACGTGCGATCCCGGAAGTTCAATCCGCTGTCCGCTTCTGCTCATGTCAAGCTCGAAGCTCCATGGCGGAACCAAAGCCTCGCGGCGGACGAAAAGCCTTCCTCGTATAATTGAAACCCAGACACCGCTGCCTGCAATATTGATGCTTCTTCCTTCATCCACGGCTTCAAGAATCCGCTCCATCATGCTGCGTCCAAGCGGGACGAAATCATCTTCAAGCGCCTTGTCCCAGATCTGGTACACAAGGGCCTTCTTCTGAAGCGTCCCCAGTCCTTTGAACAGCCCAAGCTCAGCTCCATCTGAAATGTCAAATTCAGGAAGCGACAGCTCCTGCATCTCCTCGGAGAAACGCAGAATAGCCTGCCTGCATCCCGGGAACACGCTGCTGACTGCCGGCATGATCTGATGCCTTATCCTGTTTCTTAGATAGTCATCCGTGCTGTTGGTTGAGTCATCAGACCATCGCATTCCTGCATCGGTGCAAACCTGCTGGAGTTCCTGATGAGTGCATCCAAGCACCGGGCGGATGATGCAGAGCGACTGCTCCCTTATCCCTGCAAGGCTTGCAACGGCCTTCCCTGAAAGCAGTCTCATCAGGACAGTCTCCGCCTGGTCGTCTGCATTGTGAGCCGTTGCAATCCACTTGAGCCCGGAATTGCATCTTGCGCTTTCCAGAGCCTGATACCTCAGCACTCTGGCAGCCTCTTCGGTTCCGCAGCCACGCTGACGGGAAAGCGATGAAACAGCCTCGCTTTCCAGCGTACAGACATTGAACTTCACTCCAAGGCTCTGGCAATTCTGACGATTGAGTGCAATCTCCTGCTCAAGTTCTGCTCTGCTTCTGATTCCATGATCCACGTATGCAGCAGCAACGTTATCTGCCCCGACCGTCTTGCAAAGAGCAATCAGCAGGCCAAGCGAATCCGCACCGCCTGAGAATGCGGCAAGCACTCCGCCCTGGCGGTTTTCCATGAATTCACTGACCTTCTCGAAAACGCTGCTCATATCTTCTGCTTCTTGTTGAACTCGAACTGCACATCGGTCACGCTGCCGCCCATTGCCAGCATCTCCAGTGCCCGTGAGGCATTCTCAACGCCTTCAATGAACAGCTTCATCTTCTGTTCGTCCGCTGGACGCGACAGGACATGATCAGGAACGCTCACCCCTTCTGCAGGTCGTCCTATTCCGACGAAGACAGCCAGAATCCTGACATCAGGCATATTCTCCTGCAACGACCTGAGCCCCTTGTGCGTGCTCCGGCTCTGCACCCATCGAACCCTGACCATTCCAGGCTCCAGATCCATGTTGTCACAAACGGCAACAACGGTATTCCCTTCGTCCTTCAGGTCAAACCAATGAGCAATGACTCCGCTGCTGTTCATGAACGTCAGCGGCTGGACAATCAAAACATCCTGGACAAT
>JAQUYU010000064.1:4780-9750 GCA_028691695.1 Sphaerochaetaceae bacterium | reverse complement strand
AGCCAGCTGTGCTTTCCTCTATATGCCTGCTCCAAGGAGATTCTCAGGCAGTACCGTCCGTTCCTGGATGAGCTTGATCTGACATACACCCAGTATGCCGTGATGATGGCTCTCTGGGAGGCTCCGGCGCTGTCGGTCAGCGAACTGGGCAGGACTCTGTTCCTTGATTCCGGAACCCTGACTCCGCTTCTGAAGAAGCTTGAGTCCAAGGGCTATGTGAGGCGCACTCGCAGCAGCGATGACGAGAGGGTAGTGATGATTTCCATCACTCAGCCTGGTCTGGATATGCGAGAGAAGGCGCTCTCAATTCCTCAGGGAATGCGGAAGTGCATTAAGATCGATGACTCGGACTTTGCAGCTCTGTACAGGATCCTTCATAAGATGATTGACGGATTCGAACAACTGTGAATTATTATGAAGAAGTTTGAACAACGCTTAACGCTGGTCTCTTGATTGGATAGATTATCCTTAGATTTTCGAATCAAAGGAGAAGATAGAAAATGAAGAGATCAATCTGTGTTATTCTGGCAGCGCTTCTCTTGGGCGCTTCTGCGTTTGCAGCAGGGAATGTCACTGCAAGGACTGATGATGGCCGCATTGCGATCCTGCACGAGGACAGCACTTTCGAGTATTTCGTTGAGGATACTCCCGATATGGAGACAGGCTTCAGCATTGATGCGCCTGAATTTCTAGGAATCGACTGGGACAGCGCGAAGCTGATCCGTCTGGGAAATACTATTTCATCCGGCCGCGGCAAGCTATATACCTTGGGCGACTTCTATGTGCTTGAGCTTACTGCAAGCTCCGATTCGTCTGCCAAGACCGAAGCTCAGTGGAACACTCCAGTGCTCAAGCTCTCCGATGGAAGCGAAGTGAAGGGGTTTGGCCAGAGTCTTGAGCAGTACTATACTGCAACCAGCACATTCAAGATGCGAACAGGAAAGCAGGAGAGGACAACCGTCTACAGCCTCGTTTTCGAGGTTCCTGATGGGCAGGCACCTGCCTCTGTCGGATTTTCAAAGAAAGCCGATGCAGAGCCGTCATGGGTTTCCCTTGGAGCTGAAGGTTCTCTGGAATAGGGTTCTTGCTGTGAAATCAAAGCCGCTTGGTTTTAGCCTGGCGGCTTTAATGTTATTGATATTCTGGCGTCAATCCTGTAATACAATGCCAAGAGGTGTTTATGATTCTGGCCAATGTCTGCATCGTCGGCGCAGGTGCTGTTGGAATTCTCGTCGCGGATGGTCTTTCCCGTACTTTGGGCAAGGATCATGTCAGGATCCTTGCTGATTCTGAGCGTACAGAGAGATACATCAAGGACGGGCTGCTGCTCAATGGAAAGAGGATGGATTTCAACTACGTTTCGTTTGAACAGAACCGGTTTCTTCCAAAGGTGGATCTGGTGATCATCGCCACTAAGAATCCTCAGCTTCATGAGGTTGTTGATGGCCTGAATGGCCAGATTGCCCCTGGATGCATCATCATGAGCCTGCTTAACGGCATCGTAAGCGAAGATATCCTTCAAAGTGCATTTGCACAGGCGCATGTTCTGCTCTGCTTTGCAAAAGGACTTGATTCCGAGCGGGATGGCAACAGCATCACATGTACTGCACGCGGCGAGACATTCGCAGGAGAGAAGGATGGTTCAATGTCTGCTGAGCTTGAGGCTGTGCGCAGCCTGTTTGTCCGATGCGGCCTTGGAATCCAGACCCCGCCGGATATAATGCATGAGCTTTACAGCAAGTTTGCACTCAACTGCGCAATCAATACTGTTTCTGCGATCTGCAATGCGGGCTATGGTGATTTCTCTGCCTGCCAGTCAATCGATGAGCTTATCGACGGGGTGTTTTCCGAGGTGAAGGCTGTGAGCCTTGCCCATGCCGGAGTCCGCCTTCTCGATGAAGAATGGAAGCGCACCAAGGTGATGATCTCTTCTCTGAGCTATGAAGGCAAGACTTCGATGCTGCAGGATATGCAGGCGCCACGGCCGACTGAGAATGCATGGTTCTGCGGAACTGTCATTGAGCTCGGGCATCGCTACGGGATACCGACTCCGTTCTGCCATGTGCTCTACCTTGCTGCCGACGGGTGCGAATTCACTCATCTGAGGCGCTTTCGAAAGCAATAGGCTTTCATTTCTCTTGTTTTTCTGTCCTTCTGTCTGATATATTGTAAGTCGTCTGGGGAGCTCTTAGTCGCATGAAAGATGAGGCAGAGTCAACATCTTCCCTAACTTGTTTTTTCGGGAGGCCCTTATGGAGTTTCTGTACGAGGGTATCTTGGGCATCGGCTGGAAGCAGCTGGTGATGTACGCAATCGCTGCAATTCTGATTTTTCTGGCTATCAAGAAGAAGCTGGAGCCTGCGCTCCTGCTTCCGATGGGTTTCGGTGCGATCCTGGTCAATATTCCAGCGTCCGGCGCCATAACCCAGACGATGGGCGAGCTTGGCGATGTTCAGGGCATTCTGGACTGGCTGTTCCAGGTCGGAATCAATGCTTCAGAAGCCATGCCGCTTCTTCTGTTCATCGGAATCGGCGCTATGATCGACTTCGGCCCGCTTCTTTCCAATCCGAAGCTGATTCTCTTCGGAGCTGCTGCTCAGTGGGGAATCTTCGGCACCATCACGGTTGCGACTCTTCTCGGGTTCAACCTTGCCGATGCTGCTTCAATCGGAATAATCGGTGCTGCTGACGGCCCGACCAGCATCCTGGTCAGCCAGGTTCTGAAGAGCCAGTACGTCGGTCCCATCGCCGTGGCTGCTTATTCATACATGGCTCTCGTTCCTATAATCCAGCCGTTTGCCATCAAGCTTGTCACTACGAAGAAGGAAAGGGCTATGAAGATGCCTTACAATCCTCGTGGGATTTCCAAGACTGCAAGAATCCTCTTCCCGATCATCGTTACATTCATCGCCGGTCTCGTTGCTCCTGCTTCTGTGAGCCTTGTCGGTCTTCTGATGTTCGGAAACCTGATTCGCGAGTGTGGAGTCCTTGGTTCCCTTTCGGATACTGCGCAGACTGCTCTTGCAAATCTTATCACGTTGCTTCTCGGCATCACTATTGCTTCAACTATGCGTGCTGAGAACTTCGTAAGCGTCCAGACTCTGATGATCATGGCTCTTGGGCTTCTTGCATTCGTGTTCGACACGATGGCCGGCTGCCTGTTTGCCAAGCTTCTCAATCTTTTCTCTAAGAACAAGGTCAATCCTATGATCGGTGCTGCAGGAATATCTGCATTCCCGATGTCGGCGCGTGTTATTCAGAAGATGGGGCAGGAGGCCGATCCTCAGAACCATCTTCTCATGCATGCCGTCGGTGCCAATGTCGCTGGCCAGATAGGTTCGGTCATCGCAGGCGGCGTGATTCTGGGCTTGGTCCCGGCAATGCTTTAGGAGGCTGCTATGAATTCTACACTTCTTTCACTTACGCTTATGTGGAAAGGCATGGTTGCGATTTTCGCAGTCATGATCGCCATCTATCTTGTTCTTCTGATCATCTCTCCCCGCAAGAAGGGAAAGGACAAATAGTTTCTTACAGGGGGTGTTTCGGCACCCCTTTTTCATGCACCAAGAATCATGATTGCTTGGCCAATCCCTCATTCTTCGCCACGGGTTTCTGCAATATTCATGCCGAAAACAACGAATTCCTCCCAGATTTTACAGGTCAGGCAGGAACGGTTTGAACGGTTTGAACGGTTTGAACGGTTTGGAAATGGACTACGCACCCCGAAAAAATAATCTGATTTTTCTTGACAGATTTCAAAAACCATAGTGTACTGTTAGTAAGTAGGGAAGCAAACGATTGCCTAAGTTGCTTCCTTTTAAAATCCCAGTTAGGCAAACGATTGCCTATTGTTATTGGAGCTTTGAAGATGGCCAGATACACTACACTAAAGGATGTTGCTGAAAGAGCGGGAACTACTGCCAGCACTGTAAGCTATGTCCTGAGCAGCAAGAGCGGACGGTACATCAGCCAGGCAACACGAGAGAAGGTGATGAAGGCCGTAGATGAACTGGATTACATCAAGAGCAATAGCGCCGCATCACTCAAAGGCAAGGAAGTTAAGCTTATTGGGATACTGGTGCCGCAGTTCGAAAACCAGTTCTTCACAAGGATCATCGTTTCAGCGGAGAAGGTTTTCATGAAGCGAGGCTATGACCTCGTTATCTGCGATACTCTGGACAACCCAGGCAGAGAGAAGGATTTCCTTCGAAGAATGCTGGAGCAGAGAGTCGATGGACTCATCGTGACACCTACTGTGGAAGGAACCGAGAATACTGCATTGATAAGGAAGCTTGGCATCCCGATGGTGGTTGTTGACAGACCGCTTCCTGGTGTTGATGACTACTGCCGGATTGCCACTGACAACTATGGGTTCGGAAAGCTTGCCGCCGGCGAGCTGCAGAGGCTTGGCCACAAGAATGTTGCGTACATAGGATGGAATACCAAAGTCAGCGATCTGCTTCTGAGAGCAGAAGGTGTCCGCGATGCCTATGAAGGCAGGGGAAATGTTGTGGTCGAAGCGACTGGTTTTTCAGATGAAGGCGGCTGTGAAGGCACACTTCACGTGTTGAAGGATCACCCTGAGGTAACAGCGTTCATCTACGGATTCAACATGCAGGCAAAAGGCGGAATCCGCTGCCTGACCGATGCCGGGAAAGTGATCGGCAAGGATACAAGCGTGATAGTGATTGGAAGTCCGGAGTGGGTGAATGCTGGAAGCAATGATTTCACACATGTGGACATGGGCGACAGCGAGGTCGGATCGAAGGCGGCAGAGATGCTGCTGAGTCTGATTTCCGGCAGCTGCAGTCCTGATTTTAAAAAGCAAATCGTTCAGGAGTGCTCACTTGTAAAGGGAACTTCTGTGGCGGATATAAAATGAATTCTATTTCGGAGGTAGAAATTATGAAGAAGATTTTGACAGTCTGCTTGGTGCTGCTTCTTGCTGCCGGCTTTGCATTCGCAAACGG